>DAORTY010000071.1:154-18633 GCA_035432905.1 Ilumatobacteraceae bacterium | reverse complement strand
CGTTGCCGAAATGGGCCGCCAGCGCGACACCGCTGGTCACGACCGAGATCGCCTCCGCAGTCGACAGCGAGCCGGTGGGCACCTTCAGGCTGACCCGCCCATCCTCGGTGGCACCGCTGCGCAGCTCACGGAAGATGGTGACCACACGCCGGATCTCCTCATCTGCGGCTGGCACGGCGGGCAGCCGCAGTGCAGCGCCGAGCTCGGCCACGCGGCGCTCGACAATCGCGACTTCCTCGTCGATGTCCGCGGGCAGCGGCAGCACCACCGTGTTGAACCGGCGCCGGAGTGCGGCCGACAGATCGTTGACGCCGCGGTCGCGATCGTTGGCCGTCGCAATCACGTTGAAGCCGCTGACCGCCTGCATCTCGCCACCGAGTTCTGGAATTGGCAGCGTCTTCTCGCTCAATACCGTCACCAGCGCGTCCTGCACGTCGCTGGGCATACGGGTCAGTTCCTCGACGCGGGCGATCGCGCCGCGCTCCATCGCGCGATAGATCGGGCTGGGTACAAGTGCACCCAGACTGGGGCCCTCTGCCAGCAGGCGCGCATAGTTCCAGCCGTAGCGCAGCTGCTCCTCGGCGGTGCCAGCCGTGCCCTGGACCAGCAGCGTCGAATCGCCGCTGATCGCGGCGGTGAGATGTTCGCTGAGCCAGGTCTTGGCGGTGCCCGGTACGCCCAGCAGCAGCAACGCACGGTCGGTTGCCAGGGTCGCGACCGCGATCTCGACCAGTCGCCGCTGGCCCACGTACTTCGGCGTCAGCACCGTTCCGTCCGACAGCGTGCCTCCCAGCACATACTGCACCACCGCCCACGGCGACAGCCGCCAGTTGGGCGGACGCTCCCGGTCGTCGAGTGCGGACAGCGCAGCGAGTTCGTGCGCGAACTCCTGCTCGGCATGCGGACGCAGAACGGCGGACGGCGGAGTGTCGGAGGACTTCATGCAAGCTCCAGTTCGGTGAGCATGTGATGGCGGAGGTGGGCGAGGTCGGCCAGTGCGAACGCAAGACCGATCGAGGGCGAGGACGGGTCGACGCGATCGAGCGCCTGTGCGACGGCGGGCAGCGACGCGGGCTGGATGCGGGCGACGAGATTGACGAGGACTGCCTTGTGCGAACGACCGAGTTGGGCCGATGACAGGCCCGCCGAGAGTGTTCGTGCGACGTGAGCCGCCGGCGCCGAGAGCAGTGGCAGCAGCTCGGGAACGATCGGCAGTTCGGGAACTTCGGCGACCAGCTCGGGGACGGGCGGGCGCTTGGCCGTGCACGCCAGCCGCGGCGACCATTCGATCATCCATTCACCCAACGGCCCGGCGGCCGCAAGGGCGCGAGCATGCCGGGTGGCGTCGGTGCGATAGCGCGCTAGCACCGGTGGCACCAGCTCTGGCGCCAACCGTCGGCCAGTGCGTACGACGGCCAACACCCACTCGTCCTCCAGCAGCGGCCAATCGCCGACCAGGCGACGCCAGGTGGTGGTGGCCGACTGTGGCGTCGGCGGCCGCGGGTCGTGTGCCGGCGGCGCCACCGTGGCAACCGGCGCTCCCGGCAGCAGGCCCGCGCGTCGAACGACGGTGCAGCCGGCCACCTGCTGCAGCAACCGCTGCGACGGTGTTGGTTGCGGATCGTCGGCGGCCAGATCGGCCAGGCCACCCGTCGGCGGTGTAGGGGGGTCGCGACGATCGGTGCCCAATAGAGCGACCGTCACCAGTTCCTGCCAATAGTCGTTCAGCATCAGCCGGCCGCCAGGAATGAGGGGTCGGCGGTGGGGCCGAGATCGATGGCGCGATCGGGCAGGTGCGCCGTCAACGGCACCATGCCGTGCGGCGTCCATTCGGCGGTGATCGGAACGGGACGGCCCTCGCTGCTCGCGAGCAACGCCCCCACGCCGGTGGCGCCCTCCACCAACGGCAGCGAACCCCCGTCGTCGGTGAGCACCCAGCGGCCCGACGACCGCGCGGGCGCAGCCTCCACACATACCGGGTAACGCTCGATCCACGGCTCGGCGGCCACCGCCGCACCAACCTGCGCGCACGCCTCGGCAACCGAGCAGCCGACGACCGCCGTGGCCCGCACGGGGTCGGCGTGGCGACGACCCATCAACACCCGCAGGCCCAGCGCGCCCGGGTAGCGGAACAGGTCGGCGTGGACCTGGGTGCCCACCATCAGCGAGCTGTCGAGCGTCTGGCCGTAGGCGGCGAAGGAGAGCATCATCGCCCAGCGACCGGATGCTTGCCCGCGCAGCCACAGTCGACGTACCTCGATGCGGTCCTCGCGCACGTCGCTGCGGCCCATCACCACCCACTCGTCGGTGTCGGGCACACCCGCGAGCACGTCCGCCTGGCGGACCTGCCACCCGATTGCCGCCGCCACGGAGTCGGCAAGCGTCGGCGGCAGCGAGCCCATCTGCCGCCCAGCCGTGGCGAGCAAGTGCAGCGCGCCCAGCTCGGACAATACCTGCTGATGCCAATCCGGATGCGCGCCGACGACCCCCGCGAGCCGCCGAACACGGTTGGCCAGCCCACCCACCTGCGCGTCGATGAGGCGAGCCGCCAAGTCGTCCCATGTGGAATAGCGGGCCAGCGCCGGGTCGGCCAAGCCGGTACGAACCCGATCATCCAGCCAGCGGTCGAGCTCGGCGAGCCCGGCAGCCATGCGAGCAACTCGATCGTCGCGGCCTGCGTTGGGGTCGCGTTCGGGGAAGGGGGGCGGCGCCACCGGCCCGGCATCTCCCCCGCCGTCTGCGGACGGAACCGGCGCCGGCACGGCCGCCACCTCGGGAACCGCCGCCACCGGCGTGGCCACCTTCGCTGTCGACCTGGCGACCACTGCCGTCGCGAACGCAGGCGCCTCACCTTCGGCCACCTGGCCGCGAGCCCACAGCAGCAGCAATGCAAGCGCGTGTTTGCACGGCAGCACGCGGCTGGGGCAACTGCACCGCACTGCCACGGCGACGTGGTCGACCACGCATTCGTAGGGCTCAGCGCTGCCACCGGTACAGCGCCCCCACACGGCACGTGCGTCGCAACCCGCACCCGCCCAGCGGCCCGGCACGGCCAACGGCTGGGCGGCCGTGATCGACGACGGCTTGGGTGCAAGCGCGAGCACCTGCTCCACCTGCCACCGCGCTGCCCCAACCATGTCGCTCATGGCCGCCACGGTAGCCAGGGGCTGTGACACGGCAACACCGGGCCTCACCGCGGCGATGACCGAGAATGGAGACGCTCGCCGTGAATGTGACCAATTGCCCTAGTTCTGAGGCACCATGTCCGCGCCGATACGGGAACCGCGCAACGACAATGAACGACCTATGGGTATGCGATTCACCTCCCGTCCAACCACACGATCCATCCGTCAAGTCGCCGGTGCTGCCTGCGTTGTCGGCTTGCTCACGCTGGTCGCCAGCTGCGGCGACGATGACAGCTCGTCGAACACCACGGTGGCGGCGGCAAACACCACTGCCACGGGTGAGATCGCCTTCACCGGTCAGTGGGCACGCACCAGTCCGATGAAGGCCACCATGGGCGCTGCGTACGTCACCATCACCAGCCCGATCGACGACAAGTTGCTCGGCGTGTCGGCCGACAGCACTGTCGCGGCCACCGTCGAGGTGCACGAGACGTACGCCATCGAGCCAGCCTCCGACACGACCATGATGGGCTCCGCGACCACCGTGATGGGCGCGCCGGGCGGCGAAATGGGCATGCGCCCGGTCGAGTCCATCGCGCTGCCCGCGGGCACGCCCGTGGAACTCAAGCCCGGCGGCTACCACATCATGTTGATCGACCTGGTCAAGCCGCTGGAAGTGGGCGCCACTCTCACGCTCACTCTGACGTTCGAGAAGGCTGGCGCAATCACCCTTGATGTGCCGGTGCTCACCGAAGCACCGTAACCATGAAGCGTTCCCCGTCGGTCGTTCGCCTCACAGCTGTGGCCATTGCGTTCCTGCTGGTCGTTGCCTGCACGGAATCGCAGAATGCGTCAGTTGCCGATGTGAAATTCACAGGGGCCGATGGCTCGGCGACGACGGTGTCCGATTTCGTCGGCAAGCCGCTGGTGCTCAACATGTGGGCCACGTATTGTGGGCCATGTCTGAAGGAGATGCCGGCGCTGGATCAGATCGCCACCGAATTCGCCATCGAGGTGAACATCATCGGCGTCAACGTCTTCGATGCACCGGAGAAGGCTGCGTCGTTCGCGCGTGACCTCGGTGTCAGCTATTCCCAGTTCAGCGATCCCGACGGCGCACTCTCCACGGCTCTCGAGGTGTCGGGCCTGCCTGCCACTGCCTTCTTCGATGCGAAAGGGACTCTGCTGGACGTCCACCAGGGTGCCTACACCGCGGATGAACTACGCGACGCACTTGCAGCACACCACCTCACTGGCCCCGAAGGGACCGAATCCACATGATCACTTTCCGTCGAATGGCTCTCCTCAGTATTGGCACATTGCTTTTCACGGCATGCGGCGACGACGCGCCTGCGAAGGTCTTGAGCGGCTACGAACTCGACCCGGCGCCCGTCGTGGGTGCTGTCACCCTTCCGGACACGACCAACGGTGATGCCGACTTCGCCATGAGGGCGGACGATGGCCACCTGCTGATCGTGTACTTCGGATACACGCAGTGCCCCGACGTGTGCCCCACGACATTGGCTGACGTGAAGAAGGCACTCAAGGAAATGGGAAGCGCTGCAGACCGGGTGGATCTGGCGATGGCCACCATCGACCCGAACCGCGATACCGACGACGTCATCAGCGGATACGTGCGAAGTTTCATCCCTGGAGCACACGCACTGCGCACAGAGGACCCCGAGAGATTGCGGGCTGCGGCAGATGCGTTCGGCGTCAGCTACTCGGTCACACCGACAGCAGACGGCACGTTCGAGGTGACTCACAGCGCAGCGATGTATGTGGTCGATTCCACTGGCACCGTGCTGGTCACCTGGCCGTTCGGGCTCGCCGCCGACGCAATCGCGACGGATCTCGAAATCCTCCTCGCTCGCGGTTCGTCATGAGACGCCGACAGTTCCTCACGGCAATAGCAGGCGCGTTCACCATGGTGGCCGTTGCCGGCTGCGGAGCCGAACGGTCCGAAGCTGTGGAGACGAAGCCACTGACGGCCGATGAGCGAGCCACGTACGAATACATCGTGCCGCTGGGCACGGGAGTGCGCCTCGACAACGGTGAGGTGATCGAGCTGATGCCACAGCGACTCAAGGCAAAGGTCGGTGAGTCCATGCGAATCATCAACAATGACGATCGGAGCTACATGATCGGCCCGTTCTACGTCTCTGCCGGTCAGCAGCTGGCGATGCGCTTCACCCACCCGGGCACCCTGCAGGGCGAATGCCTGGTCAACCCTGAAGGCGAGTTCTTGATCGAGGTCGCCAAGTGAAACGCCACGAGGCCGTGTACCGGGCGGCCTGACCGGGGTACCCTCCGGTCATGGCATGGGGCAACGAATCAGCTGATCCACGACTGCACGGCACCAACATCGCCGACAGCGTCATCGACACCATTGGCAACACGCCGCTCGTGCGTCTGAAGCGCATCAGCGAAATTCACGGCATCACGTGTGTGCTGGCGATGAAGATGGAAACCACCAATCCGGGTGGCTCCGCGAAGGACCGGCCGGCGCTGGAGATGATCCTCGCCGCCGAGCGCTCCGGCGAGCTGCAGCCGGGCGGCACCATCGTCGAGCCAACGAGCGGCAACACCGGCGTCGGCCTTGCCATCGTGGCTGCCCAGCGTGGCTACAGGTGCGTGTTCGTGATGACCGACAAGGTCGCACCGGAGAAGGTCAGCCTGCTGCGCGCCTACGGCGCCGAGGTCGTGGTCTGCCCGGTCGCGGTGCCGCCCGAAGACCCCACCAGCTACTACAAGGTTGCCGAGCGGCTGACCATCGAACGCAATGCGTTTCGCCCCAACCAGTACGCCAACCCCAACAACCCGCTCGCTCACGAGAAGACCACCGGGCCAGAGTTGTGGGCGCAGACCGGTGGCCGCATCACGCACTTCGTGGCTGGTGCCGGCACCTGTGGCACGCTCACCGGTACCGCTCGCTACCTCAAGGCGCAGAACCCTGCCATCAAGATCGTCGCCGGCGACCCTGACGCCTCCGTGTTCAGCGGCGGCTCCGGCCGGCCGTACTTGGTCGAGGGCGTGGGCGAAGACTTCTATCCGGCCGCATGGGCGCCAGAGCTGTACGACGAGGTGATCCCCATCACCGACGAGGAGAGCTTCCTCACTGCCCGCCAGGTCAGCAGGGAGGAGGGCATCCTCATCGGTGGATCCGGCGGGATGGCGGTCGCCACTGCCATCCGCGTCGCCAAGGCAGCTGGCCCCGACGACATCGTGGTCGTCCTCAACCCTGATAGTGGCCGCGGCTACCTGTCGCGGGTGTTCGACGACGAATGGATGGCCAACTTCGGTTTCCTGCGTGAGTGCGACGAGTGCATCGCCGCCGTACTCGACGCCCGCGGCGACACGCCATCGCTGCTCTACGTGAACCCGTCGACGAGCGTGCGCGACACCATCGAATTGATGCGCGCCAACGGCATCAGCCAGTTGCCGGTGTGCAAGAACACTCCCCCGTTCGCTGCTGCCGAGGTCGCCGGCGCCGTTGATGAGTTGGCGTTGATGGAGGCCGTCTTCCATGATGCCTCCGTGCTCGATTCGGCTGTCGAGGACATCATGGGGCCAAAGTTGCCCACCATCGGCTCCGGCCAAAAGGTGGGACTGGCGGTCGCGATGCTCGACAAGTCGCCCGCACTACTGGTGTTGTCGGGTGGACGCCCGTTGAGCGTGCTCACCCGGTCCGATCTTCTGAGCTACTTCGAGGTGTTGAGCAATGGGTGAGTTCGAGCAGCAAACAACGTGGGGCTTCGAGACGGCGGCCATTCACGCCGGCCAGAACCCCGATCCGGTGACGGGCGCTGTGGTCACACCGATCAGCCTCAGCACCACCTTCCAGCAGGCGCAGGTGGGCCAGCACCGCGGGTACGAGTACAGCCGCAGCGGAAACCCCACACGCACCGCATACGAGACGCAGGTGGCAGCGCTCGAAGGGGCCGCTCACGGCCTTGCCTTCGCGAGTGGGCTGGCCGCCGAAGACAACGTGCTGCGGCTGCTGGCCAGTGGCGAACGCGTGCTGTTGGGCAACGATGCGTACGGCGGCACCTACCGCCTGATCAGCAAGGTGCACACGCAGTTGCCGTGGACTGCTGTCGACCTGCTCGACGTCGACGGCCTGGCGACGAGCTGGCCGGACGACACGAAGCTGATCTGGTTGGAGACCCCCACCAACCCGATGCTGCGGTGCTTCGACATCGAAGCCATCGCCGCCATCGCTCACTCGCGTGGCGCGATGGTCGTTGTCGACAACACGTTCGCCACGCCGTACCTGCAGCAGCCGCTGTCGTTGGGCGCCGATGTGGTGGTGCATTCGGCCACCAAGTACCTCGGCGGTCACAGCGACGTGGTCGGTGGGTTCATCGCACTCGATGACGAAGAACTGGCGCAGCGCCTTCGTTACACGCAGAACGCGGCTGGCGCGGTGCCTGCACCATTCGACTGCTACATGGCGTTGCGCGGCGTGAAGACGTTGGCGATCCGCATGGAACGTCACTGCTCGAATGCGCGAGCCATCGTTGATCTGCTGATCGGGCATCCAGCCGTCGAGCAGGTGCTGTACCCGCAACTGCCCGACCATCCTGGTCATGCTGCCGCCACGAAGCAGATGCGCGACTTCGGGGGCATGGTCAGCTTCACGTTGCGCGCCGGGCAGGCGGCTGCGCTGCGCGTGGCCGCGGCCACCGAACTGTTCACGCTGGGCGAGAGCCTCGGTGCGGTGGAGAGCCTGATCGAGCATCCGGGCCAGATGACCCACGCCTCGGCCGCCGGCTCGCCGCTGGAGGTGCCCGACAACCTGCTGCGCCTGTCGGTCGGCATCGAGACCGCCGCCGACCTCATCGCCGACCTCGAGCAAGCCCTCACCCACGCCTGAGCGAGCTATACAACGATCACAACAGATCGTTGTATGGTGATTCCATGAACGGCGCCACCAACACCGCCACGGTGATGAAGGTTTCGCGCAACGGCACCATCTCCATTCCTGCCGAGGTGCGCAAGCGATGGAACACCGATCGAGTCATCGTCACCGACACGGCGGCGGGCCTCGTCGTGCGGCCGTTCGACCCTGACTTCGTGCGCTCGTTGCGCGGCAAGTATCGCCACTTGGCCAAGGAAACCGTCGACGAGGGCCGCCGCGCCGCACGCGAGGAAGAGGCCCAACGAGAGGAAGACCATGATCGTGCTCGACGCGTACGCGCTGGAGGCGTACCTCAATGACGAAGTGGTTGCTGCCGATGTGGTCGAGCCCCTCATCCTTTCCGGCCAGCAGGTCCTGATCACCGGCATCAACCTGGCGGAAGTGATCGATCGGATGATCCGCGTCAACGGCGCCAGCCGCGATGAGCTCGAGAGCGACCTGATCGGGCTCGGCCTGACAGTGTCGGGCGTCGACGCGACGATGGCGTTCGACGCGGCGGTCCTGCGGGCAACCCACTATCACCGCACTCGTCGCTCGGTCAGCCTCGCTGACTGTTGCGCGGCAGCCCTGTCACTCGACCGGGAAGTCCCGTTGGCCACCAGCGATCCTGCGCTGCTGTCGCTGGTCCACGACGAAGGTGGTCGCTACGTTGCGCTCCCCAACAGTGCTGGCGACGTCTGGTCTCGCGGCTGACGCGTTCAGAACAGCGACGTCTGGTTGGTACGCAGGTCGAACGGCACCACTCGCGGTACGCCGGGCCACGGCACGTAGTGATCCATGAACACCCAACTTCGGCGGTGAATCGCCGATGGGCCGTAGCCCTGTAGCGCTGCCTTGTGGAGCGGACATGGGTAGCCCTTGTTGGTCTCGAAGCTCCACTGCGGATAGTGCTGCGCGGCCTCACGCATGATGCGGTCGCGGGTCACCTTCGCCAGGATGCTCGCCGCAGCGACCGACAGGCAGATGCGGTCGGCCTTCACCCGCATCTCCACATACGGCACATGCGGCGACACGAAGTTCCATTTCCCGTCGACAACAGCCGCATCGGGCGCAACACCCAGCGAGTCGAGCGCACGCTTGGTGGCCAGCCGTTGTGCAGCAGCCATGCCCAACTCGTCGCACTCCTCCTGGCTGGCCCCGCCGACGGCCCATGCCTCGCACCAGCCCGCGATGCGGTCGAACAGGAACTCGCGATTGTTCTCCGTCAGCATCTTCGAGTCGCGCACACCGTTGACCCGTTTGTCGCGCGGCAGGATTGCAGCACCAACCATCAGCGGGCCGGCCCACGCACCCCGACCCACCTCGTCGATACCGACGATGACGTCATGTCCAGCCGCCCACAGCTCCTTCTCCATCTGGCGAGTAGGAGCGCGACCCGCCATCAGATCACGACGATGGCGGCTGGGCCGGCAGCAACTTCGCCGACCCGCCACCAACCTTCACTCAGCGAGGCCACAGCGGACGGATGCACTGCTGCGAGCAGCCCGCCCGACGTCTGCGGGTCCATGCACAACGCTTCGCCCGTCGCGCTGGCGGTGCTGCGTAGGAACTCGGCGACGTACTCGCGGTTGCGCGGGTCGCCACCAGAGCGCACTCCGCGCTCGGCTGCCTCACGCGCTCCCGGGTAGGCCACGATGCCGTCTGTCTCGATGATCACCTGTACGCCGCTGCGCTCGGCCATCTCCCAGCCGTGACCCGCAAGGCCGTAGCCGGTCACGTCGGTGACCGCGTGCACCGCAGAATCGAGAGCCTGCAGCTCCTCGGACGCCGCACGGTTCAGGCTGCGCATGCCCGCAATCGCCGCAGCCTTGTCCGATGCCGAGCCGCCGGCGAGCGCGAGAGCCGTACCGATCGGCTTGCTGAGCATCAGCACGTCGCCAGGCTGCGCACCACCCTTGCGAAACACGCGGTCCGGGTGCACGACGCCTTGTACTGCGAGACCGAAGATGGGTTCCGGGTTACGAATGGTGTGTCCACCGGCGATGGTGCCACCGGCCTCGGCGACCACGGCCGCGGCCGCATCGAAGATAGCGACGATCGCCTCTCTCGGGAAGTGCTCGGGGAACGCTGCGATGTTGACCGCAATGACGACGCGGCCGCCCATCGCGAACACGTCGCTGCATGCATTGGCGGCGGCGATGGCACCGAAGTCGGCGGGGTGATCGACGAGTGGCGGGAAGAAGTCGGTGGTGGAAACCAACGCAACGTCTGGTGCAACTTTGTAGATGGCCGCGTCATCGAAGGGTGCGAGACCAACGAGCAGCGATGGGTCGATACCCGAAGGCATGTCGCGCACAAGGTCGGTGAGCAACGACGCTCCCCATTTCGCAGCGCAGCCACCACACGACGTCCACTCGGTCAGTTTCAGGTCGGAGAAGTCGTGATCTACGGTCGACACGTCGCCAGCCTACGGTGTGCCCCATGTTCTCCATCGGCCCGCACACCTTCACCGAGACCGACGCCCGCAAAACCGTGGGTCACCTGGATGATGTGTGGGCGTGCTACGCGCAAGGTCGCGATGCAACGGTGCTGGATCCGCTCTACCCGACGCTCACCGGCGACCTCGAGACCGACCTCCAGCGAGTGTGGGCAGCATGGACTGCCGCCGGCCCAGCCCTGCGCGCTGCGGGCCAACTGCCCGTGCGTGCGCACGGCACCGTTGCCCAGCTGAGCCTCTCTCGCGGCGGCCTTCCCAAGACACCGGTCGAGCGCGTCGACATCGAGTGGGGCGGCGTCGTTGGCGACCGACAGGCGACTCGACTCCATCACGGCCGCCCTTGGCAAGCGTTGTGCCTGTGGAGCACCGAAGTCATCGATGCCTTTCGCGCACAGGGCCATCCGATTGCACCCGGTCTGGCGGGCGAGAACATCACCCTCACCGGGTTGGCATGGCCCGACGTCCGCGTCGGTGTCCGCCTTCGCATCGGCGAGGTGTTGTGCGAGGTCAGCGCCTACGCACTGCCGTGCTACCAGAACAAGCCGTTCTTCAAGGACGGCGACTTCGACGTGATGAACCACGAACGAGGCGACGTCAGTCGCATCTACGCCACCGTCTTGGAACCTGGCTCCATCACGGTTGGACAGCCGGCAGTCCTGGAGCCGTAGCTGCTGTCAGGCAGCCGAACTGACCGATGGCGGCGCAGGAACCCAGCCTTCTTCGGCAATCACGTGTGCAGTTGCCTCCGCAATTCCGCTGCGCACGAGCCCGAGCCCACCGAGGCCGGGGAGCGCGTCGATGCGGTCTTCCACCTTCTCGATCAGCTGCGCACCATCGCCGGCACCGAACAGGTATGCCGCCGCGAAGGACGTCTCGATCTTGGGCACATCGCCACTACCGACGACCGCCCACTGGTGTTGCAGGAACCACTTCGTGACGCGCTGGGCCTTGCGATCGTTCTCCAGCATGTCGCGGGCGTAGCTGGCGTAGTAGGCCGCGTGGCGGCCCTCTTGGCGCATGATGCGCCCGAGCAGCTCGGCGAGCACAGGATGTTCGGCGATCTGGGCAAGACGGTTGTACGCCGCATTGGCGGTCCACTCGTTGATGGCGCCCCAGGTCATGTGCACGGCGGGGAACTTGCGCACGCCGTGACCGAGGGCCCAGAAGATGACGGGGCTCCAGAACAGGTACCGCTTGTTGAACCGGCGCATCTCGATCAGTCGCGTGTCGTGCGCCGGCCAATCGTGGGCGGCGAGCACGCGCCCGAGCGCCTGACCGTGCCAGTACTCCTCGTAGTTCCACAGCGTGAGGAACGCGGTGAACTGTGGGTCTTTCCACGCCGGCATGAGTAGCAGTTCGCGGGTGTACAGCACCGTCTGATATTCGATGTCGTGCATGTACGACAGGCAACGCAGCACGTCAGGGTGTAGCGGATGACGGCGGAAGGCATCAAAGTCGATGTCGTCAGTCTTGAGCCGGCCGCCCTGCTCTTGAAACTTCTCGATGGAGATTGCCATATCAATCCTTCGTTGCGGAAGGCGTTCCGGATCGGGTGGACCTTACCGCATACTTGAAGAATGACCTCCCCGAGCTTCCGCGCCATTGCCTTCAGCGGCAGCCTCCGTAACGGCAGTTCCAATACTGCACTCGTACGCCTGGCCCAGCGAATTGCACCACAGGAGCTGACCATCGAGATCATCGACTGGGTCGATCAGTTGCCGTGGATGAACCCTGATCTGGAGACGAACCCGCCCGAGATCCTGCAGCGGTGGTGGGCCGCGCTGCGCGGAGCCGACGCGCTGATCATCGGTATGCCCGAGTACAACGGCACTCCGACAGCGCTGGCGAAGAACGCCATCGACTGGGCGACACGTCCGCCCGCCGACCGGGCGATCGCGGGCACCGTCGTTGCGTTCCTCAGCGCGGCGGGTCGGTCGGGCGGCCAACACTCGCAGGACAGCGTCACCCCCGTGCTCGGCTTCATGGGAGCGTCGATCGTTGCCGAGCCGCACGTGCGGTTGTCGATGATCGGCGACCGTCTGGACGCTGACGGCAACACGGACGACCCAGAGATCGTCGAAGCGGTCGCCGCCAAACTGCGCGCCATCGTCGACGCACTCGAACTCCGCGACGCCACGCCCGAGCAGTAGCCGCTAGTGGTGCGTCGGGGGTTTGACGGTGTCGAACGTTCCGTTTGGGACAGACCCCAATCCGCCCTCCAGCCATCTCCCGTCCATGCGAGTGCCAGCGCGTCAGTGCGAGTGCCAGCGCGTCGGTCCGAGTAGCAGGGTTCAGTGCGAGTGGGTACTCGCACCCCGGGGTAGGAGTACCCACTCGGATTGGCTCGTGGCACTCGCACTGACGGCGTGGCACTCGCACCGGGGGTTCGGGACGCGCGGCGATCTCCGAGGCGATGATCTCGGCGACACGCCGCTAGATCTGGGAGAGGTCGATGGTCGCGGCGTCGTCGAAGCAGAACGACAGGTACTCGCAATCGCACGGGTGACCCGTCAGCGCCCACACCTGCGGAGCTGCATCAGACCGCAGTTCCACGATCATGGAGGCCGTCGTGGCCTCTACACCATCGACATGCATGCACACGCTCCACCCTGGCTCGGCGCACGAGTCGTGCGACCGTAGGTGCGCTTGCAGCGCCGCGACTGTCACCGGGCGCTGCGCAAGTACTCGCTGCGAGGCGTGCCACCGCGGGTCGACCAGTCGATCCACGGGTTGACGGGGGTGGCGGTGCGTGGCGTCGAACGCAGGGATCGTCGTGCGGTTGGAGATAGCTCGCGCCTCCACGACCTCCTCGACCTCCCACTGGCTGCCACTGGTGTCGATCACGAACGCAGCGTCCGCCGAGGCCACCAGGAACGAGTTCCAGTACGACCTGCCACCAGGTACGAGAGCGGGATCGTGCCCACTGCCACCCTGCCCGTAGCGCTCCAGGAGCGACGTGACGACGTCGACTGCCTCGGCTGCATCGCGCCCTCGTTCCAGCGCCAATCGAACGAGGTCCATGCCGGTCAGCCCGTCTGGCGCGCCCCGCGGATCGAGCGTGGTGTACACCGTGGTGTTACCGATGACGACACCGGCCTCGTTGACCCCGTGCTCAGCTCCCCAGCCCCACACAGGTCGCGAAAGCACGCACCCGAGCGTGTCGGCAGTATGTGCATGGACATCGACGTGAGTGGTTCGCACGATGCCCACATCGCGGCGCGGCACCGACCACTCCACGATCTGTCGCTCAGCGGGCGGACGGTCGCTGTTCTTCGCGAACAGTGTGAACGGACCGCCGGTCGCCGCGGGCATGGCGACAAGGCAGTCGCACATCAGCTGAAGGACTCACCCTCGCCCGGCACAGGCAGGGTGGCCGGTGGAGTCTCGAGCACACGCTCGGTGTCGGGCAGAGGGACTGCAGCCACCAGGCCTTCGGGTTGCGGCCACAGTGCCTCACCCTTGATGTCCGTCGTGCGCCAGGCAGGCGCGATCGCGGGCGCGGAGAGCGGCACCGCCTGGCCGCTCTGTTCCCACAGCACGGCTGGGCGTTCGCCATGCCAACGCACCGCGAACGAGACCCAGCCGAGAGCACTGGTGGGAACGCCGTAGACCTCAAAGTTGTTGCCCTCCCAGCCCGAAGGGAAGCCGGTGGGCAGCAGCTGGCCACCGTCGACAGTGATGTCGCAGATGAGACGCTCGACCCACGCGATGAAGTAGGCACATTCGTCGGGCGCCGTGGACGCCAGGACGTGCGCGGGTGCCAGTCGGGTGCTGAGCGCACGCAGGTCGCGGCGAGCCCGCTTCTCACCCGCCACTGCCAACACGTGGTCAGCTGCATCGAGCGCTGCAGCAAGCGCCCAATCCGGGTTGGCCGACTTCGCTGCCAGTTCCAGTGCGTGCGCCACGTCGGGAATCCACTCGGTCGCCTGCTCCCCCATGCGCACCAGCTGACCGACGCCGAGAAGAAAGCCCACCGGATCGTTGTCCGGGTGCTGTGGGCCCACCAGCGCCAGTTCGCAGCGCTCGGCAAAGAAACGCTCGCTGAGCGCGGCATCGGGAAGCACGAGGCGACTGGCGCGATCAACCGTCACCTGCCACCCGCGAGCAACACCGGCCGCTGTTGGCAACCCACCGTGCAGCGGTCCGGCACCACTGCCATCGTGCGCGAGGGCGACAGTCAGCGTGGAGCGATGGCCCACTGGAAAAGCCACACTGCCCTCAGGAAGCGTGATGCCCTCGATGGGCGCCGATGGCGGGCGTAGCGACTGCAGACCACCGTGCGTGAACGCAACGGCGATGGGCAACGGCGACTCGTTCTCCACCTCGATGATCGTGAGCCCACCACGGTCGGGCACGGAGTACACGCGCTGAATGGCATCACCGTCAGGGATTCGCACACGCGTCTCCACGACTGCGGTGCCGTCGACCCGACGCTGACGCACGGCGGCCTCGCGCTGCGGGCTGTGCCAACGATCGTCAGCGGCAATGTGCCAGTCCAACGACGCACCACCGCCCCATGGCTCGAGTGCACCCCACGCTGTGACGTTGGCGCGCCATTTGCCGCCGGTGACGCCTGTCGTGATGTTGCTGCTGCTGTCTGAATCCATGCTCATTCCATCTCGCTCTTCCGACTGCGCTGCATCAGCGAACCCATGGCCTCGCGGGCTGGCCGACCGTGATGACACACGGCGACAACCTGCTCGGTGATCGGCATGTCGACCCCGTAACGCCGAGCAAGATCGAGGACACTCGGCGAGCTCTTCACACCCTCGGCGACCATGCTCATTGCAGCCAACACTTCCTCGATCGACTTCCCACGACCCAGCTCGAGACCGACCATGTTGTTACGACTCTGCTTGGACGAGCAGGTGGCGATCAAGTCGCCCATGCCGGCCAAGCCGGCGAACGTGGCGGCATGACCGCCCATCGCAATACCCAACCGCGTCATCTCGGCAAGGCCGCGGGTGATGATGGTCGCGCGCGTGTTGTCACCAAAACCCATTCCCTCGGCCATACCGGCAGCAATCGCGATGACGTTCTTGACGACGCCACTGACCTCGCAACCGACCACGTCATTGTTGGTGTAGATACGCAGCGTGGGGCGGCCGAAGATGCGCTGCAGTTCGGCTGCGATGTCGCTGTTGTCGATGGCAACCACGCTGGCAGCGGGTTGGCCGCTGAGAATCTCCTTGGCCAAATTCGGACCGGTGAGAACGGCGACCGGGTGGCCTGGCATCTCGTCACGAATGACTTCGCTCATGCGTTTACGCGAGTTGCGCTCCAAGCCTTTCGTGAGGCTGACCACCGGCACCCACGGACGCAACGATCGGGCCGCCTGGGCCGCAACCTCGCGAAAGCCGTGCGACGGAACAGCCATGACGACGACGTCTGCGGCGGCAACTGCGTCGTCCAAAGAGGCCGTGGCTCGCAGATCGCCTGGCAGTTCGAACTGCGGCAGGTAGTCGGCGTTGATGTGGTCGCGAGTGATGGCCTCGGCCAACTCCGGGCGCCGTGCCCACAGCACCGTGGGTGTGTTCGCGGCGGCGAGGGCCGCCACGGTTGTCCCCCACGAGCCGGCCCCGATGACCGCGACTTTGATCGACATGTGCACAGGCTAGGCCGTCGCCGGTCCGGCTACGGCAGTCCCTGCGGGGTGTGCGCCCTCTACGCTGCACCATGTGAATGCTGTCGTGCTCGTGCCGGTGAAGGCCTTTGCCGACGCCAAGGCTCGGCTCAGCCCGGTGCTCTCGCCGACCGAGCGCGAGGCGCTGGCGCGCTGGACTGCAGAGCGGGTGCTGGCCGCTGCCGGCGAGCTGCCCGTGTTCATCGCCTGCGACAGTGAATCGGTTGCCGACTGGGCCACCGCTCATGCGGCCACCGTGTTGTGGCACCCGGGCGTCGGGTTGAACGCGGCAGTCAACAACAGCGTCGCCGAGCTTCGCCGGCGGGGTGCCGACCATGTGGTGGTGGCGCACGGAGACCTCCCGCTGGCCACCAACTTGGCCCTCGTCGTCACGGCTGGTTCTCTCACCCTCGTGCCCGATGCCCGCGACGACGGCACCAACGTTGCGTCGCTTCCCGCTGCGCTCGACTTCGAGTTCGAGTACGGCGCTGGCTCGTTCCACCGACACCTGTCACGAGCGATTGCAGCAGGGCTGCCCGTGACGGTCCGCCGAGATGCCTGTCTCGCGCTCGACATCGACACACCATTCGATCTGACGCACCCGCTGGTGCAGGAGGTGCTGCCCGCATGGCTGCCAACGAACCGGGTCAGCCCGACCCATCGCCATCACTGACGACCTTCGACCTGTCGACACCGACGTCGGCCCTTGCCATCGGGGCCCACCCCGATGACGTCGAGTTCGGCTGCGGCGCGACGCTGGCCAAATGGGCGGCAGCCGGTTGTGTCGTCCACCACCTCGTGCTCACCGACGGATCGAAGGGCACCTGGAACCCCGACGCCGACGTTCCATCACTGATCGCGTCGCGCGAGAGCGAGCAACGCGAGGCAGCGCGTCGATTGTCGGGCACCAACGCCGGCGAGGTCGTGTTCCTCGGCCAGGTCGATGGTGAGCTGGTCAACAGTCTGCAACTGCGCGGCGAGGTGGCACGCGTCATCCGAACGTTGCAGCCACAGGTCATCTTGGCTCACGACCCGTGGAAGCACTACCGGTTGCACCCGGACCACCGCGAGGCTGGACTTCTCGCGTGCGATGGAATCGTCGCCGCCCGCGACCCGCACTTCAACAAAGAGCACGGGCTGGCGCCACACCGCCCTGACACACTGCTGCTGTGGGAAGCAGAGTCGCCCGACCACGTCGAAGACGTCGCAGCGTTCGTGAAGCGCAAGCTGCACGCGCTGGAAGCGCACGCCAGCCAGTTCGAGAGCACGATGAAGGCTGTCGACGACGATCAGCTGGCGGCATTCCGCACCCGCATCACGGCCCGTCTGGCGGGTCTCGGTGCGCGCTACGGCCTCGAGAGTGCCGAAGTGTTCAAGCGCATCGACGACCTGTAGGCACGCCAAAGCTCTCGGAAGGGTTGGCTAGCGACTGAACTCGCCGGCGGCGCGGCCGCCACCGGGCTCACCGGCGAACGCCTGGGCGATGCTGATCCATTCGATCGCGTTCGGACCCTCGACGATCAGGTCGGTGTCGTCGCGGTGGCGGCGCTGGGTGACGACGAGGCAGAAGTCCAACGCCTCACCCGTGACCCGATCTGCCGCTGGCTCGCCCCACTCCCACACGGAACCGTCAGGAGCAGTGAGCGCCACGAAGACAGGCGCCTCGGGAAGGGCAAGGCCGTTGATCATGTAGCTGAACGGCCGAGCGCGAACCCCGATGTGTGCCACGTGCTTGAGGCGTTCAGTTGGCACGCGACTGACGCCGAGTGCATCTGCAACATCTTGTCCGTGCGCCCACGTCTCCATCAGCCGGGCCGTGATGAATGACCGCGCTGCCATGGCCGGGCCGTACCACGGCACCCGGGCCGACGCATCGATCGTGTGCGCCAACCTGAGCAGGTCGGCGCGATCGGCCCGCCACGCGGCGAGCAGCTCGGCACCGCTCATGTTGCGCCCTGGAACGACCGACGCATTGGTCCCACCCGCAGCCATCAACCATTTCATGTCCTCCGCGAACGCTGCCGGGTCTCGAAGGGCGAGCGCCGCCCGCTGATCGAAGAACCACAGGTGACTGATCTGATCGCGAACCGACCAACCGGCCGCCGGAGTCGGCAGCGACCACTGGTCCTCGGTGAGGTCGGCCACCAACGAATCGAGCGCGTCGTGTTCTCTGGCAAGGTCGTCACAGATTGCGTCCATCACCACATTGTTCAACACCGGTTCCGAAAACGGCGAATGGGGGGCGCAACGCCCCCCATCAGTCACCGTGTGGCTCAAGGCCTCACTTCTTCTTGGTTGCGGCCTTCTTGGCCGGTGCAGCCTTCTTGGCCGGTGCAGCCTTCTTGGCCGGTGCAGCCTTCTTGGCCGGTGCAG
>DAORTY010000070.1:0-18656 GCA_035432905.1 Ilumatobacteraceae bacterium | reverse complement strand
AAATTTGTGGCTGGTGGCCATCCACGGGGGAACCGTCGGAAGCAGCACGAACAGCAGACAGGCAATGGCGAGCAGCGTGGAGAACCGCTTCATGAACCTCAGCCATTGCCGGTGGCTGATTGCCCACAGCACGGCCATCGCAATGATCGGCGCCACGAAGTGCGTCATGTAGGTGCTGGAGGCAACGACGTCGTACCAGCGGATCGTCCTGGACCAGAAATGGCTCTGGAGGACAGCGTTGGGGTCGTGGCCGAAGAACAACGCACGGTCGATGTTGCGCATCGACTCCACCTGCAACTGCTTGGGGATCTGGAACAGCCCGAAGACGGTGACGCCCTCGTCAGCCGCGCCGCGAGTGCGTTCGTACGCCAGCCACATGACGCAGTAGAACGCGCAGTCGAGCAGCAGGATGCCCCACGTCCGCCAGGTCTTGCCGATGAAGGCGCACAGCAGGAACAACGCCACGCTGATGGCCACCGAGATGCGGTCGATGGGGAGGCCGCGAACCCGCAACCACCACAGGTAGAGGAACAGGAACTCGAACATGAGCGCCAACCGGATGACGCGGAACTGATCCTCGGGTACGACCCTACGCAGCTGAATGCGGGGGAATGGACGCGTCGAAGGTTCCACGAATGTGGGCACCTCGGCAGTCGTCGACACGGTCGCCAACGCTACCGACCGTGAACCTCGTGTTCACGGCAGAGCTACTTGCTGGATTCCTCCAGCGCTCGGCGGACGAGCACCTTGGCCAGGTGGGTGCGGTACTCGACGCTGGCGTTGAGGTCGGCCTGCGGTTCGGCGTCAGCGACCGCCAACTGCGCGGCATCTGCCACCGAGGCACCGCCGGCCAGGGCCGACGACACGGCGCCCGCCAGGATCGGGGTGCTGCCCATGTTGACCAGCGCGACACCCGACGAGCCGTTGCTGCGCCACGCGGCGACACCGACGATGGCCCAGTCCTGCGCACGACGGTTGAACTTCTGAAAGCTCCAGCCGGCGCCGCCCATCTTGGGGACGCGGATCTCGGTGAGCATCTCGTCGGGTTCGAGCGCCGACTCCAAGAAACCCTGGTAGAAGTCGGCGGCCGCGATCTCGCGTGTGCCATTCGGGCCCTGCGCCACGTAGGTGGCGCCGAGTGCAAGTGTGGTGGCCGGCAGATCACTGGCAGGGTCGGCGTGCGCGATGGTGCCGCCCAGGGTGCCGCGGTGGCGCACCTGCGGGTCGCCCACGAAGCTGGCTGCGTATGCCAGCAATGGCACGTGTTCCTTGAGCACCGAACTGGTCTCGACATCCATGTGGCGGGTGAGCGCACCGATGGCGATGTGGTCGCCCGCGTCGCGGATGTAGCTGAGATCGCTGATGCGGCCGATGTCGACGAGAACGCTGGGCGACGCCAGGCGCAACTTCATCAACGGCAGCAGGCTGTGCCCGCCGGCGAGGAACTTTGCGTCCTCGCCGTGCTGACCGATGAGGCTGATGGCCTCGGCTGCCGAACCGGCACGGACGTAGTCGAATGCTGCGGGAATCACTTGCTGTCTCCATTCGAAGGGGTCTTCGGGGTTGCGGCTTGGATGGTCGCCCACACAGTCTGTGGGCTGGCGGGCATCCGCACATCATCGACGCCCAAACCACTGAGAGCATCGACGATGGCATTGATCACTGCGGGTGCGGCGCCGATGGTTCCGGCTTCGCCGATCCCCTTGACGCCCAACTGATTGGTTGGTGACGGAGTGATGGTGTGGCCGAGCGTGAGGCTGGGGACGTCGCTGGCGGCCGGCACCAGGTACTCGGCGAGTGAGGCGTTGCGCAGGTTGCCGTCGGTGTCGTACACGGCCTCCTCGAAGAGGGCCTGCGCGAGACCCTGGATGACGCCGCCGTGCACCTGGCCCTCGACGATCATCGGGTTCACCTGGTTGCCACAGTCATCGACTGCAACGTATTGCAACACCTTCACATGGCCGGTCTCGATGTCGACTTCGACGGTGCAGATGTGCGTACCGAACGGCCACGAGAAGTTGGGCGGGTCGTACGTGACCTGTGCTTCCAGGTTGGGCTCGAGCCCGTCGGGCAGGTCGTGCGCCGTGAATGCCGCAAACGCGATCGCCGCCAATGGCATGGCCTTGTCGGGTGAACCCTTCACCGTGAACGTGCCGCCAGCGAACTCGAGGTCGTCCTCGTTGGCCTCCAACTGGTGCGCGGCGATCTTCTTCGCCTTGTCGATGACCTTGTCGCACGCCATTGCAATGGCCACCCCGCCGACCGGCAGCGAACGCGAGCCGTAGGTGTCCAGGCCCAGCGGTGCGATGGCGGTGTCGCTGTGCAACACGTCGATGTCCTCCGGGGCGACACCCAACTTGTCGGCGACGATCATGCTCCACGACGTCTCGTGACCCTGCCCGTGTGGGGAGGTGCCCGTCACCACCTGGACCTTGTTGGTGGGCAGTACTCGCACCGTGGCGGCCTCCCAGCCACCGGCCGAATAGTTCAGTGAGGCCAACACGCGCGACGGTGCAAGCCCGCACATCTCGAAGTAGCTGGCCTGACCGATGCCCAGCCGCGTGGTTGCGCCCGGAACGTTCTGTGTGGCCTGACGGGCGCGCACACCGTCGTAGTCGGCCAGCCCGGCAGCCATCTGCGAGGCGGCGAGATGATCGCCGCTGTCGTAGGTGAGGCCGGTCATCGCCGTGTATGGGAACTGCTCCTTGCGGATGAAGTTGCGGCGGCGCAGCTCCATCGGGTCGACGCCCATCTTGTGCGCCAGTGAATCGACCGCACGCTCGATGGCATACGTCGCCTCGGGGCGACCCGCGCCGCGATACGCGTCGGTGGGCGTCAGCGTGGTGAACACGCTCGTGCAGCTGAAGTCGTACATCGGGATGTCGTAGACGCCGGCGTACAGGAACGCGCCGAGGATGGGAATGCCAGGGGTGACCAGCTGCAGGTAGGCACCCATGTCGCCAAGGATGCGCACGCGAACGGCGACGATCTTGCCGTCGGCATCGGCGGCCAGCTCCATGTCTTGGATCTGACCGCGACCGTGAATTGTGGCGACAGCATTCTCACCGCGCTCTTCGTTCCAGCGTACGGGCAACTTGTGCTTGCGGGCAAGTGCCAGGCAGAGCAGTTCCTCTGCGTACACATCGAGCTTGCTGCCGAAGCCGCCGCCAACCGCTGGGGTGATGACGCGTAGCTGTTGCTCGGGAATACCCAGTGTGATGGCGCTCATCACCTTGAGAATGTGGGGCACCTGGGTGCTGGAGTACAGCGTGATGTCGCCACCGAACGGTTGCGGTACAGCGGCAACTGCCCGTGGCTCCATCGCCATCGGTAGCAGCCGCTGCTGGATGTAACGATCCTTCACCGTGTACGCGGCGGTGGCGAACGCTTCGTCGATGGCCCCCTCGTGGCCCTCGATCTTGAGATCCCACTGGTAGCTCTTGTTGGTGCCCAGCTCGTCGTGGATGACCACGCGGTCGCTGAGCGAGTCTTCGAGGTCGACCACGGCAGGCAGCGGCTCGTATCGCACGTCGATGAGTTCGATCGCGTCGCGGGCGGCGGTTTCGCTGGTGGCCAGGACAACTGCAACTGCGTCGCCGACGTAGGCGGCCTTGCCCACCGCCACTGGATAGTGCGCGGGGTTCTTCATGTCGGCGGTGACCGGCCACGCACACGGCATCGGTGCGGCCCACAGGCCGGTGAGATCGGCTCCGGTGTACGCAGCCACGACACCCGGTGCGGCGAGGGCCGCCGACAGATCGACGCTGAGGATGCGCGCGTGCGCGTACGGGCTGCGCGCCAGCGCGAGGTGCAGCGCGCCGGGCAGGTGCAAGTCGTTGGTGTACTTCGCTTCACCGGTCAGCAGTGCCGGATCTTCACGACGCAGCATCCGGCTCCCCAGCACGGTTGCAGGTCGATCGTCAGTGACGGTCATTTCGGTACCCCCAGTACCTCGCTATGGATGTGTGAACTACTCGCCTGCGGCGCAGGCCAACACGGACTTCACGATGTTGTGGTAACCGGTGCAACGGCACAGGTTGCCTTCCAGCCCGATGCGCACTTCCTCCTCGGAGGGGTGCGGGTTCTCCTTGAGCAGGCTGGTCGCGGCCATCACCATTCCCGGTGTGCAGTAGCCGCACTGCAGACCATGGTTCTCCATGAACGCTTGCTGCATCGGGTGCAGCACTCCGTCGGTGGCCATGCCCTCGATGGTGGTGATGTGTGCGCCGTCGGCCTGTACGGCCAGCACGGTGCAGCTCTTCACTGCTTCACCGTCGAGGTGGATACTGCACGCGCCACACGACGAGGTGTCGCAACCGATGTTGGTACCGGTGAGCGCGAGCGCCTCGCGGATGTAGTGGACCAGCAAGGTGCGTGGCTCGACATCATTCTCGTGAACCGTTCCGTTGACCGTGACTGAAATCTTCACCGGTGATCCCCTCTGGTTGCCCCCAATGGCTGCCCCATCATGCCCCAAATCCCAGGGTCTCCGCTACCGGGCGTCATGGAATTCACCCTCGTCGTGCCAGAGTGGGCCGGTGATCATCGTTCAGGAGTTGGCTGGGGTGGTGGGCCTGGTGCTCGTCGTGGGGACCCTCGCATCGGCGCTGAAGACCATCGTGGTCCCGCGCGGATATGCGAGTTGGTTGACGCGCATCCATTTCACCGCATGGCGGCAGGTGTTCGGCTGGTTCTCCGGCCCGAGGCAGCCGTACGCCACCCGCGATCGGGTCCTGGCTCACTACGCCCCTGTCGCGCTGGTCACCTTGCCTGCCGCGTGGGTCGCCCTGGTCTGCATCGGTTTCACCGGCGTCTTCTGGGCCGCCGGCATCCATCCCCTCGCGGAAGCGTTCGCGACCAGCGGCTCGTCATTGTTCACGCTCGGTTTCGATCGCCCGGCAGGGACGGGACAGGTGATCCTCTCGTTCGTCGAGGCAGGTATCGGTCTCGGACTCGTCAGTTTGATGATCTCGTACTTGCCCACGATCTACGGCGCATTCAGCCGCCGTGAGGCCCTCGTCGGGCTACTGGAGGTGCGTGCTGGCTTGCCCCCGTCCCCAGCCGTGCTCCTCACCCGGTACGCGCGGATCAACCTGCTGGACCGCATGGACGACGACCTTTTCGTGCGGTGGGAGGAGTGGTTCATGGATGTGGAGGAGAGCCACACCAGCCAGCCGTCGCTGGTGTTCTTCCGCTCGCCGCACCCGGACCGGAGCTGGGTGACGGCCGCCGGCTGCGTACTCGACACCGCCGCCCTCAGGGCCTCCACCATCGACGTCGCGCGTACGGCACAGACAGATCTGGTGTTGCGCAGCGGGTTCTTCGCGCTGCGCCGCATCGCCGACTATTTCGGTATCGCGTACGACCCCGACCCGCAGCCCGATGCTGCGATCTCGATCACCCGACCTGAGTTCGACCAGCTGGTGGAAGAACTACGTGTCGAGGGCATCCCGCTGAAATCCGACATGGACCAGGCGTGGCGTGACTACAGCGGTTGGCGGGTCAACTACGACACGGTGCTCATCGAGCTCTGTGGGCTGGTGATGGCTCCGCCCGCGAGATGGAGCAGCGACCGACCGCAGGTGGACAACCGGTTCCCGAAGGTGTTCCACGCGCCGCGCCGACGGGTCAACCCCTGAGGCCGGTCACCGGTAACGTCGTGCACACCCAGACCGCTGCCAGCGCGCACGCCAGACCGAGCGCTGCGGGTGTCACGTAACCCACCCACTTCTGCGACGGCGTCCAGGTGGGTGCCAGCATGAACCAACCACAGAACGCGCCGACGAGCACGCCGCCCAGGTGGCCGCCGATGGAGATACCGCTGATGGTGAACGTGAAGACCAGGTTCAACAGCAGTGTGGTGCCGATGCCGGTGCTGAACACGTTGATGCCCCGCCGATGCAGCCCTACCGCTGCTGCGCCCATCAGGCCGAACACCGCACCCGACGCGCCGCCGGTGACGGTCACGCGCGTACCATCCATCAACACCACGCCGAGCGAACCGCCGAGCAGACAGGCGAAGTAGAGCAGGGTGAACTTCACCGGACCCAGCGCTCGTTCGATGAGCCGACCCAACTGGAACAGCAGCAACATGTTGAAGCCGATGTGGATCAGGCCGAAGTGGATGAAGCCGTTGGTGACGAGGCGATACCACTCGTGGGTGGCGTGCAGGATGCTGCGGTTGACGGCGAGATCGACGTGCAACTGGGTGATGTTGCCGCCCATCGCGCCGGTGTCGCTGGCCACCATCCAGAGGAACACCACGACGTTGATACCGATCAGCGCGGAGGTGGCCGGCGTGAGAACCCGCGAGTTGGCCAGCTGGACCCGTGTCTTCACATCGGGCCGTGCTGCCTTCGCGCAGTCCAAGCAGTGCGAGCCGACGTCGGCCTGCACCAGACAGTCACTGCACGCCGGCTTGCCACAGCGGGTGCAGCTGCGACCTGCCTCGCGGTCGGGGTGGCGATAGCAGCGGGACACGGTGGGCGGTACGGGTAGTGACACGCACCGCAGGCTACCGACGCCCCCTACAGGACTGCGTTCAGGCCCACGGCGACCACGACCAGCAGCACGATCAGCCCGTTGTAGACGGTGTGCGCGGCCGTGGATTCGAGTGTTGCGCCGGTGGGGTCATGGTGGCGTCGGTACTCGCGGAGGTACACCCACATGAAGTAGGCGCCGCCCAGTGACAGCGCGAGCGCGGCCCCCAGCGGGATACCGATGAGGGCGTGGATCATGCCGAACTGGAGCACCTTCAACACACGCCGCGGACGCGACCAACCTTGCGAGCCGGCGCGAAACATGCGTTCCTCGGCGTATGCGAACAGCGGCAGTGCCGGCAGCAGCAGACACATGAACGTGAGCGGGATGATCCACTCCCAGACAGTGCCGACGGTGGCGTCCGACTCCCCGAACACAGGATTGCCGGTGCCGCCCAGCATCGACCACCATCCCCACGACAGCCCGGGAATCTGCATCAGTGCGGTCGCAGCGGCAACGACGACGATGAGTACGAGCGGCACCGGCCACACATGTCGCCAGCCGATGCGATGCCAGACCTGAGAGACGATCGAACGGCCGTGCGCCGAGCGTGAGTGCCGCAGGCCGGTGACGAGTCGAAAACCCATGAAACCCAGTACCGCGAACGTCAGCACGTTCGTCAGTTGGTCGTTCACGTTGGTTGGTCGGTCACGTCAGCGGGGAGTGCGGGCGCCGAAGACGTCGGCCGCAGTCGGCTCGCCCAACAGGTGGCCCTGCACCAGGTCGCAGCCCAGGACGCGCAGACGGCGCAACTGGTCGGCGGAGGTGACCCATTCGGCAACGACCTGCATGTCGAGAGCGTGCGCCAACTGGATGATGGCCCGCACGATGGGGTCGTCGTCGCCGCTGGTGCCGAGCATGCGAGCGACGGTGCCGTCGAGCTTGAGCACGTCGGCCTCGCACGAGCGAAGTGCGGTGAGCGAGGAGACGCCGGTGCCGAAGTTGTCGAGCGCCACCTGCACACCAAAGCGGCGCAGCGCCTGCATCGCGCGCAGGTTGCCTGGCTGGCGATCGTTGAGCGTGTTCTCGTCGAAGTCGAGCGTCAACTGATGCGGGTTGAGCTCCATCTGGCGCACAGTGGCGAGCACGCGTTCTACGAAGGTTCCCTCCGCCAACTGGCGGGCAGCGATGTTGACGTGCACGCTGAAGCCACGGTCGACCAGGCCCGCGTCGAGCCATGCCCGAGTGTCGAGGCACGCCTGACGAATGACCCATTCGCCGATGGGAACGATGACGCCTGACTCTTCTGCGAGGTGCAAGAACTGTGCGGGCAACAACGTGCCCTGCTCGGGATGGTCCCAGCGCAGCAGCGCCTCGGCGCCGGCGACGCGGCCGCTGTGGGTGGAGATGATGGGTTGGTAGGCCAGGCGTAGCTGGCCACCCGCGAGCGCCCGTTCGAGCTGGTTGGACAGCACCTTGTGTTGTCGCGACTCGGCGCGCATGACCTCGGTGTACAGCTCGCAGCGCGACCTGCCGCGCCGTTTGGCCTGGTACATCGCAATGTCGGCGTTGCGCAACAGCTCGATCGCTGCCTCTTGACCGCTGATGCCTTCGACGTGGGCGGGCAGGCCGACAGCGACACCGACGCTGACCGACAGGTCGACCTCCACACCGTGCACCATGATGCGGCCGCTGAGCGAGCCGCGGATGCGTTCGGCGAGATCGAGCGCACTGTGCTCGTCGATGCCGCCGTCGCACAGCACCACGAATTCGTCACCGCCGATGCGGGCGACCACGTCGGATGGCCGAGTGGCATGCGCAACGCGATGAGCGACTTGCGCCAGCAGCGCGTCGCCGATCTCGTGGCCGACGGTGTCGTTGACGTCCTTCAGCCGGTCGACGTCGAGGAACAGGATGGCGACATTCTGGCGTGTACCGCGAATGCTCTCGAGGGCATCGGCGGCGGTGCGCAACAGCAGCAGCCGGTTGGGGAGGCCGGTGAGTGGGTCGTGGTTCGCCTGGCGGGTGAGCTCGCTCTGCAGATGCTTGGTGGCGGTGATGTCGCGAACGACGCCGCCCCAGTAATCGATGACGCCGTCGGCTGAACGATTGAGCAGCAGGTCGATGTCGAGCGTGCGATCCAGTCCGTCCGGGCCACGGAAGCCAACTTCGCCCGACCACTTGGTGCTCTGGCTGCTGGCCATGGCCTCGCGCGGCACCTGGTCGCGGATGGCCTGCAGCAGGCCGCGCGCGGCGGGGTCGCGAATGAGGTCGAGTTCGTGCTCGACGCCGAACAACCTGCGGGCGGCCTCGTTGGTGTACACGGGCGAGCCGTTGCGATCGAGAATGAGGACCGCATCATCGGTAGCGCCGACGACGCCGGACAGCCGGTCGAGCAGCTCGTGTTGGCCCACGCTCTCGGTGTGGTCGATGGCAATGCCGGCATAACCGGTGACCATTCCCAGCGGGTCGCGCTCGGCCTGGGCTTCGATGCGCACCCAGGTCATACGGCTTTCGCCGTGCCACACCCGGAACTCCAACTTCACGTCGACATCGGCCTCGACGCTTCGCCGCCAGGTCAGTTCGGCCGATGCCCTGTCGCCGGGATGGGCATTCGCCCACGGTGGGGCGCCAACCGGCGATGCTGCCGAGACCTGCACGAGCGCGCCAAAAGCTGCGTTGGCCGCGTTGACGCGACCATCACGATCGGCCTGGAACAGGCCAATCGGCAACGAAGGGAGCAACTCGGTGATGTCCGCCATCCTTACTGGGTCGAAGTGATATGTCAGTTATCGGTGAGTGCTAGATGCGACTAAAGGTGCCAGCCACGTCGGCGACGGCAGTTTCGGCCGCTTCCACTGCCGCGACCAAATCCGCCGCTGAGCTGCCATCCTCCAGCTCAGTTGCCGCCCCAAGATAGTGCACCGCGACGACGTAGTCGTGCGAAGTGCCCGCGGGCGGGCACGGACCGGTGTAGCCGACGTCGCCGGCACCGTTCAGCGCTTCGTAGGCCCCAACCGGAACGGTGTCTTCATCGAGGGCAATCGTGGACGGCGAGAGCCCTGCGATCACCCAGTGCGCGTACAGCGGGGCATCGAGATCAACCATCGTGATGGCGATCTCCACGGTTCCTATCGGCGCTGCGTTCCACGACAGGGCGGGTGCCACATTCAGCCCGTCGCAGGTGTAGCGAGCGTCGATCTCCTCGCCGTTGCGCCACGGGGCACTGGCCACCAGTGCGCCGGCCGGCGGGGCGATGGTGGTGGGGGAGGTGGTGGGCTCAGCGGGGATCTCGGTGACGACGGGGGCCGGTGTGGACACCGAGGCATTTTGATCGGCGCGGGCAGGGCGCAGCACCCGTCCGTCGGACTTGCAGCCACCGATGGCCATCAGCAGCAGGCAGGAGGTGGTCATCAGCACTACTCGTCGCACTCGGGCAGCTTACGTTGAGGTGGGCACCATCGGGGGTGCAGGGATATCGTGCCGACGTGGATTCTCAGCAGCTCTGCGTGCTCACCGTGCATGCCCATCCCGACGACGAAGCCTCGAAAGGGGCCCCGACGTTGGCCAAGTACCATGCAGAGGGCGCGCGTACCGTGCTGGTGTGTTGCACCGGCGGCGAGGAGGGCGACCTGCAGAACCCAGGGCTGCGTGCCCCGGGCCAGCCGTTCCACGACATGACGCCGGAGCAGGAGAAGGTGCTGCTGGCGCAGTTGCGCCCGCATGAATTGGCCCGTTCGGCCGAGATCATCGGGTTCGACGAGGTTGTCATGTTGGGCTATCGCGACTCGGGCATGGCCGACACCGAGGCCAACAGCAATCCCGACTGCTTCCACATGGCGCCGATGGACGAAGCAGTGGGCCGCCTGGTGGCAATCATCCGCCGAGAGCGTCCACAGGTGATCATCACCTACAGCGACGACCAGAGCGGCTACCTGCATCCCGACCACCTGAAGGTGCACGACATTTCGAACCCCGCGTTCGACCGTGCCGGCGACCCGGCGTGGTACCCCGAGCTGGGCGAGCCGTGGCAGCCGTCGAAGATGTACTACACGGTGTGGTCGAAGGCTCGCCTGATGGCCATCCACGAGGGGATGATCACGCATCGCGGCGAGTCGCCGTACAAGCAGGACTGGCTGGACCGCCCCAGCCAGGACCACCGCATCACCACGCGCATCGACGTCGGCGACTACCTGGCCGCACGCAGCGGCGCGCTGCGAGCGCATGCCACTCAGGTCGACCCCGAGGAGTCGTGGTGGTTCGGCCTCAGCGACGCGGAGCTGGCCGACGTGTTCCCCTGGGAAGAGTGGATCCTGGCCCGTTCGTTGGTGGGCATGCCCGCCGAGGGCGAACTGGAGAACGACATTTTTGCCGGCGTTCGCAGTTCGGCGGACATGTCGTGACCATTCAGTACCGCGTGCTGTTCGCCAAGAACGACGAGGCGGTCGAGGGGCCCGACGACGCCGAGGTGGTGGTGACCGTCGGTGTCGCCGAAGCCACCATGGAACCCGCAACCGCGTTCATGCTGGGGAAGTTGAAGAACACCGGGCCGACCGGGCCACTGCTCGCTGCCTTCCGCGACGGGTCGGCGGCCGCCGCGCTCAGCCGGCTCGCATCGCGTCCCTGAGTGCCCGATACCCGATCGAAACAGCGCCGGAATCGGCGAGCAGGGTGCGCAGTGTCTCGTCGTGCGTGACGAGCTCGTGGTCGTCGATCCACATCGGCGCCAGGTCGGTGATGGCGCGCACCTCAGGCGTGTCGATCGTTGGCTGTACGTGAATCTCGGTGACGCCCGCGGGCAGATTGCGCACCGCGTCGTAGACCCGGTCGCGGCTGCCGGCGCGCCAGTCGTGATCGAAGTGGTCGGGGAACAGCACGCCCTCTTCGGCGGCGAGGCGGCGAAAGGGAAAGCCGGCCTGTTCGGTGGTGATGGTCGAGGGCAGGCGGATCGGCAGCTGGAACTCGACTGCCAACTCGAGGTAGACGTCGAAGAACTCCGGTCGCAAGGTGATGACCGACAGGTGCGGTGCCAGGTGTGTCACGTCGATGCCCCAGGCGGTGGCCCGCTCGATCTGTGCGCGACATTCGCGCAGCACCTCTTCGGGGTCGGCGTGCTGCCACAGGTCGTCGACTTCGCGGGGAAAGCCGCCCTCGCCGGAGAGCAGCGTGGGGGCGTGCGTGATGGGGCCGAATCGGTACGCGGCGTGCTCGCAGTTGAGTGTGAGGTGGACACCGATGTCGTCAGTTGGCTGATAGCGATTGGCGGCATCGCGGGCCCATGGTGCCGGCACCATCAGGCTGGCGCAGGTGGCCACGCCGTGGTGCAGCGCGTCGTACACGCCCTCGTTGGCGGCATGGCAGCTGCCCAGATCATCGCAGGAGATGATGACCAGCCTGGCGTCAGCGGTGTAGCCGAGCCGTTCGGCGAGAGTGCTGTCTGCGAAGGTGCTCATCGCAGCGAACGCTATCCGCTGCAGCCAGCCCAGAGACCGACGTTGGTGGCCTCGGCGTTGCGTGCCGCGGCGACGAATTCATCGGCATGCGCGACATTGGGGGGAATGGTGAGTGGGCGCGCGTAGCCACGACCGATGATCTCCATGTTGACGAACAATCCATCCGTACTGCGGTAGACGTACGCCAGCAGCCGCCCGTAGACGTCGCGGGCTTCGACGTCGCGTTCGACGTGCAGCGCTGTGCCCTCGGGGAGCAGTGACTTGGTGAACGCGGTTGCTTCGGGCCCGAAGCACTGAATGGGTGTGTTCGGCTTCTTGGTCTCAGGAGTGTCGATACCGATCAAGCGGACCCGTTCCTGGGCGCCGTCGATCTCGACGCCGATCGTGTCGCCGTCGGTGACGTAGATGACCGTGGCATTCGCTGTCAGCAACCCAGTGGTCGTGGGTGCAGCTGCTGGACCGTCGCTGCACGCGCCAAGTGCCAGTGCGAGTCCCAGTAGCCGCCAACGCCCCATCGACCCGTTCTATCGGTCTGCCACCGAATCGCACCGCGCTCAGCGTCGGTCCCTGGCAGATGGTGCCAAACGGCTGGTGGTCAGAGGCGCTCGATGATGGTGCCGGTGCCCAGACCGCCGCCGCAGCACATGCTGATGAGGCCGTACTTGCCGCCGGTGCGCTCGAGTTCGTAGAGGGCTTTGGTGATGAGGAAGCCGCCCGTGCCACCCAGCGGGTGGCCCAAGGCGATGGCGCCGCCGTTGGGGTTGGTCTTGGCCGGGTCGGCGCCGACAGCCTTCTGCCAGGCGAGCACGACCGAGGCGAACGCTTCGTTGATCTCGAAGACGTCGATGTCGTCGATCGACAGCCCGGTGCGAGCCAGCAGCCGCTTCGTGGCATCGATGGGACCGGTGAGCATCAGCACCGGGTCGACGCCCACGTTGCAGGTGTCGACGATGCGAGCGCGCGCCTTGAGGCCCAGGGCCGCGGCCTTCTCCTCGGTCATCAGCAGCACAGCGCTGGCACCGTCGCTGATCTGCGACGAGTTGCCCGCGGTGTGCACGCCGTTCTCGCGACCGACCGGCTTCAGCGAGGCCAGCTTCTCCATGGTGGTCTCACGCAGCCCTTCATCGCGGCTGACGGTGTGGAACGTGTCGGCCAGACTGCCGTCCTCGTTGCGGTCGGGGGCGTCGATGGTGATGTACTGCCCGGCGAAACGATCCTCGGCCCACGCCTGACCGGCGCGCTGTTGGCTGGCGAAACCGAACGCGTCGGTATCGGCGCGGGTGATGCCGTACTTCTCGGCGATGCGATCGGCGCCCTCGAACTGCGAGGTCATCTCGTAGCGCTCGAAGTAGGTGGGGGGAATCGGGATGCCGAGACCGAAGGCCCGGTTGCCGGCAGCGCCGATCGGCACCCGACTCATGGCCTCCACGCCGCAGGCGAGGGCGACGTCGACGACGCCGCTACCCACGAGCGCGGCGGCCAGGTTGGTGGCCTGCTGGCTGCTGCCGCACTGGGTGTCGACGGTGGTGGCGGCGGTGGTGAGGGGCAGACCGGCGCTGAGCCACGCGGTGCGCGTGATGTTGAAGGCCTGCTCGCCGACCTGGCTGACACAGCCGCCGATGACCTGATCGACCACGGCCGGGTCGATGCCCGTGCGTTCGATGATGGCCTGCTGAACGGCAGCAAGGGTCTGGGCGGGGTGGAGGGTGGAAAGACCACCGTTGCGCTTACCGATGGGGGTGCGGACGGCGTCGACGATTACTACGTTGCTCATGCCCGCAGCCTACGAGAGCATCCTCGTCGCAGCAGAGCCGAAGGTCTGTGCCAGGTGATCGCCTACGGTGCGAACATGGCGATCTTCAACGCATCTCTCCTGCCGAATGGCGCTCCGGTTCGCAACCGGTACATCCACGTGATCGGAGCTGCCGTCTTCGTCGACGATCGAGCGGCCGACGCCAACTGGTCGGTGTACTTCGTCGGCATGCTCGGCGAAGAGGCCTGCTGGGCGGTCGACGTGCCGGGTGGCGAGGACCCGTCGTACGGCGCTGCGGTCGACCTCTACTCGCTCTATGGCCGCTCGACCGAGCCGGAATGGGCGGTTGCGGGTCGTGCGGTGCAGTTGGCCGAGTGGGCGCGCACCCATCGCTTCTGTGGCCGGTGCGGCACGCCCACCGAAGCGTCGCCGACCGATCGTTCGATGAAGTGTCCTGCGTGCGCCTTGCAGGCCTACCCGCGTCTGGCGCCGGCCATGATCACGCTCGTCACCAAGGGTGAGCCGGGGCCCGACCAGGAGGTACTGCTCGCCCGTGGGGTGCAGTTCCGTGGCCCGATGTACTCGTGCCTCGCCGGCTTCGTGGAGCCCGGCGAGTCGCTGGAGGAAGCCGTCATCCGCGAGGTCGAGGAAGAGGTTGGCATCGTCGTGGGTGGCGTCGAGTATCGCGGCAGCCAACCCTGGCCGTTCCCGCACAGCCTGATGATCGGCTTTCGAGCGACATGGGAGAGTGGCGAGATCGTGTGCGACCCCAGCGAGATCGTCGATGCGCAGTGGTACACCCGCGACTCGCTTCCGCCCATCCCACCCGCAATCTCGATTGCCCGCAAACTGATCGACGCCTGGATCTCAGAGTGAGAGGTGCTGCGCGAAGAAGTCGAGGATGATCTCGGCTCGTTGGCGCCGGTGGATGGGCGAGCCGCTGCGTGACAGCTCGTGGCTCTCACCGGGGAAGCGGTAGAACGTCACGTCCTTGCCCAGCAAGCGCATGGCGACGAACAGTTCCTCGGCCTGATTGATCGGGCAGCGCAGGTCGTTCTCGCTGTGGATGATGAGCATCGGGCAGGTGATGTCGCGCACGTGCTGGATGGGGGAGAGGCGCTCGTACTCCTCGGGCGCGTCGATGTGCGTGGGCCCATGCTCGACGCGGAAGATGGTGGCGATGTCGCTGTTCACCTCCTCGGTGAGCACGTTGTTGACGGCGCGCTCGCTGCAGATGGCGGCGAAGCGGTCGCTGAAGCGACCGGCCAACATGGTGGCCATGTACCCGCCGTAGCTGCCGCCCTGCATGCCGACGCGGTTGCGGTCGCAGAACGAGTAGCGCTCGAGCGTGGTGTCCAGGACCGCCATCACGTCGTCGACGTCGAGGCCACCCCAACCGCTGCCGGGGGCGACCTTGTGCTGCGGACCCAGGATGGCCTGGCCCCACGTCTGCTCGCGACCCGACCCACCGCGCGGGTTGCTCATCAACACGACGAAGCCGGCATCCGCTTGGAACTGCGCCTCGTCGAAATAGGTCTCGCCGTACTGCGTGTGCGGGCCGCCGTGGACGTTGAGGATCACCGGGTACTGCTTGTCGGCGTCGAAGTGACGCGGGCGCATGATCCAGGCATCGATCTCGCCGCTGCCGTCGGTGCACGGCACCGCAAAGCGTTCCCACGTGAGTGGCTCGTACGCGGTGGCGTAGTTGGCGGCGAACGAGGTCAATCGACGCGGACCGCCGTCGTGCAACACGAACAGATCGCTCAGCTCGTCGACTGCCCCCGCGCAGAACGCGATGGTGCCCCCGGCGCTGTCGAACGACTTGACCGTGATCGGCCCGGAGGTGAGGGCGACGGGAGCGATGCCGGCCGTGTCCAGTCGCCAGAGATGCGTCTGGCCGCGGTCCTCGGCGCTGCCGATCAGTGTGGTCGCGTCGAGCCATTGGGGAGCGGCCGCGCCGGCAGTCGTTTCGAACGTGCGGTCCAACGCACGGCTGATCCAGCGATGCTCGCCGCCGGTGAGCGGAACCAACCCGATGTGGAGGTTCTGTGGTGATGTGGACGCATCGTCGAAACCCATGAATGCAACGGTCTCGCCGCTCGGGTCGACCGAGGGGTGCATGTAGTAGCCGGTGGTGCCGGTGAGGACGGAGATCTCGCCCACTAACGGCACGAGGTACAGGTCGGCACAGAAGTCGAGGTCCCACGACTCGTGCCGTGACGCCGATGTGATGATCGCAGACGAATCGGGTGCCCATGAGATGCCGCTGTGCTGAAACTCGCCAGGTGTCAGGTTGCGCGGCGTGCCCGTGCCGTCGGCAGCGACGACGTACACGTGTGATGGCCGGTCGTACACCCAGCCCTCGCCGTTGAGCGTGGTGAAGAAGCGTTCGATCTTGCGTGGTGACTGCCAGCTCTCGTCGCCGTCCTGGGCCCCGGGTGCGTCGTAACGTTCGTGCGGTGTTCGGCTGATGAACGCCACCCACTTGCCGTCCGGGCTGACCGCCACATCGCCGAGGCCGTCGCGCATCGAGGCCAGCGTGCGGGTCTCACCGGCGCCCGACACCGGCAGCGCGTGCAGCGTGCTCTCACCCTTCTTCGCGCTGCGCCGGGAGGTGAACAGCAGCGTCCTGCCGTCGGGCATCCAGGTCGGGTTCCCGTCGTGCTCGCCGGAGGTGACGGGGTGTGGCGGGGTGCCGCCGTCGGCAGCCGCCAGCCAGACCTGCGAGAAGTACTTGTTCTTCGCCATGTCGACACGTGTGACGACGAAGGCGACGTGGCTCCCATCGGGCGAGACGGCGGGGCTGGAAGCTTGCACGATGTTGCCGATGATTCGCTCGGCAAGGGCTGCATGTGGGCTGAGGGCAGGAACGGACATGCCGGGAGACGGTAGTCGCTGGCGCAGTCACGCCGCTTCAGCGACCCCAGCGACTCCGCCACTTGTGCACTTCGGCGCGAGCGAGCTTGGCCACCTTCTTTTCGGGGTACGTGGATCCAATCGCGGTCAGCACATCTGACGCTTCGGCAATCGGAAGCCGTGAGAGCACCTGCACGACATCTGCACCGATGCTTTCGAGGAGTTCGTCGGTTGGCTCGATGACCGCAGCGGGCCCGTCCACGAGGATGTCCAGGTAGCACTTGTCCACCCAGGGAAGCATGACGCCGACGATGTCGGCGAGCTCTTCCATCTCGTCGTCGGTGGCGTCGTCGAGAAGCGACAGATCGCGGGCGGTCAGTTCGGTCAGCGCATAGCCAGCGTACGGTCCGCCCAGCAGCCTGCGCAGCTCGGGTTCGACGGCGGGCGTTGGTACCTCCGCAAGCAGTGAAAAGGCGCCGAACCGCTGGTGGGCCGTGCGAAGCTCGTAGGGCACTTCCATCAACGCGTCGATGAGTTGGCGGCAGCGTTCCTGGTCCGACCGATCCGGCTGCCAATCTGCCCAGGCCAGAGTGCCGGAGAACACCGTTGCGTCGGTGATCGTCGCGAGTACCTGCTCCGCGCTCAGCGATTCGAGCGAGGGTTGTTCGGGCACGGTGAAGCCTTCCTCGCGCATGTGCCCGACCATGAACTGGATGCCGAATGGCGTCATCGCGACCTGGTCGTCGATGAACGTGACCACGCCCGCAAAGGCCATCGTCCGCATCAGGTCGCGTAGCTCGCGCCCGACGATCAGTTCCAAGTTCCGCTCGCTGACCCACGTTGGTCGCGGGGCGCTGCCAAGGGCGGCCACTGCGATCGGCAGCATCTCGTCGATCGGTAACGTTTCCCCGTAACCGATAGCGGGTGCCAGCAAGTATGGAAGGCCGGCAGCAACCACGGGACCCACGCCACCGTACCAATCCTCGATCTCGGGGTCGGTCTGGAAGGCGAGTGCCGCTTCGGCGAGCACGGTGGCCGAAGCAACAGGATCGTCCGGCCACCCATCGCCGGCGAAGAGACGCTTGCCCACGAGAACTGTGGCCATGACTGCTACCGCGACATCGAAGGTGAACGCAAGGTTGCGGAGCTCGTTCATCGACCGTACTTGGCTGACGGATCCCTCTGACCCGTACTCGAGCCGATCGCCGGTCTGCAACAGCTCGACCAAGGCTCGGCAGTCGGCCATCTTCAGGTTTCCAGTCGCGGTCAGCGCCGCCCCCTTGCTGCCCAGGTACTGACGCAGGCCGTCGACCGCAATTCGCAGCGGACTGGCAGTCGCGCTTGCCGCCACCTCGAGCGGTCGCGGCACGCGAACCGGCGGCATTTTGAACATGGTGCGCGCCTCGCGCAGTGCGGCCGCTTCCTGGGCTGGCCCAGTGAGCATGAATGGGTCGGTCAACGCCTTGCGTTCCTCGAACAAGAGGCTGTTGTAGCGATCGACTGCCGCCTGCAGCGACGCAGGGTCGGTGAAATCGATGTCGGCGCCGCTGAACGCCGGTCCCATGAACATGCCCTTGGCCATGCCGAAGTTGGCCGGGTTGCCCATTGCGTCGAGGAAGGCTTCGGTTCTCTTTCGCGCGTGCCCGGCGAGATGTGCTGCCTGGCCTGCTCGCCCCGTCCACTTGCCGCTGCTGTCGAGAAACTCCAGGTACGCGGTGAGGCCCTCGATCACGCCAATCCACTCGGCGGGAGGAAACGACAGCTTGCGCGGGCACCACCGCAGCAGATACTCGTCGATATCGGAGACGTCGAACCTGGTCAGTGCGGCGTCGGCGTAGTTCACGTCCCACTGCAGGAACGTCTCGGCATCGGCGGCGAGGTCGGCGACCGCGCTGCTGGGGCGCGTGCCGTGCAGCCACGAGCGAAAGTCAGTGAGCAGCGCCGCGCTCTTCTTCTCCAACCGATGCTGTGTGAGGTCGTCCACCAGGGCAACCGTAGCGCGCGTCTCAACAGGTGTTCGGCTCATACAGGGGGTCGTATGGGAGGTGCGCCGCGGGGTTGGCTGGTGCGTTCTCGTCCGTCGGTCCAGGTGAACTTCGCGGTGGAATCTGGGA
>DAORTY010000069.1:0-18769 GCA_035432905.1 Ilumatobacteraceae bacterium | reverse complement strand
GCAAAAGGGTGTGACACAGTAACCGCGCTGACTCAGCGGAATGGCTATGCCCAGCCCAAGCTGTGGGCGTTCATCCAGTTCGAAGAAGCCGAGACCAACGCCTACCCGTGTTTCAACACTCGGCGTGATCAAAACCGGCTTGGCGGCCCGGATGGCGTTTGCTGACGGACAGTGGAAGGTAGTGGCCGAAGGCTCGTTCGACGGGCGTTGTTCGTGAAGGTCCTTCCGCCGCTGCACTGCTCAGCCTGACACCGTCTTCAGCCTGACGTTGCTTTGGCGGTCGACGGTGAAATTTCGGGTAGGTTTTGCCGATTCGGCGGAATGGCTATGCCCAGTAGGGGTAGCGGAGGTTTGATATGTGGTGTGCGTCTGGCGGTGCGTTACGAAGTGCGGCGATCGGCCTGACGTTCGCGTTGGTCGGCTGTTCGGGAGGCGGTGGCAAGGCCGACGGCACGCTGCCGACAGCGCCACCAACCTCGGTGGCGGCAACCACTACGGCTGTTGCTGTGACGACGACGGTGGCTGAGTCGACCACCACTGCCGCCGCAACCACAACGACCGTGGCACCCGCGACAACGACCGTACCCGCCGGCGTCGGGCTGTCGCCGGACGGGCCCTGGCACCTGGTGGACTCGGCACCTGGCATCACGACACCCGGTCTCGTCTATGAGCTGATGCCCAAGCTGTGGGCGTTCATCCAGCTCGAAGAGACCGAGACCAGCCGTTACCCGTGGACGTTGAACGACGCCGATCGCCCCATCATCGAGGCCTACCTCCAAGCCCAGTTGACGTATTACACGGCGATCACGTCAAACCCCATCAACCTCAATCTCCCGGGCTGGACCCAGTTCTACTCAGACGGCGGGGCTCAATATCGAAGAGCGCTCGGGGAAATGATCGCCCAGAATCAGACGATCGACATGGACCTGGGCGTCGTGTTCCAACCGCAGATACTCAGCGATGAGCGGACCGCATCACATGCCCTGGTCGCAGACTGCATCCTCGATGGAAGTGTTGCGAGGATGCCAGATGGCTCGCTGGCGGAGGGCAGCAGCCCTGGGGTCGGGCAGCACGGGTGGTTGACCTACCTTGACCTGCTCGACGGTGCATGGATCGTGACGAATCAGGGCACTGTCGACGGTGGGTGCCTCTGATGAAATTCGTGTTGTTGCTGCTCACCACGATCTGCTTCCAAGTCGGAGCGACAGCTGTGTCCGCTGACAGAGCTGCTCCGCTTGATCCGGTGCGTACGACTGGGGCTCGGACTGTGGAGACTCGGAATGAGTCTGGTGGGCTTTCGCGGCAGTCTCGGATTCCTGGTGCCTCCTCGTTCGCCACCTATGGCGGCAACCGTTCCTCTACGTGTCAGTTCACGGCCGACACCGATGGAACCACTGCCAACAACATCCCCTACGCGGCGGGGCAGGTCGTGATCTCGACCAAATGGGTGTTCCGCGAGGTGCCGTCGTCGTTCTCACCCGAACCATCACTCACCGACAACGTCATGCACGGCGACAACAAGGGGCCCCTCGACACGGCCATGCGGTACTTCGCTGTCTACTGCGACAGTCGCTATCACCTCGTGCGCGCATCGATCCCGGTGCCGGTCAGCGACCCAATGCTGAACCCGCGTCCCGCGGCCACCGACCTCTACAACCACCTCCAGTTGGAACGGCCGACCGTCTACACCAACCCGGTCGTCGACATCTGGGGAGGCGTAGTCACTCGCTACCCGGTCTGGCTCGCCATCCAACCATCCGCCTGGCGCCCGCAGAAATCGCAACCGGCACACTTCCTCGGCTGGACACTGCTGTTGCTCACCGAACCCACAACACTCGAGTTCGAAGTCAAGTTCGTCCCCAACCCTGACAAACCGTCGCCGGCGTTCAGCGGCGTCGTCTCGTGCGTTGCCGACCCCACCACCGCCACGCCCGACACCGTCGCGTTCCCCGCCGTGCCAACCATGCCGGACCAAACCGAACCCGGCGTGAACGGCGCCTGCATGTGGACCCCACCCGGCCCCGGCACGGTCACCATCCAGGCCCGCATCACCTACGCGGTCACGTTCTGGGCAAACGGCTACACCGAAACACTCGCCGACTACGTCTGGACCAGCCCGCCAGCCACCTACCGCTCCGGCGAACTCTCCGCCGTCAACACCAACTCGTAGACAAAAATACTTCAGGCTTGAAATAGTCTGCCGAAAGGCGCAGACTGCGGGCATGAGAGTTCTGTGCCTCGGGGGTGGCCCAGCCGGGTTGTACTTCGCCATTTCGATGAAGCTGCGCGACCCGGCGCACGAAGTGACACTGCTGGAGCGCAACCGCAGCGACGACACGTTCGGGTGGGGTGTGGTGCTGTCCGACGATGCGCTGGGCAACATGGAGCGCAACGACCCGAAGAGCACGGCCGCCATCCGCGACCACTTCGCATACTGGGACGACATCGCCGTCATCCATGACGGTGTCCGCACGGTCTCGACCGGGCACGGGTTCGCCGGCATCGGCCGCATGCGCATGTTGCTGCTGTTGCAGGATCGGGCCCGAGAGCTGGGCGTCGACCTGCAGTACGAGACCGCGTTCGGCGCGGCCGAGGACTACCGCCACGAGTACGACCTGGTGGTCGCCTGCGACGGCATCAACTCGTCGGTCCGCAAGGAGTACGAAGACGTCTTCCAGCCCGACGTCGACATGCGGCTGTGCAAGTTCATCTGGCTGGGCACGCATCAGAAGTTCGACGGTGCATTCACCTTCGTCTTCGAGCAGACCGAGCACGGGTGGATGTGGGCGCACGCCTACCAGTTCGACAGCGACACCGCGACTGTGATCGTCGAGTGCACGCAGGCAACGTGGGACGCCTGGGGCTTCGAGCGGATGACGAAGGAGGAGACGGTCGAGACCTGCCGGCAGATCTTCGCCGCGCACCTCGACGGTAACGAGCTGATGTCGAATGCCAGCCATCTGCGCGGCTCGGCCGTGTGGATGAACTTCCCGCGCGTGATCTGCGAGCGCTGGTACCACGAGAACGTCGTGCTGATGGGTGACGCCGCCGCGACCGGCCACTTCTCCATCGGCTCGGGCACACGCCTTGCGTTCGACAGCGCGATCGCACTGGCCGAATACCTGCACACCGAAGCGACGATGGAGGGCGCCTTCCAGCGCTACCAGGAGGAGCGCCGCATCGAGGTGCTGCGCCTGCAATCGGCGGCACGCAACAGCCTGGAATGGTTCGAGCAGTGCGAGCGCTACCTCGACCTCGACCCCGTGCAGTTCAACTACTCGCTCCTCACCCGCTCGCAGCGGATCTCGCACGAGAACCTGCGCCTGCGCGACCCACAGTGGCTGCGTAGCGCGGAGGATTGGTTCCAGGCGCAGGCCGGCGGCACGCCCGGGCGGACGCCGATGTTCGCCCCATTCGCGCTACGCGGCATGCAGCTGATCAACCGCGTCGTCGTCTCCCCGATGGCGCAGTACAAGGCGGTCGACGGCTGCCCCACCGACTGGCACTTCGCGCACTACGCCGAGCGGGCCAAGGGCGGCGCCGGGCTGGTCTACACGGAGATGACCTGCGTCTCGCCGGAGGGCCGCATCACGCCCGGCTGCACCGGTCTCTACGCGCCGGAACACGAGGCTGCGTGGACACGGCTGACCACGTTCGTGCACGCCGAGACGCAGGCCAAGTTGTGCTGCCAGATCGGCCACAGCGGTCGCAAGGGCTCCACCCAGCTCGGCTGGGAGACAATCGACGCTCCACTGGCTGATGGCAACTGGCCGACGATGTCCGCCTCCGCCATCGCGTGGGCGGCGGCCAACGCTGCACCGACGGCGATGGACCGCGCCGACATGGACGCAGTCACGGCGCAGTTCGTCGCCGCTGCCGAGATGGCCGAACGCGCCGGCTTCGACATGATCGAACTGCACGCCGCACACGGGTATCTCATCTCCTCGTTCATCTCGCCGGTCTCCAACCAGCGCGACGACGAGTACGGCGGCAGCCGTGCGAATCGCATGCGCTACCCGCTGGAAGTGTTCGCCGCCATGCGTGCCGTGTGGCCTGCGGACAAGCCGATGTCGGTGCGCATCTCGGCCAACGACTGGGTGGGCGAGGGCGGCGTGACACCGGACGAAGCGGTCGAGATCGCTCGCCTCTTCTCGCAGGCCGGTGCCGACATCATCGACGTATCGGCCGGGCAGACCTCGACCGACGCGCGACCGATCTACGGCCGCATGTTCCAGACACCATTCAGCGATCGCATTCGCAACGAGGCAGGCATCGCGACCATGGCCGTCGGCAACATCTACGAACACGATCACGCCAACGGCATCTTGATGGCTGGTCGAGCCGACCTCGTCTGCCTGGCGCGACCGCACCTGGCCGACCCGTACTGGACCCTCCACGCGGCCATCGAGCTCGGTGACACGCAGGCCGAATGGCCGCTGCCCTACCAACCCGGGCACGAGCAGGCGATGCGCCTCGCGCAGCGCGCACAGGAAGCGATTCGCGCATGACCCAGCTCGGCCGAAGTCTCGAAGGACGGCGAGTGCTGATCACCGGCGGCGGCACCGGCCAGGGTACCGACCTCGCACTCACGTTTGCCGCGCACGGCGCGGATGTGGTGATTGCGGGCCGACGGCGCGAACCACTGGACGCGGTGGCAGCCACAGGCGACGGCATCAGAGCACTGGTTGGCGACGTGACCGACGAAACCGACGTCGAGCGGCTGTTCGCCGAAGCCGGGCATGTCGACATCGTGATCGCCAACGCGGGCACGGCCGACAGCGCTCCGCTTGCGCGCACCAGCCTGGACATGTGGAACCAGATCATCGGCATCAACCTCACCGGGGTGTTCCTCACGCTGCGCGAAGGCGTGCGCCAGTTGCAGGGCAGCGAGTGGGGTCGGCTGATCACGGTCGCCTCCATCACCGCGTTGAAGGGCTACCCGTACGTGGCCGCGTACTCGGCCTCCAAGCACGGCGCGGTCGGACTGATCCGTTCGGTGGCTCAGGAGCTGGCCGGCACCGGCATCACCGTCAACGCGCTGTGCCCCGGCTACCTCGACACGGAGATGACGGACCGCTCGCTGGAGAACATCATGGCCAAGACCGGCCGCACGCATGAGGAAGCACTGCAGTCGCTGACCCGCATGAACCCGCAAGGTCGCCTGATTCAGCCAGCGGAAGTGACCGCCGCCGCGCTGTGGTTGTGCGGGCCCGGCAGTGAATCGATCACCGGGCAGGCCATCGCGATCGCCGGTGGTGAGGTGTGAGCGACACGCTGTCCAAGCGTCGGCTGAAGCTGTGGATCCGGCTGTTGCGCGTCACGCGCATCGCGGAGGGCGAGCTGCGCGAGTTCCTGCGCACCGAACACGAATCGACGCTGCCGCGTTTCGACGTGCTGGCCGCGCTGCACCGCGCCCACTCGCCACTGACGATGAGCGAACTGTCACGCCAGCTGCTGGTGTCGAACGGCAACACCACCACCATCGTCGACCGCCTGGAACTCGACGGCATGGTCACGCGCACGCCCGCAGCCGATCGACGCGTCATCCACGTCGCGCTCACCGACCACGGCCGCACGCACTTCGAACAGCTCGCCGTCGACCATGAGTCGCGAGTGAATCAACTGTTCGGTGGCCTCTCCGGCGCCGACCTCACCACCCTCGAAGACCTCCTCCACCGCATGACCGTGAACGAAAAGGCAACACGATGAACTCGATGACCGAGATGACCGACCTCCAGCCCGACCACTTCCTGTGGGAGGTGCACGACCGCGTGGCCACCATTCGGTTGAACCGGCCGGAACGCAAGAACCCGTTGACGTTCGAGAGCTACGCCGAGCTGCGCGACACGTTCCGAGCGCTCCCCTACGCCGACGACGTCGACGTCGTGGTCTTCGCCTCCAACGGCGGCAACTTCTGCTCGGGCGGCGACGTCCACGAGATCATCGGCCCGCTGGTCGGCATGGAGATGAAGGAACTGCTGCAGTTCACGCGCATGACCGGTGATCTGGTGAAGGCGATGATCGGGTGCGGCAAACCGATCATCGCCGCCATCGACGGTGTGTGCGTGGGCGCCGGTGCAATCGTGGCGATGGCGTCGGACCTGCGGCTCGCCACACCGCAAGCAAGTACCGCCTTCCTGTTCACCCGCGTCGGCCTCGCCGGCTGCGACATGGGCGCCTGCGCGATTCTTCCCCGCCTCATCGGCCAGGGTCGCGCTGCCGAACTGCTCTACACGGGCCGCTCGATGACCGCCGCCGAGGGTGAGCGGTGGGGGTTCTACAACTCGCTGCACGCTGCCGAGGACCTCGACGCGCAGGCGCAACTGTTGGCAACCCGCCTTGCCGCCGGGCCGACGTTCGCGCACGGCATCACCAAGACTCAGCTCAACCACGAGTGGAGCATGGGGCTGGAGCAGGCCATCGAGGCCGAAGCGCAAGCGCAAGCAATTTGTATGCAAACAGCCGACTTCGAGCGGGCGTACCGCGCGTTCGTAGTCCGCGAGAAGCCCGTCTTCGAAGGGAACTGACATGAACCAACAAGCACCACACGAGACTCTCGACCCGCCCGACTGGAAGCCCGCACGCGGGTATGCCAACGGCATCGCCGCCAGCGGCCGCACGCTCTACCTCGGTGGCACCATCGGGTGGAATGGCCAGCAGGAGTTCGAGTCCGACGACTTCATCGACCAGACGCGCCAGTGCCTGCGCAACATCGTCGACATCCTCGCTGTCGGCGGCGCTGGGCCGGAGCACCTCGTACGACTGACGTGGTACATCACCGATCGCGACGAGTACCTCGCTCGGTTGCGAGAGATGGGCGCCGTCTATCGCGAGGTGATCGGCAGCCACTACCCGGCGATGGCGATGGTGCAGGTGATGGCCCTGATGGAGGCCCGCGCCAAGGTGGAGATCGAGGCGACCGCGGTGCTGCCATGACCGCCGCGTACACCGAGCTCGGCCCCACCGGCCACACCGACACGTTCACGCGTGACAATCTGCCGCCGCGAGAGCAGTGGCCGGAGTTGTTGCTCGACCGGTTCCAGTATCCGGAGTACCTCAACGCGGCCGTCGAGCTGACCGACCGAATGGTCGAGCAGGGGTTCGGTGACAACACGGCGCTCATCGGCAACGGTCGCCGCCGCACCTACAAGGAATTGGCCGACTGGACCAACCGGCTCGCCCACGCGCTGACCGAGGAATACGGCGTGCAGCCGGGCAACCGTGTACTCATTCGCTCCGCCAACAACCCGGCGATGGTGGCCTGCTGGCTCGCCGCGACCAAGGCCGGTGCAGTCGTGGTCAACACGATGCCGATGTTGCGTGCGGGTGAACTGGGCAAGATCGTCGACAAGGCCGAGATCACGATCGCGCTGTGCGACACCCGACTGATGGACGAGATGGTGGCATGCGCCAAGGACAGCACGTATCTCGTGAAGGTGGTCGGGTTCGACGGCACCGCCAACCACGACGCCGAACTGGATCGCGTGGCGCTGCACAAGTCGGTTCGCTACGACTCGGTGCGCACCGGCCGTGACGATGTTGCGTTGTTGGGTTTCACCTCCGGAACCACCGGCGAGGCGAAGGCGACGATGCACTTCCATCGCGATCTGCTGATCATCGCCGACGGCTACGCGAAGGAGGTGCTCGCTGTCACGCCCGACGACGTGTTCATCGGCTCGCCGCCGTTGGCGTTCACGTTCGGACTCGGCGGGCTGGCTGTCTTCCCGTTGCGCTTCGGGGCCGCCGCCACGCTGTTGGAGAACGCGTCGCCGCCCAACCTGATCGCGATCATCGAGGAGTACAGGGCAACCGTGTGCTTCACCGCTCCCACCGCCTACCGGGCCATGCTGGCAGCGATGGACGAAGGCGCCGACCTATCGTCGCTGCGCGCCGCGGTGTCGGCGGGCGAGACGCTGCCGGCCCCGGTCTACGACGCCTGGCGGGCCAAGACGGGCAAACCGATGCTCGACGGCATCGGTGCCACCGAGATGCTGCATATCTTCATCACCAACCGCTTCGAAGATTCGCAGCCCGCATGCACGGGCACACCCGTCGGCGGCTACCAGGCCAAGATCGTCGACGATGACATGCACGACGTGCAGCGCGGAACCGTCGGCTTGCTGGCCGTGCGCGGGCCCACCGGTTGCCGCTACCTGAGCGACAAGCGACAGCGGTCGTACGTCCGCGACGGGTGGAACCTCACCGGCGACTCCTTCATGCAGGACGAGGCCGGCTACTTCCACTTCGCCGCCCGCAGCGACGACATGATCATCTCCTCGGGCTACAACATCGCCGGCCCGGAGGTGGAGGCCGCACTGCTGGGGCACCCCGATGTCGCCGAGTGCGCGGTGATCGGTGTCGCCGATGAAGCCCGCGGCCAGATCGTGCAAGCCCACGTGGTGCTCAAGGACGGCGTGAGTGCGGACGAGGTGATGGTCCTGCGGCTGCAGGAGCACGTGAAGGCGACGATCGCGCCCTACAAGTACCCGCGCTCGGTGGTGTTCATCGACTCGCTCCCCAAGACCGCAACGGGCAAGGTGCAGCGTTTCCGCCTGCGGGAACCTACGCAGTGAAGGCAGTGCGCAGCAGCTGGCGGTCGAACACCGCCGGCTCGATGGTGCCCTCGTCGCGCAGCTGAACGGCTGCGTTGACGATTGCCGCATTCGCTGCATTGGAGAAGTAGCCACCCAACGAGATGCGGCGCACGCCCGCGTTCGTGAGCTGCGCCACCGTTGGGCCACCTGGCAACAGCAACACATTGACCGGCACGCCAACCTCACCGACGACACGCTCGATGTCGGCGACCCGGGACAGGCCCGGCGCGTACACAACGTCAGCGCCTGCGTCGCGATAGGCGCAGAGCCGCGCGATGGTGTCGTCGAGGTCGGCGATGTCGTGCAGCAGGTTCTCACAGCGACCCGTCAACACGACGTCGTGGCGGCGAGCCTCCTCTGCAGCAGCCCCCACCCGTTCGACAGCAACCTGAATCGGGTCGATCTGGCCGGTGGCAGGGTTCCAGTCCTCGATCGAGCATCCGGCAGCACCGGCACCCGCGAGCAGGGCAACGCACTCGGCAATGCCCGCCGCGTCGTCACCGTAGAGGCGTTCGGAGTCGACGTTGAAGGGCAGGTGTGTGACCGCCGTGAGCCGACCCACGTGCTCGACCAGTTCGTCGCGACCGACGGTCAGGTCGAGCCGACCGAGCGTGGCCGCGAAGCCGTAGCTGGTGGTGGCCAGGGCGGAAAAGCCCACCGTCGTCAACACCTTGGTGGTGCCGATGTCGTGCGGGTTCGGCATCACGAACGTGCCCGACTGGTGCAGGTTTCGGAACTGACGGCGAAGCTCGATGGCGTTGGGCATGGCTGCAGTCTTACCGCTCAGCCGAACGCCGCCGTCACTGCATCGATGACGACACCCAGACATCGACCGTGACCGAGCGTCCGTCCTGCGAATCCGAGCCGGTGGCTCCTGACTGCCACTGAATCGGCGTCATGTAGAACAGGTCGCGCAACGCATCGGCGCTGAGCAGCAATTGGAACTCGACACGCCGCGCGGTGGCGGTTCCCTGCGGGGCAACCTCCCGCCGCTCCAAGCGCTCGACCGCCTTGCGTTCCGCATCGCCCGCGAGCACCGGCCGCATCTCCTGCAGATGATGTGGCCCAGGAGAGACAGTGACCCAGCGGCCACCTGGCTGCAGCACCCGTTGGAACTCCTCGAACGGGCGCGGCGCGAAGACCGACAACACGGCCGCGACCGACCCAGCCAGCACCGGTAGCCGGTATGCGGAACCGACCACGAACTGCGCGTCCGGCAGCAGCCTGGCTGCCATCTGCACTGCACTCTTCGCCACATCCAGGCCATACAGATCGACCAGGTCCAACTGCGACAGGTAGTAGCCCTCACCACAGCCGACATCGAGCACCGGACCATCGGGCACACCGACCGCCTCCGCGAGCGCCTCGGCGATGGGTGCGTAGTAGCCAGCCCCGAGAAAGCGGCGACGCGCCGCCAGCGCGTCGGGCGTGTCGCCAGGCGTCGTCGCCGCGCTCAGCCTGCCGCCCACCAGCAGGTTGAGATAGCCACTGCGACCGCGATCGAACGAGTGGCCGTTCGCGCACGTTGCGCCACGTGCAGAAAAAGTCAACGCGAGCGCACAGTTGGGGCAGGCAAGCACGGTCGAGTGGTCAGTCATCTCGCTGGCGAACCTAGCCAACTCTCTATGCGAGGGCGGCTTTCACTGCTGCGGCAATTTTGGCGCCGTCGGCGGTGGGGCCGGCCTTGGCGCGAACAGCTGCGACCACGCGACCCATCGCCTTCATGCCCTCGGCGCCGGCGGCCGACGCGGCGGCAACCTCTTCGCCGATGATCTGGTGCAACTCGTCGTCGCTCAAGGCAGCCGGCAGGTAGGCCTCGAGCACTGCGGCCTCGGCGCGCGAACGCGCTGCCTGCTCGGCACGACCAGCCGTCACGAAGGCGTCGGCAGTCTCATGGTGCTTGCGGACTTCGATGGCGATGACTGCGAGCACCTGCTCGTCGGACAACACCGCGACCTCATCACCCGCAGTCTCGACAACGGCGATCTCCGACAGCGTCTGGCGCAGCGCGCCGAGCGCGAGCTCCTCGCGCGTCTTCATCGCCGCTGTCATTGCTGCTCGTAGGCGGCTCTTCACATCTGTCTCACTCATGGCATCCTCCGAAGGTGCGTGAAGAACAGGGTAGAGGGCGTAGCGTCGCCGGGATGTCAGGATTGTTGGGTTCGGTGGGTGACCTGGTGGAAGACGTGGTGGTGCACCTGCACGAACAGGTCAACGTCGCCAGCGACACGCGAGCCACCGTCATTCGCCGGCGCGGTGGCAGCGCTGCCAACGTGATCGCTGCGGCGTGCCGGGCAGGTGGCAGGGCACGGTTCATCGGTCAGGTGGGTGACGACGCGACCGGTCGCGGGTTGACCGATGCATTGTTGGCGGAAGGTGCGAGCGTGATCGTCCGGCGCGCTGGGCGCACTGGGTCGATCATCGTGATGCTCGACCCGGCCGGTGAGCGCACGATGCTCAGTGACCGTGCCGCATCCACCGACCTCTGCGACCCGTCACCCGAGTGGTTGGACGGCCTCGACACGCTGCACATTCCGTATTACTCACTGATCGGCGAGCCGCTGGCCACGACCACGGCCACCCTCGCCCAGTGGGCCACCGAGCGCGGCATCCGGGTCTCGATCGACACGTCATCGGCGGCAGTACTGCAGCAGGTGGGCCCAGCGACGGCACTGGCGCGCATTCGATCATTGCGACCGGCTGTGGTGCTGGCGAACGAGTTGGAAGCGGATGCGCTCGGGCCGGAACTGCACCCGGATCACCTCGACGGTGCGCTGGTCATCATCAAGCAGGGGGCGCAACCCGCCATCGTGCTGCAGTCAGGTCATCCGCCGGTCACGGTGCCGGCCGAACCGGTCGCCGACGTGCGCGACACCACGGGTGCCGGCGACGCGTTCGCTGCCGGGCTGCTGCTCGCACTGGCCGACGGCCTCGACCCTGTGGCAGCGACAGCGCGCGCACATGAGGTTGCAGCCGACGCAGTGCGCCGCGCCTCTGCCGCTGACGACTGACTACTGCTCGCGCAGCGTTGACAGATACGGCTCAACCAGCGGCGCCTCCGAGGCGAACAACGACTCAGGGGCGGCGAACGTCGCGACCACGAAGTTGCCGTCGGCCTTCACGATGTACGCGAGGAAGTGCGTGGCAACACCACTCACGACGCCTGAGTACTCGAAGCGAGCCACGTCCTGATCGCCGAACCGAAGGATGTCATTGGAGACCATGACCGCACCGGGCAGCTGCGTGGGCATGTTCGTCTTCGAGATCTGGATGTAGTCCGCGAGAGTGATGTCCCCCTGCGGAGTTTCGACATAGACGTTGGCGAAGCTGGTGAACGTCGCGTCCCCGCCACCGGTGGTCCAGCTGCCTTCCGCTGCGTCACTGGTCGGCGGGGCTTCCGCCCAATCCGGTGAGATCGTCATCACCCAGCCGGACGGCCCCGACACATCGACACCCTGTGCCGGCGGCGCAACCGAACTGGAAACAACTGCGGGCTTTGCCGCACCGTCACTGCCCGACGTGCTCATCCAGATGGCCGCCCCGACCCCGATGGCGACGACGACGCCAAGCCCGATCCACAGCCCTGAGCTGCTCTTCTTGGGGGCGGTCGGTGGTGCGCCCACCGGCATCGACGGGTAACCGTACGGGGGCGCCGTCGCGTACGACGGCGGCTGGGGCGTCGTGGGCGGAGGGGGCGGTAGCGGAGGCCAGTTCTGGTCGTTCACAGCGTTCAGTCTGCTCGCTCGTGAGCCCTTCAGTGCAACGCGAGGAAACTGAGGCCACCGGCGGGGCAGAAGCGACCACCGCCATCGAGGTCGCCGATGCAGGACGGACAGAACTTCATCAGGTCAGCGGGCGTTGCGTTGCTGCGCAGCCGCCAGCAACCCGCCGGCACCGGCCAACAACATCACAATGACGCCGATGGTGGTCACGATGTGCGGCGCGTAATCGCTTGCCCCGACGTTTCCGCCAGCGATGCCCAACGGATAGTCACCCGATTCAGCGATGGCCGTGAACCACTGAATGGCGCCGACGCAGATGGCACCCAATGCGAGCCCACTACCCCAGCGACGGTTGGCAAGGAACCCGACGAGGCCGCCGATACCAATCAGCACGAGGATCGCAAGGCGCAGGTAGAGGGTGGCAGGAGGGATGAAGTCGTTACTGAAGTTGTCACCGAAGGCGGCGCCGTTCATCGGGATCAGCGGGCCGACCACCACGGCCAGCGTGCCGAGGGCGCCGATCATTCCAATTGCCGGATTGAAGGCAGGTTGGCCGTCCGCCCCGCCCGACGTCAACGAGAGCAAGAACGCGACGACACCCAAGCCGGCCGCAACCGCGGCAAGAACGAACCCGATCTCCTGGGTGGTGGTGAGTGTGAATGTGCCGCCACCATCGAGCAGCAGCACCTCTTGCATGTCGAACTGCAGCGTCACCTGCCCGATGACCCAGGCGAATGCACCGGCCAGCGCGAGGCCGGCGCCACCCGCCAGCCCGGCGCCCACGCGACGACCAGTGGCGCCGAGTGCCGCGCCGCCGATGAGTACGACCGCGGCAACGATGACACCGAGGGTCAGATTGGACGAGAAGTCGTTGAGCTTGTACCGCTGCTTGTTGACGATGTCGCCGGTGACCTCGAAGCTGGAGATCGTGACGAAACTGGTAGCCACGCCCAGCACGCCGGCCAGCGTGGCGACGGCCACGAGCGGTGTGATGCGAAATGGCTGGATCAGCGATATCTCGCTGGTGATGCCGCGGCCCGTTTCAACGAGCGGAGCCGGGTATTGGCCGGTCGCACCCATGTCCCACGGATTCGCTTCGTACCCCGTCGGTGACGTCTGCTCCACCACGTTCAACGCGGCGGTCGCCGCGTACTGATCCGGTGGATACGTGGTGGGTGGCGTCGCAGGTGCGGCGGCCTGCGGTGGCGCAAAGCTCAGGGGCGGCAAGGGCATTCCGGCAGCGGGTGTCGGTGCCATGTCGGCGGCCACCGGCGCATTCGCTCCGACCAGGGTCCCACCACATTCCGTACAGAACTTCTGACTGGGCTGGACACTGGTGCCACATGACGGACAGAACATTCGCCTACCTCATTCCCGTGCGTTGAGCCGACTGCACAGAGATTAGGCGAGATCGCCGGTCTCCCATGTCTGTTGCGGCTCACTCGCCCTCGCATAGCGCTCGGCCATCCGCGCCACCAAGTAATCCTCGAACTCGCCGGCAGGCAGCGCCGGGGCATACAGGTGCCCCTGCTGGTGCACACAGCCGAGGGCGATCAGCGCATCGGCCTGCGCGCCGGTCTCCACCCCATCGGCGGTGACAGCGAAGCCGATCTCGCGGACCAGGGCGATGATGGACCGCACGATCGCACGATCATGAGGGTGGGCGGTGATGGTGTCGATGGACACGCGATCGATGCGCACCTCATCGAGCGGCAAGCGCCGCAGAAGGCTAAGCGAGGAGACTCCGCGGGCAAAGTCGTCGAGGCACACTCGACCGCCGCGAGAACGGAACGACGCAAGATTCGCGTTGGCGGTCGGAAGGTCACCGTCCACAGCGCTCTCACGGATGTCGATGGTGACCAACGACGGATCGATACCCTCGAGCATGTGCTCGATCGGGTCGTCGCGCCAACTGCGTTCAGTGGCCTCCGGTGCGATGTTGATCCTGAACCTGAAGTCATCTGGAAGGCCGAGGACGGCCAGGCGTCGGATGTGCGGCCGAGCACTCGCGATCACCCGGTCGGTGATTCGCTCGAGAAGTCCCGCCGACGCCGCAATCGTCATGAACTGCTGGGCAGTCACGACACTGCCGTTGCGGCGTACCCAGCGGGCCAGCAGCTCGGCGCCGACAATCTGGCCGCTGGTGGCATCGATCTCCGGTTGAAAAAAGGCAACGATCTCACCGTCGTCGATCGCGCGCCGAAGCGCCTGCTCGCCCTCGAGCCGAACGGCCATCTCCTGCTGCATCGACCCGTCGAACAACTCGACGCGATTGCGACCACCCGCTTTCGCCCGATAGAGCGCGGTATTCGCGTGACGCAGCAGTTCGCTCGCTGTCGTGCCGTGCAACGGGCCGGCAGCAACACCGACGCTGACCGAAGACGGAACCTCACGACCTTCGGCGTACACCGGCTGCGCCAGCACTCCGACCAGCCGATTTGCCACCACCGTCGCCGCTGCCATATCGAATCCGGGCATCACGACCACGAACTCGTCGCCGCCCAAGCGACCGGCGATGGAACCAGACTCGAGGCTACGCGACAGGCGATCGGCGATGATGCTGATGAACCTGTCGCCACCGCGGTGACCCAGCGCGTCGTTGACGGCCTTGAACCGGTCGAGATCACAGAACAACAAGCCGACCGGCTTCAGGTCGCCGGATTCGGCCAAGACCTGGTCCAGCAACTCCAGCGTGCCGCGACGGTTGTAGAGCCCGGTGAGCGGGTCGTGCGTGGCCTGATGCGCCAAGCGTTTGTTGGTGGAAGCCAGCTGATCATTGACGCCAGTCAGTTCGCTGCGCTCGTAGGCCAGGTCGCGCAGCAGTCGCTCACTGCGCCACTGCAGGCGAATCGCCTCCAGGGTGTTGCGGCTGATGACATGGTGCAACACCATCAGCGCCAATCCGTAGAACAACGCCATGATGCCAAGGCCACGCAGGCGCGAGTCAGCGGAGCCGATGAGCCACCACGCCGACACGCCGATCAACGGCAGCAGGAATGCGAGGTACAGATCGCGGCGGCCAGCCGTCACGATGCAGACGATCGCGCTGGCGGTACTGGGAAAGAGGCAGAACAGCAGCACGAGTTGCACCGAGTTGCCACCCACCACCCACGGGCACAGACCGAAGAGCAACCCGATCGAAGCGAACGCGGCACCAACGAGTATCTGCATCGCCCTGGATGTGCCGTTGTTGCCACCACGCATGTAATAGCCGTACATCGCGAACAGCGTGAGGGCGGTGCTGAACACCGCTGACAGCACCCACCAGCCCAGGCGAGCGGAGGGGACCTCGTGACGGAGCAGTGAGCCGACCAACAGCGTGAACGGCAGTAGCAGGAACGGCGAAGGTGCCAGGTTGGAGGTCACTATCGCCAGCGCACGCTCATGCACGAAGGCGCTGGTCGCCTCGTCCGATTGCTGCACCCTGGCGTCCACCACCTACCCAACCTCCATAGCGCGCACCCACCATGGGTGCTCCGCCACTGTCATCGGCACGTCAAGGTCGGCACTTTACGTAGTCGGGCATCGTTACAAGAGATACTGAGGCCATGCGCGGCCGTTTCGCACCCTCCCCCACCGGACCGCTGCACCTCGGCAACCTGCGTACAGCCCTGGTTTCGTGGCTGCAGGTCCAGGTCGAGGGGGGCGAGTGGTGGGTTCGGATGGAGGATCTCGACCGGGTGACGGCATCTGCCACTCACGCCGCCGACCAACTCCAGTCACTGGCAGCGCTGGGAATGCATCCGGACGGCACGGTGGTGCGCCAGTCGGAGCGATTCGACCTGTATCGCGACGCAATAGCGACACTGCGCGCCCAGGGCCGCGTGTACGAGTGCTTCTGCACACGTCGAGAGATCCGCGAGGCGGCGCAGGCACCACACGGCGACCTGCCAGGCGACGCGTACCCGGGCACCTGTCGCACCTTGACCCCCGCACAGCGAGCACAGTTGGTCGCCAATGGTCGGCCCCCGGCGCTGCGCCTCGCCGCCGATGGCGAGCGTTTCGTCGTGCACGACCTGATCGCTGGTTCGGTCGAAGGGGTCAGCGACGACGTTGTGCTGCAGCGCAACGACGGCGTACCCGCCTACAACCTGGCAGTCGTTGTGGATGATGCTCAGCAGGGGATCACGCATGTCACCCGTGGCGATGACCTGCTCAGCAGCACTCCGCGTCAGCGACTGCTCCAGGACCTCTTGCAGCTGCGCGAGCCCGTCTACGCGCATGTGCCGCTAGTGCTTGCACCCGATGGTGTGCGTCTCGCGAAACGCCACGGCGCGGTCACCCTCGATGATCTGGCCACCCGCGGGATCGGGGCCGAGCAGGTCCTCTCTCGGCTGGCGGCCAGCCTTGGATTGAGTGCGCCCGGCGAGATCGTGTCGCGCTCTGATCTGGTCCATCGCTTCCGTATCGATGCGCTGCCGCGAGATCCATGGTCGTTGGATGCCGGCGATCTCTGACACGATCGCTGCATGACCGACCGGCCCGATGACCTGCAGCAGATTCTCGGATATCAGGGAGCCATCGACGAGCAGGTCGGTGTCCGCACCATCGGCGATGAGGTGTTGGCGGTGCCCTTCTGGACGCCTGCCTTCTGCGCCACTGTCATCCGTGCAGCCGAAGCAGTCGGCGCGTTCGAGCCGCAGGCCGACGACCCCGTGCCGGGCCACGAGGTGTCGTTGGCCCTCATCAGTCCGCGCCTGTTCGAAGCCGTCGAAATCGACCTCGGACGGCGCGTGTGGCCGCAGCTGCAGACGGTCTGGCCGTACATCGACTACCGCGGCCTGCGCGACGTGTTCGTGATTCGCTATGCACTGGGCGAGCAGGAGGAGCTCCGCATGCACCACGACATCGCGCAGGTGTCGGGCTCGGTGAAGCTCAACGACGGGTATGAGGGGGCGGTTTTGGACTTTCCGCGACAACACGTCACCAACGAGCAGGCGAGTATCGGCGAGATGATCGTCTGGCCGTCGTTGGTCACTCATCCGCACCAGACGACACCGCTTCGTAGCGGTATCAAGTACGCCTTGACGATCTGGTTCGAGCTGCCGACTTTCTAGCTGGCCCATTGGCTAGGGTTGATGCCAACAGTCTTCTCTCCCCAGGACTTCCACATGACTTCGATTCGCACAGGTGTCGCACGGATCTGCATCTCAGGCGCGCTCATCGCGCTGTCTGCGTGTTCGCAGACGTCCAGCGCCGACTCCCCCGCATCGTCGGACACTGCGCCCATCCAGTCGGCTGTCACGCCCTCCTCCGCCACCACCGTGCCACCGACCACTGTGCCACCGACCACTGTGCCGGCGACCGAGGCACCCACCACCACCGAAACACCCACCACCACCGAAGCGCCGACCACCACCACGCTGCCTGCGAATGTCGTGATCGTCGGCCCGGCAACGGTGCCCATCGCCGCCGTCGGCAAGAACAACGGCTCCGACACCTACGCGCTGCAAGAGCGGCTCAACACATTGGGGTTCTGGGCCGGTGACCCCGACGGCCAGTACGGCTTCGCGACGCTGCAGGCCGTGATGGCCTTCCAGAAGTACCTCGGGTTGCCCGCCACCGGCAAGGTCGACACCGGCACGGCGAACTACCTCACGTTCTTCGTCGAGAAGGCCCACGGTATGGCCGACAGCGGCACCCTCGTCGAGGTCGACAAGGCCAAGCAGTTGCTCTTCATCGTGGTCGACGGTCAGACGCTCTACACGTTCAACACCTCCACCGGTAGTGGCATCCCGTACGAGGCAACCAACAAGAACGACCCGACCAAGATCGAAAAGGGCGACGCAACGACGCCGTCCGGTTTGTACAAGGTCACCCGCCAACGTCCCGAAGGCTGGTGGGAGGGCGACCTCGGCAAGATCTATCGACCGAAGTACTTCGTGGGCGGCATCGCCATCCACGGAATGACCAGCGTGCCCAACTACCCGGCCTCTCACGGGTGCGTGCGTCTCAGTACCCAGGCGATGGACTTCGTGTGGTTCACCGAGCTCGTGCCAATCGGAACCCCGGTTTGGGTCCACGACTAACTCATGTTGCCTGACATCGGGACCTCTGCGCCGTGGACCGACCCCGAGGTCGTGTCCTTACGGCGCCTTGCCATGCATGTGCCACTGCCCTTGGGTGACGATGCCCGCAAGTCGCTCGACGGGAAGTGGGCATTCGAGTTGTTCGACTCGCCCGCGATGGTGCCCGCTGGCGCGGTGACCGGTCCGACGCCGACCGGTGCTCGCACGGTTGCGGTTCCGGGTAACTGGACGGTGCAGGTCGTCGGCGACTTGCCGCACTACACGAACGTGCAGATGCCGTTCGACGGGCCGCCGCCCAGGTTGCCGGATCACAACCCCACCGGTGTGTATCGCCGATCGTTCACGACTGGGCGCGGATGGAAACGGCATCGCATCGTGCTGCACATCGGTGGCGCCGAGAGCGTGCACGCGGTGTACCTCAACG
>DAORTY010000068.1:0-18849 GCA_035432905.1 Ilumatobacteraceae bacterium | reverse complement strand
CCCTTGATGTTGATGAAGTAGCTGCGACCCTTCTCGCCGCCGGTCTTCTCGGCGACTTTCTTCGCCAATGAGTTGGCAACGGCCTTGGCGATGAGGGTCTTGCCGCACCCAGGAGGGCCGTACAGCAAGATGCCCTTCGGAGCCGGCAGGCGGTGTTCTGCGAACAGGTCGGCGTAGAGAAACGGCAACTCCACCGCGTCCGCAATCTGCTCGATCTGGGTATCCAGACCGCCGATGTCGGAGTACGAGATGTCGGGCACTTCCTCGAGCAGCAGGTCTTCCACCTCTGGCCGGGGCAGCTTCTCGAGCAGCAGATTGCTCCGCGAGTCCAGTCGCATCGTGTCGCCGTTGCGCAGGTGGACACCGCGAAGAGAATCAGCCAGCTCGCACACTCGCTCCTCGTCGGCGCGCCCCACGACGAGGGCTCGTACTCCGTCCTCCATCAGTTCCTTGATCGTGACGACTTCGCCCGTGACCTCGGCGTGGCGCGCGTGTATGACGTTGAAGCTCTCGTTCAACACGACTTCTGCACCGCGCTCCAGGTCGTCATGCTCGATCTCGGGGTGTAGGCCCACGCGCATCTTGCGACCGCTGGTGAGTACGTCGACGGATCCGTCTTCGTTCTTGCCGACGATGATGCCGTACGCGGACGGTGGTTGGGTGAGCTTCTCGACCTCATCGCGCAGTGCTGCGATGTGCTCGCGTGCCTCGCGCAGGGTGTAGCTCAGCTTCTCGTTCTGCGACACAGCGTGCGCCAACTGGCCCTTGGTCTCCAGCAGACGTTCCTCCAACGCACGTTGGCGCTTGGGAGCGTCGGCCAGCTTGCGGCGCAGTTGCTCGATCTCACCCTCGAGGACGATCACCTGCGAATGCAGCACCGACATGGGCTCATTGGTGTCACCCTCGGTCATGTCACGAACCTAACACCAAGGGATCGGCTGATGCCTGGCACCAACCGACCCCTCGGCTCACGTCAGAGCGTGTCAGGCCTCACGACGCCGGGTTGCCAGAATCAATGCGAAACCCATCAGTGCGAGACCAGTTCCCAGCAGCAGCGTCGACTGCGTGCGACCCGACGGTTGACCGGTGGCAGGCAGTTGAATGTCGGGCGGCAGTGTGGGCCCAGCAACCTCAACCATCGTCGTTGTTGGAGCCACCGTGGTGGTCGGCCCTTCGGATCCGATTTCGGTGGTCGTCGTCGGCACGATGGTGGTCGTGGTAGTTGGTGCGACGGTGGTCGTGGTCGTGGTTGAAGTAGTCGTGGTCGCGTTGGTGGCCGACACGGTCGCTGTTGCGGTGGCCTGCGTGGTGGTGTTGGACGCGGTGATCAACTTCTGCTTCTGCTCGCCGTCGCCCGTCCGCAGAAAGACCCGCCCCGAGAGCACCGTTGTCGATGCGGTGGCCGTCACGGTGACCGAGCCGGGGGTGAGAACCTTGACGAAGAAGGTGTCGCCGTTGTGCACGTTGTTGACGTCGATCGGGCTGGGAACCCCGGCCGAGATCACCCCGTCGCCGGCGATCGCGCCGTGGCAGTGCCGACCATCCCGGTGAGTGCCATTGCCGCGCCTGCCGCGAACAGCGGCAACCAGCGAACCTGTCGCTCGAAGACCTTCATCGAACCCTCTTTTCGCCGTGGCTGACCGCGACTTCTGAACCTTTGGTCAGGTAAACATCAAGATACCACTGACAGTGCCGCCCAACTAAAAGTCCTCCCGAAAATAGCCCGTTTGAACTATCAGAAACTCACGCTGAGTAGTTTTTGGGTGACAGTTGGCAGTAGGTAGGTCCTGCGCGCCCCTTCCTTGTATGATCACCTGGTCTGACCCTCGGAATAGGAGACACATCAGCATGAAGGTCTGGATCGACCAAGACTTGTGCACCGGCGACGGCCTGTGCGAAGAGATTGCACCCGACGTTTTCACCCTGCTCGACGATGGCCTTGCGTACGTCAAAGAAGGCGACAAGATCTTTGCCGCTGCCAAGGGTAACCCCCAAGGCGCCGAGGGTATGGCCAACTTCCCCGATAGCCGTCTCGATGCGGTCATCGAGAGCGCCGAGGAATGCCCCGGCGAGTGCATCTTCATCGAGCCCTGACTCGACCCTGAGAGCAGTACCTGAGTAGAAGGCGGCCTCGCGGCCGCCTTCTTTCGCGTGCCAGGCGACGCGCTGAGTGCGAGCACCGCACCCTTTGCCCCCGCCAGGGCACGAGCGTCGATCCGAAACTGGTCGTCCGCACTCGGGTCAGCCGATGAAGCGACCGACCGTGAGGAACCCCGTGTGGGCGACCATGCGGTGATCCGGGCGCACTGCCTGGCCTTCGATGTGCCAACCGCGGTGCAGCACTTCCAACGTGCGGGTGCCGCTCCACTCGCGGGTGGCCATCACCTCACGGGTCTGTGCTGCCTGGGTGATGGAGGGCGTGTACGCAATCAGGATTCCACCCGGGCGCAACGCATGTACCGCATGGGGCACGACCTTCCACGGCTCGGGAAGATCGAGCACGACGCGATCCACATCGCGTTCGTCGATGCCGTCGTAACAGTCACGCAGGTGCAGTTCGTAGCGACTGAGGGCCTCGTCGCCCAGGAAGGACCGCACGTTGGTGCGCGCTCGGTTGAGGAAGTCTTCACGAAGCTCGTAGCCGACAATTTCGGCGCCATAGCGCAGCATCGTCATGCTCAGCGCGCCGGAACCGACGCCGCTCTCCAAGACCCGCACCCCTGGGCCGATGTCGGCGAGCATGCAGATTGGCCCAAGATCCTTCGGGTAGATCACCTGCGCGCCGCGCGGCATCTCCAACACGAAGTCCTCCAGCGTCGGGCGCAGCGCGGTGTAGGCCGCCCCCTTCGTGCTCTTCATCACGACACCCTCGGGCTTGCCGACGAAGTCCGCATGCGGTACCAGGCCGGCATGCGTATGGAACTCGGCCCCTTCGGCCAAAGTGATCAGGTAACGCCGCTGCTTGTTGTCCAGCAGCAACACCTTGTCGCCGTAGTCGAGTGGTCGGTTCATCGTCGTCCTCTTCCTTTTCCGAGTACCAGTTCCACCGGCACCGGTTCGTGTGCACGCGCCTTGTCTGCCACACGGCAGAAGGCGCACAGGTCGCCTGTCGTCGGCGCCCCACACGAGACGCAGCTGAGCAGCGAATCAGTGGCGGCGGCCGTGCCGCCCGCGAGCAGGGGCGACATGTTGTCGAGGAAGTTCAGGTAGAACGCTGCCTTGCTGCCGGGCGACTGGTGCTCGATGGCATTGAGCGCTTCCTTGTAGGCGATGTGCTTGTTGCCCAGCGCCATCGGGCACTCGTCGACCAGGTAGTCGATGCCGCGCACGATGCACCAGGCCGCCATTTCGCGCTCGGTGAGGCGAATCAGCGGCTTGACCTTCTTGGGGAAGCCATTGCGGGCCGGCAACACCGGCGACTGTCGCGCCAGGTACTCGATGTCCCACCGCAGCGTGTTGCCGAACAACACCGCAGCTTCATCGTCCATGTTGTGGCCAGTCACGAGCACCGTGTAGCCACCGTCGAGCGCTGCCTTGTCGAACAGGTGGCGCTTGCTGATACCGCACGCGCTGCACGGCACCCGCTTGGTGGCCTTTGCAGCTGTCGGTACGTCGTAGCCGTAGTCGTTGCGCAGCGACACCTCGATGAGCTTCAGATTGCGTTCGGTAGCGAAGGCCCGGGCGTACTCGGCGGAGGTCTCGCTGTAGTCACCGATGCCCAGGCCGATGTACAGGCCATCGGCTTGGTACCCGAGATCCAGAAGGATGTCCCACACAGCAAGGCTGTCCTTGCCGCCCGACACGGCCACCAGAATGCGATCCTCCTTCGCCACCATCTCGAACTTCTCGATTGCCTTGACCACCTGGCGTCGACACAGTTCGAGGAAGTGGTCAGCGCAGAAGTGTGCGTTGTGGCGCGGTAGGTCGATGATGGCCGGTTCCTTGCAGACTCGGCACTTGGAGCCGACTGCCACCATCAGGCGCCACCGGAGATCACGGGGCGAATCTCCACCACGTCGTCGCCGGTGAGGTCTGCGTCACCGGGCACCAGCGTGCCGTTGCGAATCACGAGGTGCGACTCGCGCGGCAACTGCAGCTCAGCCAGCAGCGCGTTGACGCTGCGCTTTCCTTCGATGACCAGTTCACGACGCGGGTTGCGCAACAGCACCTTCATGGGCTCCATTGTGCCTGGACCCGGCCTACTTGGCGCGCTTGATGGCCTTGCGCTGTTTGCGAGTTGGAGGCGTGATGGACTCGACACAGACGAACTGGCCGGCGGTCAGCTTCTCGACGGCGATGACGGTCTCTTGCTTACCGAGGAATTTCCGCGCGATTCGCGGACCCCACAGAACGGCCCCGACAGCCATCCATCCACGACTGCCACCGAAGGCGCCCTTGTACAGGGCGTTGCGGCGCAGTAGTGCGGTTGGCGAGAGCAGCGACGGGCGACGTCGAGCCACGCTTGCCTACACCCGCCGGATTTCGACGAACGTGGTCTTCTTGCGGCCTGAACGCTTGCCCAGCAGGAAGAAGATGATGAGCAGCACGACGCCGCCTGCGGCAGCCACCGTCATCATCGTTTGCTTCTTGTCGTTGAGCTTGCCTTGCAGCCCACTCTGTGTTTCGCGGAACTTCGACTCGAGGTCGGCGCGAGTGATGCGTTGCTGAGCCATGGTCAGCGCTTCTCCTTGGTCAAGGGGGTCTTGTTGATGCGTCGAGCTGCCAGTGCGACCACAATGCCTGCGAAGGCGAGGCCACACAGGTACGGAAGCAAGTTCATCCAGCGACCGTGGAACGTGGCGGGCCATTCGGTCTGCACGAGACGCAGAACACCCAGGACCAGGAATGCGGTACCCAACCCGATGCATACCGCGCCGATGAGGCCCCACAGGATCCACCGACCTGTATTGCCCAAAGGATCGCGCAGCTCTTGGCGCGCGTAGTCCTTCATCAGCTGGGCGGTCTGGGCGAGCTGCCCCTCGGGTGCGTTCTTCTTGGTGTCGCGGGATGTCTCGGGCACGCCATATGTGTAGCACGCGAGTAGTCCAATCCCCCACCGAGTGGCGAAGTTCGCCGGCTCAGGGCTCCCGCAGGCGAAAGGCATTGATGGCCTCGACACCCACCAGCATTTCGTCGAGCGCCTTCAGACGGGCGAGCGGGCCCGTCGCGCAGAGCAGGTCGTAGGCATCGGCCGAGCCGATCGGAGCGAGGTCGATGAGTTGGTAGCTGGCGGTGAGCAGCTCGTCGGCGAGCTCGGCTCCCGGCTCGTTGCCTTCGTCGCCGAGTTCGAGCGCAAGTGCGGCGGCGCGCCGTGCGCGCGCAGTGACCGCCCGCAACATCTCCACGCTGTCCTCATCCGTGTCGTCGAGGTCGGGCACATCGTCAACGTCAGCGAGGGGGTACGGGTCGTCGGGAAGCCAGGCGTTCACGCGCATTCGGCGTACGCCGACGGCGATCACCGCGTACCGGCCACCATCGAGTTCGGCGACCTGCACCATCCGTGCGACGCTGCCGACCACCCGGCGCACATCGCCGCCGCCAACTTCGTGTCCGCGGTCGATGAGTACAACCCCGAACTCATGGTCGTCGGACGCAACGCAGTCCTTGACGAGCGACTGGTATCGAGGCTCGAACACGTGGAGTTGCAGCACTCCTCCCGGTACCAGCACGTTGCCCAACGGAAACATGGGCAGCACCGTCATGACACCACCGGGGCGAGAGCTTGCGGTGTGGGGCCGCTGAGGTATGCGGCCAGGATTGATGCCAACAGTTCCCACGTGGGGCGGTACTCGGTCTTGTTCGTGATCGTCTCACCGTTGAGGAGCAGCGCGAACTCGATGGCGCCACCACCCGGCAGCGGCACGTATCCGCTCAGCGCCTTGGCACCCGGCTTGTCGGCGACCCCGTCGGTGTTGTCCAGCGTGCCCGTCTTCGCGCGAATGATGCCCGACAGCGGCTGGCCTTCCTGGAAGGCGTCGTAGAGCGTGCCGCCCTTCTCGCCACCGATCGGCAAGCCCTGACCGACGGCATCATCGACAGAGCCGTGCTGCAGCACGGCCAACAACGCCTGGCAGGTCAGCCGATTCTCGTCGGACAGGCCGGACCCATCAACGAGGGTGACGCCATCGAGCGGAATCGTCCACGCCTTCAACACGCTCAACACCTTGTCCAACCCGAGGGCCGTGGTGCCTGCTCCGCCGGACGCGAGGCCGATCTCCTTCAACACCAATTCGGCGGTGTTGTTGTCGCTCGTTGTCAGCATCTCCTTCAGCACTGCAGGCAAGGGCTGAGAATCGACCTTCGCCACTACCGGGGAGCCGTCCGAGACGCCCCCCTTGGGAGGCCCGCCAACGGTGACGCCACGCTCCTGCAGCAACTGGGTGAGCACCTTGGCAGCGCCCACCACCGGATCGTTCGAGGACAGGTCCACCGCCTCTCGCGAGTCGTTGACCATCAGCGCGGAGAGTGGCCCGCCCTCGCTGAACCGCAAGGTGGGCGCCCACGTCGGCAGATACCACTCGTCGTCGTAGCGGCTCGCGTCGCCAATGATCGATCCGTTGACCGCTGTGACGCCGGCGTCCTTCACCGCATCGGCGAGTGCTTCGATAGAGGTGACATTGATCGGCGGGAACTTCTGGTTCGGGCCTTTCCACCACACATTGCTCAGCAGCGGATCTCCACCGCCGATGAGGAAGAGGTCGCCTGCCACCACTCCCCCGTCACCCACGACGCCGTTGACCGTCGTGGTGTAGACGAAGTCCTCGCCCAGAACTTCCAGTGCGACCGATGCGGTGATCAACTTGACGTTGCTCGCCGGGCGCAATGGTGTCGTCTCGTTGACGGTCGCGACCGGCTCACCGTCGATCGAAATGGCGAAACATGAGTTGGAGTCGATCGAGTCGATCAACGGCTGCAGATTGGCGTCGAAGGCCAGCGAATTGCTGTCGCGAGCCAGCACCGCCGGCGCACGTCTGACGGACAACAACGGGGTATCCAATGCCGGCGACGGCGACGTGACGGGAACTGAATCGTCCACAGCCACCGACACCTCGGTGGGCGCCCGACCATCAGCGAAACGCCAGCACCCGCCGAACAGCAACGCAGGGACCAACGCAACAACGATCAGACCCGGATAGGGGTTCCGACGCCGAATCGCCACGTCAGTGCTTCAATCCGCGCGATTCGCGGAACTGCGCGTACTGCCAGAGGTGGCCCAGCGCCGTCACGGCTCGATTTCCACTCGCGTAGCAGAGACGACCGGTCGCACGGACTGCTCGCGGCCCCGCATTGTCCGGGTCGGCAACGGCCAGCTCGGTGGCGGTGAGGATGGGCTTGTCGTAGCGAACCGACAGCTCGTGCGCCGCCTCGGCAAAGCGCTCGTCTTGTCGCTCGTGATAGGCCACGATGCGCTCGAGCCCATTGTCGGGGTAGAACTTGCCTTCCTTCATCAGCCGTGCCTGATTGCTCTGGATTCCGATGCCGAGGTACACGATCGCGTGCACGTCGGGGTGTGCGGCAATCATCTCCATCACTTCCGGGATGGTGTCGCGGACCTCGCCCCCGGCGCAGTCGACCGGATTGTTTCGGCTCCAGCGCGGTGGCAACTTCGTGTCGATCTGGGCTTGCAGGTCGGCGGGCAGTTCCATCAGCGTCAGCCGGCCATCGCGCATGATGGCGTCGCTGGTGACCACGCCCCATCCGCCCGCTGTGGTGAGCACGATGGTGTTCGGTCCCTTCGGTAACGGTTGCGTCGCAAAGCTGGCGGCTGCTTCGAATGCTTCCTCCACGGTGACGGCGCGGGTGACACCGGCCTGGCGGCAGGCGCCGTCGAAGACCTTGTCGTCGGCTGCGAGTGCACCGGTGTGGCTCGCTGCTGCACGCGCACCGCCTTCGGTGGCGCCGCCCTTCACGACGACGAGCGGTTTGCGGGCGGCGACCGACGCGAATCGTTCCAGCAGCGCGCGCCCATCGACAATGCCTTCGACATAGGCAAGTGACACGGCGGTGGCGTCATCGTCGGCGTACCAGTCCAGGTAGTCGGCTGGTGTCACCGCAGCGGCGTTGCCGGCGGACACGGCACGGCTGATGCCGACGCCGGTCTGGCGCGAGTAGTTCAGGAAACTGCTGACGAAGTTCCCGCTCTGGCTGGCAACGCCGATGGAGCCCGCTGGCGGGAAAGGCGCAACGATCTGGGCGCACAAATGTGCCGGCGTGCTGACGACGCCCTGACCGTTGGGTCCGGCGAGCAGGATTCCCAACTCGTCGGCCAGCGCGACCAATTCTGCTTCGGCAACTCGGCCTTCCTCGCCCGCCTCGCCATATCCGGCGCTGGTCAGAAATGCCGCCTTGACGCCCTTGGCGGCGCATGCCCGCAGCATCGCGGGGTTTGCGCTCGCAGGGGTGCACACGAACACGAGGTCGATCTTCCCGGCGGGCAGTTCCGCGATATCGGCGACGGTGCGGATGCCCAGCACTTCCTCGCCCTGCAGGTTGGTGCCGTACACGTCGCCCTCATATCCGCTGGCCAGGATGTTGTGCAGGCTGACGAACCCGAACTTGCCAGGATGGGTGGAGGCACCGGTGACCAGTACACCTCTGGGGTTGAACAACGCTTGGAACTGCTCGTCGGTCGGACGTGCTCTGCGGGTGGCCCTGGCGGTGTCGGGTTCTGCGAGCTCCACCAGCGCGTCGACCGCGACGGGTGTGCCATCGGCACGAATGATGAGTGGGTTCACGTCGACGCCGGCAACATCGGGCCGTGCGGCCGCCAATGCCGAGAGACCCAACAAGACGGCGGCGAGTGCGGTACGGTCCACCGCCGCCTCGCCTCGGAATTCGCCCAACAGCTTCTGGGTCGCCAAACTCGCGATCATCTCGTCCGCATCGAGGGCACTGAGCGGGACCGGGCGGAATACGACGTCGGCCACTGCCTCGGCCAGTACGCCGCCGATCCCGAGCATCACGTTCGCACCGAACTGAGGGTCGCGAACCACGCCCGCGATGAGCTCGCGATTCCCACTGATCATCGGTGCCACGAGCAGCGTCACGTCACCATCGGCGGGAGTTGCCCTGCCCAACAGCTCAGTCGCTGCCGCCTCTGCGGCCGCTACATCGCCGAGACGCAACTTCACGAGACCCCGCTCCGTCTTGTGGGCGATCGCATCGCCGCACAACTTGATCACGACCGGGAAGCCGACGTCGGCCGCGGCCGCCGCGGCTGCAGATGGATTATGCACTTCGCGCTCGTCGGCCATCGGTACACCGAACTCGCGCAACAGAGCTTTGGAGGCGGCTTCCGACAGGGTTGTTCCGTGAGCAGTCATCATTACCAACGTAGTCAATAGTGCGAACAGTGTCCTTCTTCGGTCACCAGGCCGAACTCGCAATGTGCGTGAGAAACTCGTGTTCGCTGACCAATACCGTGATTCGTGAAAGCGCTGAGATCTCGGCAATGATTCCGACATCTCATCGCTTTCCACACTCCGTGGGCAGCCCGTAGGCCCATCGGGAGGATGGCCATGCGTCGGTCGTGCGCCGGTCGTGGCCGACGTGCTCGACGCGCTCGTCGGCCCGCGTGCTGGACGCTTGCAGGGTGCGCTGTTGTTCGCTCCGCTCGGGGGCGGCAAGAGCCGTTGCCTCGATGAGATAGCGGATGCAGTCGTCGGCCGAGGACGCATCATCTGCCGCATCCATGCCAGTGCTGCTGGCGAGTTGATTCCGTTCGGAGCCGTCGCGCACATGCTGCCGCGGGGCGCTCGCGAAAGCGACGAGCCGGTGGCTCTCATCGGTGCGCTGCGCGACATCCTCGCGCCAGCGGGGAGCACGAGACCGGTACTGATCATCGACGACCTACCGTCGCTCGACGTGACAACCGCCGGTGTGTTGGCGTCGCTCGCCCAGTCGGGTGCCGTCGTACTCGTAGCCGCTGCGCGTACCGGCGAATCGCTGCCGTCACCCTTGGTCGATGTCTTCTTGGGCGAGCGCTCGCTCGTCATCGATCTGCCACCACTCGCCGACACCGAGATTGCAACTCTCGTGGAAGCCGTTCTGGGTGGCTCGGTGGATGGCGCCGTCGTGGTGTCACTGCGCGACCGCAGCGAGGGCAATCCGTTGTTCCTGCGAGAACTCATTCGCGGGGCGCTGCAAACCGAGGTGCTGCACCAGGTGTCCGACGTGTGGCGGCTACGCGCAGCGTTGCCGCTGTCGACACGATTGCGCGATGTCGTAGAGAGCCGGCTCGAGCACTCCAGCCCAGATGAGCGGCGAGCCCTCGAATTGCTGGCCGCATGCGATTCGCTGGAGCTCGACGAGCTGGAGGATTTGGTCGGTATCGAACCGATTGCCGAGCTGGAGTCTCGTGGATTGATCACCACCGTGGAGCGTTCCGGCAAGCTCACCGCGTCGATCACCCATCCGCTGCACGCGGAGGCAATTCGCGTCGGCCTGCCCGCAGTGCGGGCCCGGCTGCTGATGCGCCAGCATGTGTCGTGGCTCGAGGACCACCCGCGCTCGACGAACGGCGATGCCCTGCAGCGTGCTCTCTGGCGTCTCGAAGCAGGGCTCCTGCCGGACATGGAACAGCTACTCAATGGCGCGCAGCTGGCATCGTCGCTGCAGGATTCACGAAGCGTTCTGCGGCTGGCCCGCCCAGCTTTTGACATGAACCCGACGGCGGTGACCGCCGAGCTGCTCGCTGACGCATGCTTTCAAACCGGGCGGTGGGCCGAGGCGTACGAGATGCTCGACCTCGCCGACGGGATGGAAGCGACGCCCAGCGTGCGTGTCGAGCTGGGGATGACCCGAGCAACCATCCACCTGTGGGGCCTTGGTGATGCCGAGGGCGCCCTTGCCGTGATGGACCGGCTGCGCAGCGACCCCGAGATGTCGCCCGCCGACCTGACGCGTATCAGAGCAACCTATGCGTCGGTTTTGGTCAATGCCGGCCGCCCGGGCGAGGCACGCGCCGAGCTCGAGTCGGCGGTTGCCAGCGGAGAGCTGTCCACCGAGCTCGGCGCTGCTGTTGCTCGCTCCAACTCATTGGCGATGGCCGGCCAAATGGTCGCAGCCGTCGAGACGATCGACGGAGCCTTGCACCGTCGGCCCGGCCACCACCTCGTCGGGGTGGCCGACGTGGATACGCACCACGTTTCGAAGGCATTCGCAATGATCGAGGGAGGCCGGCTGAACGAAGCAATGACGCTGGCAGCCGATGGCTACGAACACGCGGTCGCCAATGCGCGTCCGCTGACGCAGTTCTGGTTCAGCCTTCTGGTCGCTCGCATTCACCTGTTGCGTGGAGCAGTCGCCACGGCCTTGCGCGAGTTCAGCAGCGCGGCTGCGATGGGTGCAGACTCGGGGCTTGCCGGTCCCGCACGGTCGGCGATGGTGGGTGTGGTGATTGGTCATGCATTGCTCGGCCAATCGGACGAAGCGGCTGCTGCGCTGCAACGCCTCGACCAGCTTCCGGCGTTTGGGTTCATGGGCCCCGAGCGAGGGCTCGCCGACGGCTGGTGCGCTGTCGCCAGCGGTGACCTCGCTGCTGCGCGTCGGATCCTCCAGGAGAGCGCGCTCGCCGCGGAGGCCACCGGCCACATCACCAGCGCTGTCTGGCTCTTGCATGATTCTGCTCGCCTGGGCGGCGGGGCCGAGGTCGTCGATTCGATCACGTCGTTAGCGGCAGGAACTGATTCGGTACTCGCTGCCACCCGCGCCCGACATGTGCGCGCGTGGGTCGCGTCCGACGTCCCTGGCCTGGTCATCGCCGCCGATGCCTTTGCAGGGATTGGGGCCGACCTGCTGGCGGCGGAGGTGCTGGTCACTGCGAGCAATCTCGCCCGCAGCGGCGACGACCAACGGCTCCAGCGTTCGCTCGGCACGCGCGCTGCGTATCACATGGGTCGCTGCGAGGGAGCGACGACACCAGCGCTACGTGCCGACAGAGTCCTCGTGGAGCCCCTCACAGATCGTGAACGCGAGATCGCATTCCTCGCCGCGAACGGGATGAAGAGCCGCGAGATCGCCGAGCAGCTGTTCGTGTCACTGCGCACTGTCAGCAACCACCTCCAACACGTCTACGACAAGCTCGGTGTGCGCAGCCGCGACGAGCTGCGAGCAGCGTTGGCGGTCGGCGACAGCTAGCTACGTCCATGCACCGGATCGCTCGGCCACGTCGCCGCACCATTGTTCGTGCAGGAACCTCCTGCCCGCAGTGGAGTCAGCTCACGACGGACGAGATGTGGGCGTGTAGCAATGCTGCGATCTCGGCGGGTTGCTCGGTGGTCATCAGGTGGCCGGTCGCTAGTACTTCCAGGCGTGAACCGGCGATCGCTGCCACGAGCGCGTGCGAATGCGAGATGTCGACCCAGCGGTCCTCCGCGCCGCCGACGACCAGCGTCGGTGCCCTGATGCCACTGACCAGCGGGGCGATGTCGACGATCAGGTCGAGGTCGAGGTGTGCCGCCGAACCATCGGCAACGGTTGCCGCTCCCATGCCGATGGCCATCTCGAGAATCGGCTCCATCATGACGTGCGCTGCGGCGGTGAGACCGTCGGCCATTGCGTAGCGCATGAACAGTTCCTTGTCGGTTGCAATCAACCGCTTCCACAGTTCGAACGTGCACCGTTGCCGAGCGTCGGTGGTGATCCAGCCAGCGAGCAAGCTGGCGCTCAACACAGCCTCGGGATGAATGCCTGCGAGCCCCGCGGCGACGACTGCTCCCAGCGAGTAGCCGGCAACGTGGTAGCGCTCGTGGCCGAGGTGTTGCATCACGGTGTGCGCCTGGTGGGCGAGTACTTGCACGCTCAACGGCTCGGACGGCATGGCCGACTCGCCGGAGCCCGGGAACTCGACCATCACACACTCGAACGCCGCGTCAGCCGGAAACGCTGCGCGGATTCCATCGAAGGCGGTTCGGTCCATAGTGGTGCCGTGCAGCAGCAGCAGCGGTGTGCCGGCGCCCTCCACCGCGTATCCGATGAGTTGTCCGTCGATGTCGAGTGTGGCCATGCGGCGCAAGGTACTCGCGCCGGTGCGGGAACTACGGCTTGAGCGCGGCAGCGAAGAACTCGGTGATGTGCGCTCGACGGCGCTGCATCTCGTCGATCGACAGTGCATCCCCGTCGAGCAGACCACCCAGGAACGGCGCATCGCTGAAGTAGCTGAGTAGGGCGCCGTAACCGGTGATGAGGAGGTGCTGAGGGTCTTGGCGGCGAAACACGCCGGCATCCATCTCGCGTTCGAAAAACACGACGGCCCGATCGAACATCGGCCGCAGCACGGCAGCAAGGTCGATACCGAGGTGAGCGCCGCTGTCGAGTGCCTCGCGGCGCATGAGTCGCACATAGTCCGGGTTGTCCGCGAACAGGTCGAACCCGGCCTCGATCACCAACTCCATCTTGCGCTGGCCAGTCTCGGGGGCCCCGATGGCCGACGACAGTCGGTCGATCCAGTCGCTGAGCAGTTGTTCGAACACTTCTCCGTACAACAGCTCCTTGGACGGGAAGTGGTGCAGGAGGCTGGGGCGGCGGATACCGACGCCCGCTGCAATGTCGTTGAGTGAGGTGCCGTCGTAGCCGTTCTCCGCAAAGCAGCGACGGGCCTCGGAAAGGATCAGCTCACGGGTCGAGAGCACCGAGTCCCCGTGGTCAGCCATGCGTTCAGCCTATGAGACGTCGTGCCCCATGGGGCAGGACCTTATGATCGTCGATGTGGCATCGGTCGAGGCGGCGCAGGTACTCACCAGTTCGGGTTGGGTCGGTCCGGCACGGGTGCATCTCGACGACGGTCTGATCACGGGTATCGAGATGGTGACCTCGACCTCGACCTCGACCCATCGGTCGCTGGTACCAGGTTTCGTCGACCTGCAGGTCAATGGCATCGACGACATCAACGTGTCAACGGCGCAGGGCGCCGATTGGGATCAACTGGACCACCTGCTGCTCGCACAGGGCGTCACGACGTGGTGCCCCACGCTGGTCACGATGCCGCTCGACCGCTTCGACCGACCGCTGGCGCGGATCGCTGCTGCCATGGCTCGTCCACCCGCGGGTCGCCCGACCATCGCAGGCGTACATCTGGAAGGCCCGTTCCTCGGAGGGGCGGCGGGCGCCCACCCGAAGAGTCAGATCGTGCCGATCGATCTGGACTGGCTGCGGGCGCTGCCACCCCAGGTCGCCCTGGTCACGCTCGGCGCTGAGCAACCGCTGGCAGTTGCGGCGACGCGACTACTCGTGGATCGCGGGTGTCTGGTCTCGATCGGACACACCCTGGCCACCGAGCAACAGTTCGACGACGCGGTGGCGGCGGGTGCTCGGTTGACCACGCACCTGTTCAACGCCATGTCCGGCGTGCACCACCGCTCCCCCGGTGTCGCCGTGTGGGCCATGACGCATCCCGATGTCTGCGCGTCGATCATCGCCGACGGTGTCCATGTGCATCCGCGGGTCGTGCGTCTTGCATTCAACGCTCTCGGACACGACCGCGCCGTTCTCGTCACTGACGCTGTTGCTTGGCGAAATGGGCGCGTTGGCGAGATCGACATGGAGTTCCGCGACGGGGCGCCACGATTGCCGGACGGAACGCTCGCTGGCAGCGCGCTCACCATGGATGCAGCAATCCGGGTGTGCGTGGCTGCCGGAATCGACGTTGCGGCTGCGGCCACAGCCGCGAGCAGCAACCCCGCTCGACTGCTGGGTATGAACGACCGGGGTGCGATCGAGGTGGGGCGCCGCGCCGACCTGGTGGCCCTGACCCCTGCACTGGAGATCGAACAAGTCTGGGTAGCGGGCGAGCCGGTGTAGGCGACCGGTACATTGCCCAGATGCAGATCGTCTCCGCTCTTTTCGTCGAAAACTTCGAGTTGCGTCAGGCTCCCGGGCCCTCCACTCGCATCGACATCACCGGTGCGATGTTCTCGATGGCCGCACCCTCACCTGTCCCGCTCACCATCTCGCCACACCTGGTGGCGCTGATCTTCTGCCCCCCGGGCGAGTCGGGCAACGGCGTGTTCGAGGTCATCTTCCGCAAGGGCATCGAGGAGGACGCCGAGCAGATGGCACGTAACGTCAGCCCCTTCAACGTCGACGCCGGCAAGTTCACCTACCGTCTCGTCAAGGGCGAGCTGGAGTTCGAGGACTATGGCCAGATCATCGCCCACTGCCGCGTCGACCACGGCCCGTGGCACCTGGTGCCGTTCACGCTGCTACCTCCTGTCTGACGCCATCTCGAGGTCTGAGCTCATCTCCCCTCGGGTACAGTCCAAGCTGTGCCAGACAGCCTTTCGCCAGACCTCGACCAACAAGCCATCAACCTGATTCGTGGCTTCGCCATGGATGCGCCATTTGCGGCCAAGAGTGGCCATCAGGGCACAGCGATGGCGCTCGCTCCGCTGGGTCATGTGCTCTACAGCCGGATCATGCGCCACGACCCCGCCAACCCGCACTGGCCGGACCGCGATCGGTTTGTTCTGTCGAACGGGCATGCATCCATCCTGCAGTACTCGCTGTTGTTCCTCTCCGGCTACGGCCTTTCGATCGAGGACATCGAGCAGTTCCGCCAGTGGGGCTCTGCCACGCCTGGACACCCCGAGGTCGGCCACACCGCCGGTGTGGAGGTCACTACCGGCCCACTCGGCCAAGGTGTCGCCAACGCTGTTGGTATGGCCCTGGCGGAGCGCCACTTGCGTGGTGTCTTCGGCGCCGACGTCATCAACCACCACACGTACGTGCTTGCCGGCGACGGCTGCTTCATGGAGGGCGTCAGCCACGAGGCTGCGTCGCTCGCCGGTCACCAGCGCCTCGGCAACCTGATCTGCATCTACGACGACAACCACATCACCATCGACGGCGACACTGCACTCGCGTACAGCGACGACGTCGCCGGTCGCTTCGAGGCGTACGGCTGGCACGTCGAACACCTCGGTGAGATCGCCGACCATTGCGATGCGCTGGAGGCTGCCATCTTGCGAGCCAAGGCCGTCACCGACCGGCCCAGCCTGCTCATCCTGCGTAGCCACATCGGCGCGCCCAGCCCGGACTTCACCGACAAGCACGAAGCCCATGGCAACCCACTCGGCGCCGAGCAGATCACCCGCACCAAGGAGGTCATGGGTATTCCCGACGTGCCGTTCTGGGCACCCAGCGAGGTCGTCGACGCGTACCGTGCGCATACCGCTGCTCGCGGAACGGCAGCTCGCACGGATTGGCAAGCACGTTTCGATGCCAGCCCCCTCGACCATTCCGTCTGGGATGCCATGTGGAGCTCCTCGGGGCTCGATGGGTGGGAGGCCGCGTTGCCGGTGTTCGACCAGGGCGACAAAATTGCGACTCGTGTGGCCATCGAGAAGGCGTTCAATGCGTCGCTCGACGGTGTACCCGGCCTCGTGGCGGGCGCAGCCGATCTCACCGGCAACACCGGCACGAAGCTCGCCGGGCAGACCGCCGCCACACCTGAAAACCCTGCAGGTCGCCAGATGTACTACGGCATCCGTGAGCACGCGATGGGCGCCACGATGGTCGGCATGGCCTTGCACGGTGGTGTGTTGCCCGCCGGCGGAACGTTCTTCGTCTTCCTCGACTACATGCGCCCGCCCGTGCGACTGGCGGCCCTCAGCGGCGCCAAGGTCGTGTTCGTCTTCACCCACGACTCTGTCGGTGTTGGCGAGGACGGCCCCACGCACCAGCCGGTCGAGCATCTCGCCACGCTGCGCGCCATTCCAGATCTCCATGTCATTCGCCCCGCCGATGCGAACGAGACCGTGGCTGCATGGCGCGACGCCGTTGCGCATCACGGTCCGACCGCGCTGGTGCTGTCGCGCCAGAACCTGACAGTGGTCACCGACGGCTCGGCGGTCTCCACCGGCGGCGGCATCGTGCGCGACAGTGCTTCCCCGCGGGTGGTGCTCCTGGCCACCGGGAGCGAGGTCAGTCTCTGTGTCGAGGCCTTCGATGCACTGGCTGGCGCCGGCGTTGCTGCTCGCGTTGTCAGCCTGCCGTCGTGGGATCGCTTCGAGGCTCAGTCGGCCGAGTTCCGCAACTCGGTCCTGCCCGATGGCATTCCCGTGCTCTCCGTCGAGGCCGCTGTCACCTTCGGGTGGGCACGTTGGGCGGATGACAGCATCGGCATCGACCGCTTCGGTGCCAGCGCGCCCGGCGCGCTGGTGCTCGACAAACTCGGAATCAACGTTGCCAACGTCGTGGCTCGCGCCACCGCCTTGGCCCATACGAAGGGCTGACCCACATGGATCGTCTGAAGCACCTGTACAGCGAGAACGGCCAGAGTCCCTGGCTGGACAACCTGAAGCGCAGCTATCTCACCAACGGGACGTTGCGCGATCTGATCACCGGAGGCATTCGCGGCCTCACCAGCAACCCCACCATCTTCCAGAAGGCGATCCAGGGTTCGACCGACTACGACGAGCAGCAGACCGAGCTCGTCGCATCGGGCACATCCGTCATCGACCAGTACTGGGCGATGGTGTTGGCCGATATCAATGGGGCACTCGACGAGTTCGCCCCGCTGTACTCCGAGAGCGATGGCGCCGATGGTTTCGTCAGCGTCGAGGTTGCCCCCGGCCTGGCCCACGACACCGCTGGTACCGAGGACGCGGCTCGTACCCTGCACCTCGAGATCGCCCGCCCCAACCTGATGGTCAAGATCCCCGGCACCGCCGAAGGGGTTCCCGCCATTCGTCAGATGATCGCAGAGGGGCGAAACATCAACGTCACGTTGATCTTCAGCCTCGACCGTCACCAGAGGGTCATGGATGCGTATCTCGACGGCCTCGAGGAATATGCCACCGTCAACAACGACCTCTCGCATGTTGCCAGCGTCGCCAGCTTCTTCATCAGCCGTGTCGACACCGAAGTCGACGCTCGCCTGACGGCGATCGGAACCACCGAGGCACTCGGTCTGATCGGAACCGCCGCGATCGCACAGGCGCGGCTCGCGTACAAGGCATTCCTAGAGACCTTCAGCGGGCCTCGCTGGGACGCGCTTGCAGCAGCCGGTGCCGCTGTCCAACGACCGCTTTGGGCCAGTACGTCGACCAAGAACCCGGCGTTCCCCGACACCCTCTATGTTGACGAGTTGATCGGGCCCGACACGGTCAACACGCTTCCCGATGCGACCATTGCGGCCTTCGAGGATCACGGGACGCTGGCTCGCACCATCGACCACGGCGTGGCAGCGGCGGAACACACCTGGCGTCAGTTGGCGAAGGTGGGCATCGATATGGACGATGTCGCCGAGAAACTCGAACGGGACGGCGTTGCAAACTTCCAGAAGAGCTTCGACGAGCTACTGGCAGCACTGTCGGCCAAGGCCGACCAACTGCGTTGACCCACATTTCGAGATGAGGTGGTGGAGGGCATCCGCCGCCCTCCACCACCTCACTTCAGCGGTGGATCGAATCCGCCCTCGATCCTCGCTACGCACCGGACCCAACGGGAGATGGGCTCGGAGTTCCCGCGTGCTGTGTTGTTCGTCACTAGGACGCACCTGGACGGCCGCCGTGACGCAGGAATCAAAAAGAATTTCCGCGTAGAGTGCAGCCGTGACCGACCCCCATCAGGCTGACGCCCTTTTCGCCGAACTGATTGCCGCGGTCCCCGCCGGGGCCGATCGTCGGCACTCGCAGCAATTGCTTCGCGCAGCTGTCGATCTCGTGACGCAGCGACCGTCGACACTCGACCTCAAGATCGCCGCTGCCGCGCTGGAGGAGATGGGTGACGCGTTCGAGATGTTCTCGCACTCGACCGACTTCCCGAAGGTGACCATCTTCGGGTCCGCGCGAACCCAGAGCACCGACCCGCTCTACATCGCCTACCACGATACCGAGTGGGGCGTGCCCT
>DAORTY010000067.1:14351-18889 GCA_035432905.1 Ilumatobacteraceae bacterium | reverse complement strand
GGCAGCGTGGCGGCATGACAGCTGCGCCAACCGTGTCCGGCTCGTTGGCTCGACTCCGCCCGATCATTGCGACCGACCTCGAGCGCGCCGCCGACTTCCTGTTCACGCTGTCGATCACTCCTGACCACCGAAACGACCCGCGACGGTTCACGAACCTGGAGCTACGACGAGGGGCGACTGCAGCGCCGAACGAGACCATTCCCGGCCTCACCCTCAACACCCAACTGACCTATGACAGCACCGGTCGCGTGGCCACGGAGACCACGAACGGTCTCACCACCACGTACTCCTACGACGCAGCTTCACAGCTGGTACGGGCCGAAACCTCCACCGGATCAGCCCAAGCAGGGTCGCCGTGCTTGACGTTGTCAGTCAGTGATGGTTCGGGTGAGAACGAGGACGGCACTTCGCGGAACACCCACTTGGTAGAGATCACGACCTGCCCCGCCACGTACGGGATGTTGTTGGCGGTGGTTCCGTCGGTGTCGGCGGTGAACTGACACGTCGATGTCCGGTTGCCGCCGTAGGTGGCGAACGAGGAGTCACCAGGAATCCGAGACTGCCGCGAAAAGCCCACCAGACTCGTTCCGAGTCTCCACAGCCCGAGCCCCGGTCGTGTGGATGGGCGGTGGCGGATCTGGATCCGAAATTACGCCGGCGCGGGCTGAAGACGGTGCCAGGATGAGAAGTGCAGCGGCGGTCAGCAGTGCGGCCTTCACGAACAACCACCGTCGAATGAGCCTTCGGCCACGACCTTCCAACGTCCGTCGATGACTTCCATCCGAGCGGCCCTCCCGCCTCTTGTCACTCCCGCCGTCGAGCCTTCAGCCAGCGACCCATCAGGCATGCGAAAGACGCCACCGTCCAATACACAATCGGCAACGATCGCGTAAGTGTCTGTGCGCTCATCACCGAGAAGCCAGGGCTGATAGACGACTCCGATGTCGAGGTCGGCGACCTCCCCGCCGAGTCGGCGCCTCTTCAGTGGTTCGAATCGGAACGAAGCGCCCTCGGCGTAGAACTCGGTCCAGCCGGGGAGATCGAGGTTGATAGGATTTGACGTGATCGCGGTGTAGTACGTCAGTTGGGCTTGGAGGTAGGCCTCGATGATGGGCGGTCGGCATCGTTCAACGTCCACGGGTAGGCGCTGGTCTCGGTCTCCTCGAGCTGGATGAACGCCCACAACTTGGGCATCAACTCGTAGACGAGACCGGGTGTGGTCACACCAGGCGCCGAGTCGACCAGGCGCCGAGGCTGGTGGCGCGGTCGGCAGTGTGCCGTCGGCTTCGGCGCCATCGCCCGAACAGCCGACCAACGCGAACGTCAGGCCGATCGCCGCACTTCGTAACGCACCGCCAGGCGCACACCGCATATGAAACCTCCGCTATCCCTACTGGGCATAGCCATTCCGCCGAATCGGCAAAACCTACCCGAAATCTTCGCGTCAACGCCGGAGTAACGGGGCCGCGGGAGAACTGGCGGCAGTGAGTCCTAGGATTTGGCGATGCAGCGATGGCAGGGACTCGCGCAGCGGATCAACTGGTATCGAGCGGCTCCGCTGATGCTGCTGGTTCTGGTCGCCGTCAGCATTGCCCCGCCGATCAACAGCACGGCGAGGGTCGTTGGCACCGCGGCCACCACCACCTCGACGAGCCAACCCGTGACCACAACACCCGTGGCAATCCCGACCTCCCCGCCCACGCAGTCGGCAACATCGACTGTCGCCGTCGAGACGACCACGCCGTCCACCACCGAACTGGCACCCGAGACCCCGGTCGTAGCACCGGTAGCGCCCCCGAGCGAGCCACCGCCCGACGTTGCTCGCAGCATCCCTGCCGCCACGCCCGCCGCTCCCCCGCCCGCCGCCCCAGCGCCACCGTGGGCAGCCTCCATCACCACCACCTCCGCCGGGTACATCAGCACCGGCGTCGGGTGTGCGAGCGGCACCGGCGCCGGCGCACTCGATGCCTTCTTCGCCGCGCGTGTCGGCCCCATGATGGGTGCCGACTACCAGCACGTGGTTGCACTCGGCGGCAACCGCTACGCCTGGTTCTTCCAAGATGCATTCCTTGATCCGTCGGGCGCCGCGACACGCCTCGACCAGTCGTTCTTCGCCCACAACCTGCTGCTGATCCAAGACGGCAAGTGCTTCACGATGTTGCACCGCGGGACCGCGGCGAAACCCACATCCTTCGAGCCCGGCAACGGTGAGAGCCCGTTGAGCAAGTGGTTCTGGCCGATGGGCGCCGAGACCAGTGGCGGTCGGGTCAAGATGTTCTGGGCCGAGATGTCCAAGGACGGCTACGAACCCGGCCCGGGTGACGGCCTGGGATGGCACCCGGCCCGACTCTGGCTGGCCACGTACGACTCGTCGACGATGAAGCGCCTGTCGTTCGACCCGGCACCCAACAGCGGGGTCAACCCGATGTACGGCTACGCGGTTGCCAGCGACGGCAACTACACGTACCTGTTCGGCAACACCTTCGAGCAGAACCTCGTGCGCGAGGGCGGCTTCTGGAGCGGCCAGCACTCGGCGACGGCGATGTACCTCGCACGTGTGCCGTTGGGGCAACTGAATGCCTCGCCCGAGTACCGCACCGCTGACAGCTGGTCCCCGAATGCTGCCGACGCGCGACCGTTCGTGCAGCGCTACTGGGCGGAGAACCCGATGCAACCGCGATTCATCGACGGGCAGTGGGTCGCCGCCACCAAGGTCGACGGGTACTGGGGCGAACAGCTCGTCGTCGAGGTGGCGAATCGTCCGTGGGGGCCGTGGACGACAACAGAGTTCCGCGGCCTTTCACCGCGGGGTGGCGACGGCCGGATGAACACCTACCACGCGCAGCTCCTCCCCTATCGAACCAGCGGCGGCTCGTTGATCGTGACGGTGTCACAGAACGCTCGCCGGATGACCGCGGACGCGTTCCCACATCCCGAGCGCTACCGCCTCGCAGTGTTCACCAGCGGCTGGTCCAACCCTCCGGCCGACCCGCCGCCGACGACCACCACCACGACGAGTACCACGACAACGACGATCCCCGCGAGCACGACCACCAGTTCGTCGATTCCGACGACCAGCACGTCGATCTCCTCCACGACGCAAACATCCACAACAACGACCACGACGACAGACTCGACGACAACCACGACCGCTACGACCACGACATCCACGACGACGACATCCACCACGACAACGCCGACGACCAGCACTTCTCCGACGACAACGAGCGAGTGACGCACGCCTTTCGACGAAATGGTCGCGTGTGCGCTTGTGCGCCGCCAGACTCTTAAGTCCTCATGAGCGACCGTGTCCAACTCCGTCCGTGGCAGCGCGCCGCGTTCGACAAGTTCGCAGCCAGCGAACGATCTGACTTCCTGGCTGTCGCCACCCCCGGCGCCGGCAAGACCACCTTCGCCCTCGCCTGCGCCCGTTGGGCGCTCGCCCAAGAGCGCCGGCGCATCGTGGTGGTGGCCCCGACCACCCACCTCAAGACGCAGTGGGTGCAGGCTGCGCACCGCATGGGTCTGCACCTCGACCACACCTGGTCGCCTGCCGATGGTGTGGCCAAGGACGTACACGGCATCGTCACCACCTACCAGCAGGTCAGCACCGCAGACACGGCGAAGAAGCTGCGCGGCCTCTCGAACGACGCGTTCGTCATCCTCGACGAGGTCCACCATGCCGGCGATGAGCGGGCCTGGGGCGACGGCGTGCGCACCGCCTTCGAGCTGGCCAATCGTCGCCTGAGCCTCAGCGGCACGCCCTTCCGTAGCGACACCGCGAGCATCCCCTTCGTCCGCTACGAGGAGACCGGCGTTGGTGGCGAGGCCCAGCCCGACTTCACCTACGGCTACGCCGACGCGCTGCGCGACGGGGGCGTCGTGCGCCCCGTCTACTTCCCCCGTTTCGACGGGCTGATGGAGTGGAGTGCACCCGACGGCAGCATCGTCAGCGCCAACTTCCACGACGAACTGGATCGCACCGGCTCATCGCACCGTCTACGGGCGGCGCTCAGCCTGGAAGGCGACTGGCTGGCAGTAGTCATGGGCCAAGCGCACGCACGACTGATGGAGATCCGCCGCACCCAGCCGGACGCGGGCGCGCTGGCCATCTGCATGGACCAGGAACACGCTCGCGACATCGTTCGGTTCATCCGCACCCGCTTCCAGGTGGAGGCCGAAGTCGTGGTCAGCGACGACCCCGACGCGAGCCGCAAGATCTCCGCATTCGCGAACAGCACCAGGCCGTGGCTGGTCGCCGTGCGCATGGTCAGCGAAGGTGTCGACATCCCGCGCCTGCGCGTCGGCGTGTACGCCAGCACCGTCGTCACGGAGCTGTTCTTCCGCCAGGCCGTCGGCCGTTTCGTGCGGTGGACGCGCGGGCTCACCAGCCAGAAGGCCTATGTCTACCTGCCCGACGACCCGCGGCTGCGACAACACGCCTTCCAGATCGCTGAAGCACGTCGTCACGTGCTCAAGCCTCCTGCCAGCAACGACGACGAGTTCACGCAGGCCGACCTGGACAGAGAGGCCAAGCA
>DAORTY010000067.1:0-14251 GCA_035432905.1 Ilumatobacteraceae bacterium | reverse complement strand
CGCAAGGAAGAGCTGCGCATCCAGAACATGGACCTGGCGAAGCGACTGGTCGACAACACCGGCTTCGGCCACGCGAAGGTGCAGGTCGAACTGAACCGTCTGGTCGGCATCATGTCGGTCGGCAGCGCCACGAACAGCGAACTCGAACGCCGCCTGCGTTACGGGGAGGCCTGGCTCAAACGCCGCTAGCCTGGCGGCATGCCTGCTGTCGGAGAGCACCACCCGGCGTTCGAGGAGTACTGCGAATGCATCTTCGAGCTGGATGAAGACGACGTTGCCGTGATCCAGGCTCGCATGGCCGAACGCCTGCAGGTCAGTCGCCCCGCCGTCAGCGAGATGACTCGCCGCATGGAAGCCGAAGGCCTCATCACCACCGATGGCGCCATTCGCCTCACCACCTCCGGCCAAGCCCTCGCGCAGCAGGTCGTGCGGCGCCACCGGCTCGCCGAGCGTTTCCTCACCGATCTGCTGGGCCTGTCGTGGGCCGAAGCACACCATGAGGCAGGCAAGTGGGAGCACATCATGAGCCCCGCCGTCGAAGACGCCATGGATCGTGTGCTGGGCAATCCCACCACCTGCCCCCACGGGAACCCCATTCCAGGCTCGCTCTATGCAGCCCCCGACACGGTGCCGCTGTCGGACGTCGCCGTGGGCGAATCGTTCACCGTGGTGCGCATTCCCGAGGAGCTCGAGTTCGCCGAGGGCGTGCTCGATTTCCTGGAGCAGTCCAACATTCTGCCCGGGCACTCGGGCGTGCTCACCGGCACCGCCCCCGACGGCACCGTCACCATCATGATCGAGGGGCACGCGGTCGGCGTTGGCTCGTTCGCCAGCAGCCGCATTCTCGTCGCCGCATGAGCCGCCCCTTCCAGCGGTGGCCAATGCTCGCAGCCCTCTGCGCCGTCACCGTCGTGTCTGCGTGCAACCCCACCACATATGACTCGACTGCCGAAACCACCCCGCCGGCCGCCGCCACCACTACCACCTTGCCCACGGGCACTGCGGCACAACTGCTGCCGCTGATGCTGCTCGAGGTTCAGGGGCTGCCCCAGAAGGTCATGAACGCCAAGGGCGACGGCAATGCCGCCACGTACATCGAGCAACTGTGGACGGCGGTGGAACCCGAGATCGAAGCCAACCGGCCAGAGCTGGTGCCAGATTTCGAGTTCGTGGTTCGTCGCTGCCGAGCGGCAGCCGACCGAAATCGTCCCGCCGACGCCGACCGAGCGTTCAAGAACCTCACCACCCTGGTCCAGGCGTACCTGGGCTGAGCGTGCTCGGCTAGAGCATGGCCGCAGGAAGCGGCTTGGCGTGCACGATGGACAGCCGCTTGGTGCTGCGGGTGAGCGCCACGTAGAGCGCCCGCAGACCCTGCTGCTCACCCGCCACGATGTCGGCCGGCTCGACGACGACCACACCGTCGAGTTCCAGACCCTTGACCACGCTGACCGGCACGACCGTGATACCCATCTCGAGACCAGAGCGGGTTGCCTTACCGTGCTCGATACCAGCAGCGGCCAACGAACCCGAGACTGCCTCGAACATGGCGTCGGGAACCACGACGGCGATGTTGCCGTCACCGACGTCGGCAGCCAGGTCCTTCGTCGCTGCCACGACAGCGTCCAGCAGTTCACCAGGAGCCACATGGGAGAACTCGGGGTGTTCATCACTCGCGCGCACGCTGGTGGGCGCACGCAGCGACGGGGTGGCGGCCATCATCACCTTGTTGGCCAGCTCCATGATCTGCGCCGGAATGCGATAGCCGACGCTGAGCCCGATGACACGAGAACCGCGTGCGCCGGGAAGGTGCCTGAGGATGTCGTCCCAGTCATTGGGCGCCAACGCACCAGTGGCCTGGGCAATGTCGCCCACCACGGTCATACTGCCGTTGAGCGAGCGCCGTGAGACCATCCGCAGCTGCATCGGCGTGAGGTCTTGCACCTCGTCGACCACGATGTGGCCGTAGGTGCGAATCTCGTCGGCCTCGTCGGGCTTCAGCGTGCCCTTCGCCGGCCGAGCACCCAGGTAGCTGCGCGCCTCATCGAGAATCGCAACGTCGTGCTCGGTCCATCTCACGTCAGCCACATCGGCCTTGCGCTCGCGATAGAGCGACAGGTACTCGGCTTCGCTGAGGTGCTTCGAACCCGCCAACTTCAGCAGCGCCTTGCTGCCATAGAGGTCGTGCAACAGCTGGGCCGGTGACAGCACCGGCCACATCCGCTCGAGCGCGGCGCGAACCTCTGGCAGATGGCGAACTGCTTCCTTCACCTGCGCGACCGTGGTCTCCTCGTCGTGCCAGCCAGCGGTCATGGCTGCCCATACTTCGCCCTCCACCCAGCGGCGGGCGGAGTTGTGTTTGCGGAACCGACGCTGTGCCGCGCGAACGATGCGCATGGACTCGTCAGCACGCAGCCGGACGTACCCGGTCCGGAAGGGGACCCTCAGGTCCTCGCGCAACGGGCGCTCGCGGTCGGTGACTGCCTTGTCGATGACCAGGCTGATGCGCAGGTCACCCTTCACTCGGGCAGCCAGATGGTTGTCCGGGGGATCGATGGCGTAGCGGCTCCACTGCACATCGTGCACCAGGTCGGCCAAGACGACCTGCTCGACACCGGCTTCACCCAGCGACGGCAAAACCCGCTCGATGTAGCGCAGGAACACTCGGTTGGGGCCGATCACCAGAACACCCTGGTCTTCCAGCGGGAAGCGGAAGGTGTAGAGCAGATATGCGGCACGGTGCAGGGCAACCACGGTCTTACCGGTGCCAGGACCGCCCTGAACGACCAACACACCTGTTTGCGGGCTACGAATGATTTCGTCCTGCTCACCTTGAATGGTGGCCACGATGTCGCCCAGTTGGCCGGTGCGGCCACGCTCGAGCGCCGCCAGGAGCGTGCTGTAACCGCGAATGCCATCGGCGCGTTCGGTGGTCTGCGTGCCGGCCATCGCCAGCTCGTCCTCTTCCCCGCCGATGCCGAGGTGGCCGTCACCGAACAGTTCGTCTTCCAGGCCGAGCAGCTGGCGACCGTGCACATGGAAGTGGCGCCGGCGAACCAGACCCAACGGGTCGCGACCGGTGGCGCGGTAGAACGGTTCGGCGACCGGCGCACGCCAGTCGACCACCACTGGATCGCTGTTCTCGTCGGCAACCGCCAACCGCCCGATGTGGAAGCTCTCCACACCATTCACGCCGTCATCGGCATCCAGCTCACCCGAGCGATCAATGCGGCCAAAGACGAGCGCAGCATCGCCGAGGTCGAGCTGTGTCAGACGGTTGAAGACCGCTTCATCGAACACGTCTCGCTCGTAGCGCGCCTGGAATGTGCCACCCAACGTGCCCTCGTGCAGGCTCCGCAGCTTCCACGCGTCGACCTTGCTCTGCTCGAGGCAGTGATAGGCGTGATCGATGAACGCCTGCTCAGTAGCGAGATCGGGGTGATGTTGCGACATGGGTGTGTGTGGTGGCCACATCCGGACGGGCCGGAAACGTGGTCTACAACTCTACCGCCCCGGGTGCGCGCGCCAACCGGCCGGTCAGGCAGTGGTGGCGATGCCGCCGTCGACAGCGATCACCGACCCCGTGACATACGAGCCGGCGCGGCTGGCCAGGAACACCGTGACCCCGGCCATGTCATCGGGGCGGCCGATGCGACCCAATGGTGAGGACTTCGCGATCGACTCACCGAACGCCTGCAATGTTGCGGCCATCATCTTGCTCTCGAAGGGACCGGGCGCGACGGCGTTGACGGTGATGTGTTGCGGGCCCAGCTTCTTGGCCAGCGCGCGCGTCAGGTGGTGCACACCTGCCTTGCTGGCCGCGTAGCTGTAGGTATCCATCGGGTTGACGTGCAGGCCGTCGATCGATCCGATGTTGATGACGCGAGCCGGGTCGTCCATGGTCGCCCCCTCGCGCAGGTTGGGGAGAAGGCGCTGGGTCAGGAAGAACACGCCCTTGACATTCGTGTCCATCACCTTGTCCCACGCATGTTCGCTGAAGTCGTCCAGCGGCATGCCCCACGTGGCGCCTGCGTTGTTGACCAGGATGTTCAGTGTGGGGAAGTGTGCCGCCACCTCGGTGGCGAGGTGTTCGACACCCTCCAGCGTGCTGACGTCGGCACGGATGGCGTGCACGTCGCCGAACTTCGAGAGTGCGATGCGTGCCTCGTCGAGTTCGTTCTGCTTGCGCGAACTGATCACCACACTGGCGCCGGCGTCGAGCAGGCCGCGGGCGATCATGGCACCGATACCGCGGCTGCCGCCGGTGACGACGGCGGTCTTACCGGCCAGCGAGAAGAGAGCGGAATGGGTGTGGTCGTTGGTTGCCATCCCGTGATCCTGCTACACGGCGGAGAGACGCAGCAGCACCGGACCGAGGAACTCGTCCATCACACGCAGTGCGCCGGCCTCGGTCAGGTGCAGACCGTCGTCGCGCATTGCAGGGTCGACGTCCGCGCCAGAGGCCGTGAACCACTCGTCGAGCCGCGTCACTTGCACGACTTCGGGATGCTCGCCCTGCACCGTTTCGAGGACGCCGCGCAACACACTCCACGCATCCGGGGTGTAGTACTCGTTCTCTGCCTGCCACCCCAACCACCATTCGGCAGGGATCGGCGGCACGACCCAGGCGATGTGGCGAACGCCGTCAGCAATCAGTGCATCCGCCATGGCGCGATAGTCGGCCAGCATTCGCTCGCGGTAACGCTCGTCGTTCCACGAGAGCATTCCCTCGTCGGTCGACCACTGGTGCATCACCACGTCGGGAATGGTCACCATGATCATCGCGACATCGAGTTGATGTGCTGCAATGGCCGCCGGCAGATTCTTGTCGAGCGCGATGTCGCACTGTCTGGTGAAGTTTCCGTTCTCGTCGCCCACCATGAGCGTGTGGCGAATCAGGCCGCACCCGATGGAGGCCACCGACACCTCACGACGATTCGTCGCTCCGGCGGCCCATGCCGTCAGTGCATCATTGAGCGCCGCAGCCGTCGAGTCCCCGATCAACACCACATTCACCGGACCGGCGGGCAAGATCGTCGTCGTCGTACTGCTAGTGGAAGTCGACGACACGACCGGCGCAACCGTCGTCTGGCCCGCAGTCGTCACGAGAGTTGCGAGGGTCGTCGACGGCGCGGTCGTCGTGGTGGTCGCCACGGGCGCGGCGTTCACATGCCGACGGGCCGGCTGCGCCGGCACAACGAGCACAGCGAGAAGCACGACGAGTGCCAACACGGGGACGGCCAGCGACAACGTCACTCGCGGTCGGCGGCGACTACGGCGTACTGGCTGCTCGATCAGCCAGTACGAGATGACCGCCACCAGCAATGTGATTGCCATTCGCACGACGAACAGCGGCCAACCACGAAGGTCGAGCGAACGCCGGGTGGCCAGTAGGAAGACCGGCCAGTGGTAGACGTACACCCCGTAGCTGATGCGCCCCAGCCACACCAGCGGACCAGCAGCAAAGACCCGGCGCAGCGGCCCGGGCGCCTGCAGCCCGAGGATCAGCGCCGCCGACGCCAGGCTGAACACCCCGAGCCAACCGTCGTAGGCCGGCCCACCACGGGTCGGCCATTCGACTGCAGTCCACAGCACCATCGCAAGACCCGCGACCCCAACCAGTCCGAGCCATCGCGGCCGCTGCCGCCACAGCTGGCAGCCCCCGGCGAGGGCCGCGCCAACCAGAATTTCACCGAGCCGAGCGGGCGTCGCCCAATAGGCCGCATCGGGGCCCCAGATGGAGGCGATCACAACCGCCCCAACCACCCCGACGAGAGCCAGCAGCGAGAGATTGACGAACAACCTCGTGCGGCGACCCTTGGAGACGCGCAGCAGCACGAGAGCGACGAACGGCCAGATCCAGTAGAACTGCTCCTCCACCGCCAGCGACCAGTAGTGGTCGACCGGGCTGGAGACACCCGAGGCGCGACTCAACAGGTCCGCGTACGACCCAGAGCCGTTCAGCGCGTTCCAGTTCGCGACCTGCAGGGCAGATGCGATGACATCGCGCCGCAGGTGCGGAACGGCCGCGAACTCACCGTTCCAGGCCAGCAGCGAAATGGCGATCAGGCACAGCAGGCTGGCCGGTAGAAGGCGCTTCGCGCGCCGCGTCACGAAGCCCGGCCAAGAGACAGTGCCCGTGCGCTGATGTTCGAGGATGAGCAGGGAGGTGATCAGAAAGCCGGACAGGGTGAAGAAGACCGACACGCCCACGTAACCACCGGCCATCCACGTGAAACCCCCGTGGAAGAACAGCACCAGGCCCACAGCCACACCGCGCAACCCGTCGAGTGCGGGCTGGTAGCCGAACTGGTCGCCGGGCCCTGGAGGTGGGTGCACAGGGCGCGACACGGAACAGCACGGTAACGTGCCCAGTCGATGGCGTCCACTCCCTTCCTCGACGCGGCATTCGGCCGCCCGACCGTCCACACACCAGTGTGGTTCATGCGTCAGGCGGGCCGCAGCCTGCCGGAGTATCGAGCGCTGCGCGGCGAGGGCAGCATTCTCGATGCCATCAAGGTGCCCGAGTTGGCCACGGAACTGACGTTGCAGCCGGTCACCCGCTACGGCGTCGACGCCGCGGTGCTCTACAGCGACATCGTGGTGCCCGCCCATGCCGTCGGCTTCGGCATCGACGTGGCCCCTGGCACCGGCCCGGTGTGCGACACCCCGTTCCGAGGCGAAGCCGACCTGGCCCGCCTGCGCGAGTTCGAGCCGGAGGCCGATACTCCATACGTGCTGGAGACGGTGCGCCAGTTGGTCGCTGCGCTGCCGGACACGGTTCCGCTGCTCGCCTTCGCCGGCGCCCCGTTCACCGTTGCCAGCTATCTCATCGAAGGTCGTCCCAGCCGAACCTACGAGCACACCAAGCAGTTGATGCACACCGGCCCTGTGTTGTGGCACTCACTGATGGCGCGTCTGGTGCAGCACTCGGTGGCATCGATCAGTAGCCAGCTCACCAACGGCGCACGGGCGTTCCAGCTGTTCGATTCGTGGGCGGGCGCTCTCAGCGCGCTCGACTACGAACGTTTCGTACTCCCCCACTCGCGTTCGGTGTTCGGTCAGTTGAAGGCGCTGCATCCCGACGCGCCCGGCATCCACTTCGGCATCGGCTGCGATCACCTTCTCGAACAGATGCTCGCTGCCGGGGCATCGATCATCGGACTCGACTGGCGCACCTCGATCCTCACGGCACGGGTTCGGATGGGGCCGCAGTTGGTCGTGCAGGGCAACCTCGATCCCGCCCTCGTGCTGGCGGGCAGCGATGTTGCGTTGGAGGGCACCGACGCGGTCTTGGCCGACAACCGCCTGGCCGACGGCTCACAGCACCCCGGCCACATCTTCAACCTCGGGCACGGAGTGCAACCCAACACAGACCCCGACGTTCTGGCCGCCGTTGCCAATCGGGTGCACGAAGCGACCCAGCGGTGAAGTGTGCACGACGATGAGCGGCATGCACACCGACAAGACCGCAGTCCTGCTGATGGCGTACGGCACGCCGCGGACCCGCGAGGAGATCGAGCCGTACTACACCGACATCCGTCGCGGTCGCGCTCCCACGCCCGAGCAACTCGCTGACCTGACCAGCCGCTACGAGGCGCTCGGTGGCACCAGCCCGCTGGCTGCCCGCACCGAAGCACAACGTACCGGCCTGCAGTCGGCCCTCGACACCGCGGCACCGGGCGGCTACCACGTGGTCCTCGGGCTCAAGCACGCCGAACCGAAGGTGGAGGCGGCAGTCGACGAGTTGGCCACACAGGGTTTCACCCGTCTCGTCGGTCTCGTGCTCGCCCCGCACTACTCCGCGTTTTCGATCGGGCAGTACCTCGATCGGGCAAGCGCTGCTGCCGACCCGCATGGCATCTCGGTCAGCGGTATCGAGAGCTGGGCAACCGAGCCGGCGTTCGTACAGTTCATCGCTGACGATCTGCGCGACAAGCTGTCGTCCATGCCTGCCGGCACGAAGGTGCTGTTCACCGCCCACTCGTTGCCGCAGCGCATCATCGCCGCCGGCGACCGATACCCCGACGAACTGCGCGAGACGGCGCAGGCGGTCGCGTCGGCGGTGGGCCTGCCCGACGAGCAGTGGTCCATCGCCTGGCAGAGCGCAGGTCGCACACCCGAACCCTGGCTCGGCCCCGACATCTTGCAGGTCATCGACGAGCTGGCGGATGCCGGCACCCCGGGAGTGCTGGTGAGCGCTGTCGGTTTCGTCGCCGATCACTTGGAGGTCCTGTACGACCTGGACATCGAGGCTGCACGACGCGCCAACACTCGCGGTATCGCCTTCGCTCGCACCGCATGCGTGAACGACAACACGCAGGTGATGGCGGCGTTGGCGCAGCGCGTGATCGAGGCCGGTTCGTCATGAGCTCTGACCAGCGTCGGGTAGCGGTCGTGGGCGGCGGAATCGCCGGTCTCGCTGCTGCGCACGCGCTGGTCACTCAGCACGACGCCGAACATCGCCCCAGCGTTGTCGTGTTCGAACGCGACAGTCGATTCGGCGGCAAGCTGCGCACCTCTCCATTCGCCGGTCATCCCGCGATCGACGAGGGTGCCGACGCGTTCCTCGCTCGCATTCCGTGGGCTACACAGTTGGCGCAGGCTGTTGGCCTCGGCGACCAACTGGTCTCGCCCGACACGCGTTCGGCTGCCGTGTGGTGGAACGCCCTTCATGCCATTCCCGAGGGTCTGCTGCTCGGTATGCCCACCGAGATCCTCGCCCTCACCCGCTCCAGCCTGCTGTCGTGGCCGGGCAAGTTCCGCGCGGCGAGCGAACCATTCCGTCGTCGAACATCGCTGGAACCCGACTCGCTCGGTCAGTTCGTGCGCGCCCGGTTCGGCCACGAGGTGCACCATCGCCTGGTCGACCCACTCGTGGGCAGCATCTACGCGGCGAACACCGACCACTTCAGCCTCGCCGCTGTGCCACAGATCGCCGATATCGCGAACCGCGGTCGCAGCGTCTTGATCACTGGTCGTCGAATGCCCAAGGCGGCAACCGTGGTCGGTCCCGTGTTCCAGACCCCCAACGAGGGGATGGGGGCGCTCGCTGCGGCGACCGCCGCCGCGGTCGTGGCGAGCGGAGGAGCGTTGCGTAGCCAGACTTCCGTGGACCGTCTCGAGCCCGACGGCAGCGGCTGGCGCGTCAACGAGGAATACTTCGACGGAGTGATCCTGGCTGCGCCTGCCTCGGCAGCGTCACGACTGCTCGTCACGCACGCGCCGCAGGCGGCTGGGATACTGGCTGCCATCCCCACTGCCGATGTTGCGCTGGTGGCACTCTCGCTCGACGCTGCCGATTGGCCCGCCAACCTGGCCGGTATGAGCGGGTATCTGGTTCCCAAGCCGATGCAGCGGCTGGTGACGGCGGCATCCTTCGGCTCACAGAAGTGGGCCCATTGGGCAACACCGGGGACTGCACTTCTCCGGATCTCGCTGGGTCGTGACGGTCTTCCCGTGCTGCACCTCTCCGACGACCAACTGCTCGCTGCCGCGGTCGGCGAAGTCGGCGAGCACCTCGGCATTGCACTGCAACCCCTCTCGCATCGAATCACCCGCTGGCCCGGGGCGTTCCCCCAATACCGACCTCATCACGCCGTGTATATCGAGACCGCCCAACGATCGCTGCCCGCTGGCATCGCCCTTGCCGGAGCGAGCTACCACGGCATTGGGGTGCCCGCCTGCATTCGATCGGGTCAACAAGCGGCTGAAGCGATGTACACCTTCCTGAACTCGGTGGCACAATGACGGGCATGCGTCACCGCAGAATCGCCGCCTCCCTCGTTGTCGTGCTCCTCGTCGGGTGCGGAGACGACGCTGTCCAGCAAGCAGCCAGCACCAGCACTCTGGTCAGCACCACTACTCGACCGGCCGCCACCACCACGACCGGCACCACCGTGCCGGTGACCACCACGACCAGCACCACCGTGCCGGTGACCACCACGTCGACAACGACGACCGTGGCCGTCACCACCACATCCGAGGCGTTGCCGGTGCCACTGGCAGCACCCGCGCCGAGGGCCAAAGACCCCATCGTCGAGCTGGGCACCCTGGAGATTCCGAAGATCGGCGTCACCAAGCCACTGCTGGAAGGCGTCAGCCTGACCGTGTTGGATCACGGTCCCGGCCATTGGCCCGGCACAGCGCAGCCCGGCCACGTCGGCAACGTCGTGATCGGCGGTCATCGCACCAGCCACGACCGGCCGTTCCGCCACATCGACCAGTTGGTCGCGGGCGACGAGATGATCCTGACCACCAGCGAGGGCCGCTTCGTGTACCGCGTCACCTCCACCGAGGTGGTCAAGCCCGATGCCATCCGCATCATCGATCAGACTGCCGCCTTCACGGCGACGCTGTTCGCCTGCCACCCCGTTGGTTCCACCAGGGAACGCTTCGTGGTGCACCTCGAGCTGTACAACCCGTAAAACGGTCTGAGGCCGCCCCGCCCAGGTGAACCTGGTGGGGCGGCCTCACAGCAGACCTTTGTCAGCGAGCGGTCCGCCGACGGCTGATCAACAGCACGCTGCCGAGGCCGGCAAGGCCGAACGCAAGAGCCAGCAGCGGAATCGTTCCGCTGCTACCGGTCGCGGGCAACTGACCACGATCGACGATGGTGGTCGTCGTGGTCGGGCCTGCCTGGTCGATCTCGCTGACAGGCACACCAACCTGGGCCGACAGGTCGCACACCGTGCCGGCGATTGCCGGCAGGCAGCTCAGGTCGGTGTCAGCAGCTGCACTGAGCGACTCACTCTGCGGCCCAACGATTTGCTCGTACGTCCCCAGGACCTTGGCCTGGTTGAGGATGGTGGTACCGCTGGCCACGTTGGAATCCACCTTGACCGTGAGCGTGATCACTTTGGTGAGCCCACCCACGGGCAAGGCGTCGAGCATGGTGCACACGAGTAGCTGCGGCCGAGCACTCTGCGCCAACGCACAGGTCCCGCCGTTACCTTCGACACTCACCGACTGGTACTCCACCTGAGCCGGCAGGCGGTCACTGATGACGACCGGATCGAGTGTCAGGCCACCGGTATTGGTCGCCTGCAAGGTGTAGGTGATGGTGCCGCCCGCCACCACCGTCGGAGTGAGGCTCTGCTTGATGATCTGGACCGACGAGTAACCGTTGGTCACGACGACGCTGATGGTCTCACCGAGGTTGCCGGTGAGCTTCAGCTGATCGGGCGACATCGAGCTGGTCGCTGCCGTGCCGGCGTCGATCTCCTCGAACTTGTAGTCGATTCCAGCGGGGTCGAGGGTGGATGGCAACGACACCGTGACCGGCTCGCCCGCCTTGAGGTCGAAGGTGGTCTCTTCCTCGTACTGCGCTCCACCGTCGAGGCGAGACACGCGAATGGAGTAGGTCTCGCCGGTCGGCGGCTGGCCCTCGAGTACCTTGGTGAAGGTGACGTCGCGGGTGCAGTTGGCGTCGGTTGCCGGCAGCGACGCAATCTCTGTGCCCAGGTACTTCAGCGACAGCGGCTTGGTCGTGCTGGCAATGTCCTTCGTGCCGCCTGTCGGGATCGTGGCACTGCCACCGTCCCAGGTCAGCGTCAAATCGGTCCCTTCCGTGTTGGTCACGGTGTACCAGTACAGCGAGACAGCGCCAGAGGTATCGACGGTGTTGCACACTGCAGTCACACTGACGACGGGATCACAGTCGGTGGTACCGGTCAGCGCCGGCTGCGCAACGTCGTTGATCGACAGCGTGATGCTGTACGGACCATCGGCGAGGCCACTGACCGTGGCGGTCGTCGAGCCACCGGCGGCAACGATGTAGTCGGTGCCATTGACCGTGAACTTCACGGATACGTCGTCACCAGGGTTCTCCAGCAACACCGACACGGTGCCGTCGAAGTTGGTGCACTCAGCGGTGGCCGTCACCTTCGGTGGCGCGTCGCAATTGACCGTGACGTCGAAGGAGAAGTCGGTGGCACCGGAGGTGACCGTGATGTGTTGCAGTCCGTCGTTGAGGCCGTTGACCGTGGCGTCGACCGTGGTGTTCGGCTGCACCGAGTAGGCAGTGCCGTTGACGAGGAACGCGACGGGCAGCTCGCCACCGGTTGCCGTCAGGTGCACGATGACCTGACCGTCGACGGTGACACACGCCTGCTCGGTGGTGACCGAGGGCGTGCCGGGGTGGTCGCAACTGGTGGTGACGGAGAAGTCGAAGGTCTTGCCGCCACCCGACACCGTGAAGGCGTGCGGGCCGTCGGCCAGGTTGTCGATGGTGACGACCAGTGAGCCCTTCGGTGGCACCGAAGCAGTAGGAGTCCCGTTGACCGTGAACACCATGCCCACGTCGTCGCCGTTGTTGTGCAGCGTGATCTGGACCTTGCCCTTGGACACGCCGCCACTACCCTCCACGCAGCTCTCGGCGTGATCGACCGTCGGCGCCTTGTCACAGGCCACCGTGATCGTCTTGTCGAAGTGGACGCCGTTCTGGGTGACCACAATGGTGTTACTGCCGTCGTTGAGGCCCGCGACGTCGACGTTGAGAGTGCTGTTCGCCGGGACGCTGTACGACGTGGCGTTGACAACAAACGTCAAGGGCAGCTGGCCACCGATGTTCTTCAACGTGAGGGTTGCGGTGCCGTCCTCGTTGGCGCACACCTGCGCGATGTCCACGGCAGGTTGGCCAGGTCGGTCGCAATCGATGGTGACGCTGAAGTTCTTGTTGAGGCCATTGACCGACAGCGTGATGTTCGCGTTGCCATCGGCGAAGGGCGCCAGCGCGACCACCTTGGTCTGGCCAGGAGCCAGCGTGTGGGTAGTGCCCTGGAGTACGAAGGTTGCGTTGACGTCGTCGCCGTCATTCTTCAAGGTCACCGTGACGACTCCATCTCCGCTGGTGCACCCCGAGGTGTAGCTGAAGGTGGGGGCGAGGTCACAGGCAACGGTGAACGTCTGTGTGAAGTTGGTGGCGTTGCCGGGTACCGAGATGACCACGCTGCGGTTGCCGTCGCTGAAACCGTTGAAGTTGCGGGTGGTGGAACCACCGGCGGCGACGACCACTGCTTCGACGGTGTTCGTGAACGGGTTGGTCACGTTGAACGTGACAGCTTCGGTGCCCGCCGAGTTGGACAGGGTGACCGTGACGCTGCCGTCGTGCGAGTTGGCATCACACGAGGCCGCCGAGGTGACGACCGGCGCAGGATGGTCGCAATCGACAGTGAACGTCTGGTTGTAGTTGGCCCCGTTGGCCTTGATCAAAATCGTGTACGTCGCGTCGGCGAGGTCACTGAAGGTGATGTCCTTCATGCCGCCGGCGGCAACCGTGTAGTTCGATGATGCTCCACCGGTGGGCGGGGTGACGGTGAAGACCACTGACTCGCCGCCGGTGTTCTTCAGCGTCACGATGATCTTGCCGTTGCCGGCATCACAGCTGGCCTTGTTGCTGACCGAGGGAACCGGCGAATCACAGTCGATCGTGAAGGTCTGCGTCTGCGTCTTCGGGGACGTGTCGGACGTGATCAGCACGGTGTAGTTGCCGTCAGCGATGAGTGTGTAGGGCTTGGTGACCGTTGCACCCTTGGCGACAACGAAGGTCGATGCCGCTTTCCCGTTGAATGCAGGAATGGTGTAGCTGACGCTGTTGGCGAACGGGCCGCCGTTGTTGGTGAACGTGAAGACGACCTTGCCGTCGCCGTTACCCGGGGTACCGGCGACGCAGGAGACTGCCTTGCTGACCCCCGGAGTACCGCCGCAGTTGGTCGGCTTCAAGATGGTGTTGGTGGTGCGAGAGTCGCCTGCCGCAGTGTTGTTGCCCCACTTGGCCTTGGCCGTGGCAGTGACCTGGATACCTGTCGCTCCGGTGGGCCAGGTGAAGGTGCCCGAGAAGCTGTAGCCGTTGGCTGTGGTGTATGCACCGTGCACGGCGGCCGGCGCGGTACCCGAACCGCCGACGATGGTGAGTTTCACCTCGATGTCAGAGTTCCTACGTGAATTTGCCGTGCCATCGCCCGCCCACGCGGTGGACGTCCAACTGACGACGCCGGTGCATGCCGCTGAGGCAGTGATGTCGGGGTGGTGCGCGCTCGCGATGCCGGCAAGCATCGGGGCGGTGCTCACCAGGCCAGTGAGTAGCAGCATCGCAGCCATCACTCGCCGTACTCGCATACCTATTGCCCGCTTGATCTGATCCATGTGAATGACCTTCCCGTGACTCGACACCCGGACATCGCGTACGTCCGAGTGAAAGTGGGTCGGGTTCGCTCTCGCTCCCCGCCGGCGAAGCGACCAATTGCGGCCGGCG
>DAORTY010000066.1:0-18904 GCA_035432905.1 Ilumatobacteraceae bacterium | reverse complement strand
CTGCGCTGCTCGTCGGTGAGGTAGACCTGCGTCCGTGTTGCTGACATACAGCAAATCTATACAGCATGTCCGTCGCGGACGCGACCCGACGCTGGTGCCCGGGGTGGAGTTCGAACCCACACTCCCTTTCGAGAAGGGGGGTTTAAGATTGCTCCATTGCGTCTCTACGGTGCCGTACAGTCCGCCGAGTGTGCCCTGAGCTGGGACTTCAGTCCGCACCATCTCTGGACGTCCGTCCCGTTGCCCGCAGTAGCCGCGAGTCCTGTGCACATTCTGTGCACACCATGTGCACGCGCTGGCGGCCGGAATTCAGGGCCTGCGAGCAGCCCCCTAGCGGGCTGCGATCGTCACGATGTTCGTTGAGTACCGGCCGCCCGACCGATGATCTGGCGGACGAAATCAGCGGCGTCGTTCACGTCGTCGAGCACCGTGGAGTCGACGAGGTCAGCGCGAGCCTGGGCATAGAGCGACTCCCAACCCTCATGCACGATCAGATCCGGCGGCCATTCATGACGTCGACGGTACGCGAACAGGCGAGCCCCAAGATCGGCGATGACTGCGTAATCGAGATCTTCGACTGCAGCGAGGATCTGAATGTCGACGAGGTCGTGGGCGCGCTCGTTCGGCCGGCCATCGGCGGTCGGACACGTGCAGGCGTGGATCTTCTGCACGATCTGATCCTCAGCGGTGATCACGGGCACAGGCATGGGCTCGGGCAGGCCGACCTCGGCGAATATCTCCGCGATGTCAGTTCCCAGGCGTTCGACAGGCCGGTCGCCGCTACCGATCTCGGAGTGCCCGAGTTCGAACGTCACCGAGTAATAGCTCTTGCCTCGATAGCGGAGGGCGATCCGGAACGGGTCCATCACGTACTCGTCCGGCACGGCCTCCGGGGTCGCCTTTCGTCCTGCTTTGACGATGCCGGTGAAGTCGGCCCACCCCGCTTCGAGTCGATCGGCGAAGGCATCGACGAAGTCGTTCAGGGACATCGCGGAAGGTCGCGCGAAGTCGAGGTCGTTGGTGAGCCGGGCCGCCCGCTCGTCGACGCGTTGCCGAACGCCGCCCCCACCTTTAGCCGCGCCGGGAGGGACCATCTGAAGAGCGATCGTGGAGGCGACCGTGTAGTGCAGGCGACCAGGGGCGACCGAACGGCGCGCAGCCGCTGCGTCGATGCGCTTGCGCAGTTCCTTCTCATTCGGGGGAGCACTCATGCTGCTGCGATCTCGGCGAGGAGCCGGTCGATCTGCCGACGTCGGATGAGCCCCTCATCGCCAGCGCGTCGAGTTGCTTCGAAGAGCCGGTCGGACATCACGGCACCGATCGAGTCACGGATGGCACGTTCGACGGTCGCAGAAGGCACACCGTCGTACTCGGTGAGGTCGCCGGGGTCGACCACGGCATGGACAAGCTGAATGTGGTCAGGGAGGTCCCGGCGAACACGCCGGGTCGTTGCGACCTTGATCCTCGTGGGATTGACGAGTGCCAGATGGTGGAAGGCGAGCACCGACTCAGCGTGTAAGTGTGCGTGCTCGCCGACGCGGTAGACGGCTTCGGCGTACGGCGCGCGGTCGCCCCCGTCGATGCCATCGACTCGATACAGCCCTCGAGCCACGTTGGTGAGGCCACCCCTGGCGGCGATCTTGCGGAGCTCTACCGCCGGAACGCCAACGACGTCGGCCATTTCGGTGGTGACGTAGCCCAGGTGGTCGGCCGCGATGGCGTAGAGCGCTGCGCGGTAGCCGGCGCGGTCAGCGACCTCGATGAGACCTGCGCGTTCGATCATGTCGCGGGTCACCGCCTGGGTCATCTGGCGAATCGCTTCGGTCTCGAGCGACGCCATCGCTGCGGCAACGATCTCGTCCCGGATGGGCTTGAGCGCCGCCTCGATCTGGGGGGCCATGAGGTCGCGGGCCATGTCGGCGAAGCGCTGACGCATCTCGTCCGTGAACACCACCGCGTCTGCCTTGCGCGTGTCGACGCCAGTCGTTACTGCTTCGACAGCAGTGGAGAGGTCAGCCCGCGTCATGTCAGGAGCGTACCACGACCGGTACTGTTTTGCCACCTAACGCTGACCTCAGCAGTACCGTTGACGGTACGGTAGTGCCACGTGCCAAGCAGCACGATCGATGTAATCTTCTCGGCCGCCATCAACATGTCGGCAACCCGATGGACGTCAGATCGACTCACAACGCGACGGCATCGTGGCGTATTTCGCCGGCTCGAACTCGACCAAGAAATCGACATCACTCGCCGACGTCGCCTCGCCCCGCGCCACTGATCCGAACACGGCGATCGAACGACCTCGATACCGGTGCACCAGCGCGACGATCTCCGCGCGATGCCGCTCGATCAGCGAGCCCAGATCCGTCGCTCCGACAGCCATGAGCACAGCCTAAGACCATTGGAGAACAGCCCAAGTCCCTGCCGAGCGAGGGCTTCCAGCAGGAAGCAAGAGTCGGCGAGTTCAACACCGCGTCGCCATGTTGACGGTTGCCAGTTGGCATGAGGTAGCCGCCAGCTGGCACAAGCGCGATCTCTGCGCTCACCATGTCAGCCGGCGCGCGCGAGACTGTTGTCGTGGCTGGACCTGAGATCTGCGGGGCGTGTCAGCAGCCGAGGTTGCGTGGTCACCACGATCGTTCGGGCAAGGTCTTCATCTGCAGTCAGTGCCAGGCGGACGCCGAGCAGTTCATCCGCATTCAGGACACCATCTGGGGCGAAGCACACCAATCAGCCGACACACCGCCCCACATCGACGGCCAGGCCGTCTGATCGCTTGGGGCCGACGCCGAGCGATCGGCAGGCGCCAGATCCGCAGTTCGGTGCTTTGTCTTGTACGCGCGTCAGCCGCCGGCCATCGCGATCATCTCGGCGCGCGCGATTGTGTGCCCGAACAAGTTGAAGCCGAGCAACGCCGATGTCGCGTCGGCCGGCACGCCGAGGTCGGCGGTGTCGAGCGCGTAGACACTGATGAAGTATCGATGTGCCGGGTGGCCAGGAGGCGGAGCGGCTCCGAGGAAGCAAGCGATCCCAGCGTCGTTCTTGTATTGGATGGTCCCTGCCGGCAGACCGACGCCATTCGCATCTCCGGCACCCTCAGGCAACGCCGTCACGCTGGCGGGCAGCGTCGCGACGGCCCAGTGCCAGAATCCCGAGCCGGTGGGCGCGTCCGGATCGTAGATGGTGACGGCGTAGCCCTGCGTTTCGGCCGGCGCGCCGGACCAGCTCAGCTGAGGGGAGCGATCCTTGCCACCCGGAACGCCGAAGATCCCCGACATCTGGTCGAGCCCGAAGGAGTCGCCATCGTTGAGCGTCGTACTCGTCACATTGAAGCTGGGAACTTCGGGATGGGTGGCGAACGGGTTGTTGAGCGGCATGGCCAAGAGTCTCACTTCCTTCGATGGAGCGAAGCGCCCGGCAGTGGTCCGCAAGCTCCAGCCAGTGTGGCTTCACGATCGAGGTCATCGCGGCCCTGCTTCACCAGCGCCGTGCGGACCCACGCTCAGATTGCCCGAAATGGAGGTCGTTGTCCAGTGACAGATCGGCAGGTATGCGTCAAGCGGCTGGTCGCGGAAGTCACTCGTGGCGACTACGCAGCCGATCCGGTAACGCCAGTACGAGCAACGACCCGACCGACCTATTCCTGGTCCGAGCCATCGGCCCTTTAGGGGTCGAGGGTGGTGGTGGTAGCCAGCGGCGCAAGCAACTGCCAGTCGCCGCCTAGCTCGCCGATGCGTGCGCCGAGTTCGTCGTAGACGAGGACGACATGGTCGAAGCTTGGTAAGTCGTACTCGAAGCGTTTGACGTAGCCGACAACCGTTCCGGTCTGATCGACCACGATCAGCCACGGCAGTGTGTTGTCGACATTGGCGGGGGTGTCGCCGACTCGGTATCCAGTAGTTGTGACGGGATCACTCGTCGGCATGTTCAACGCAGGCGGCCGTTGGATGGTGGCCACTTGAGTCCTGTCACCCTTGATCACGGCGAGGTCTATTAGGGCCGGTTCTGGCATTGCGTTCTCGCACGCCCAGAGGTCAGCGTCGGCGTACGGCTCCAGCGGAAACTGGTGCATTTCGCATGCCGAGCCGACGTCATCGAAGAGCTGCAGCGTCAACCCGCTCGGCACTATAAAATACATACGCCAGATGCCCTTGCCGTCAACGCCAATACTGCTACCGCCAGCAGTCTCCATCCCCTGCGGCTCCTCGGAAAGTGGGCTCCCATCGTCGGTGTAATGGCATGCGGCACCGGTGAAGCTGACGCAGAAGCTTGACTCCGTCATTTCGAGCGTCCACGAGGTGGTGCCGGTCGATCCTAGAGAGACCGTTGCGGGTTGATAGTCAATGGAGAACTTGCCTACGAAGTCGTCGAGTTCGGTCCTCGTGACGCGTTCGAGTGAGGTGGCGTTCTCGAGAGTGGTCGACACAGCGGCCTCGGCAGTGGTGGTCGACACGGTCGATTCGGCAACGGTGGGCTCGCTTGAGGACGCAGCGTCCGGCTCTACGAGCGGCACGACTTCAGGCGGTGCATCGCGCACGCTGGAGGCCCAGAGGCCGCCTGCCGTAGCGATCACAACGAGCGCGACCGCTGCTGACAGCAATCGCGGTCGTCGGCTTTCGATGAACGGGGGGACAGAGCCGGAGAGTTCTTGTCGCAGTTCCCCCGCCGCGTTTCGAATTCGGTCGTCAATCATCATTGGTCTGTCTCCTCGTTCAATCTGAGCGCAAGCGTCCGACGCGCACGCTGAAGGTGTGTCTTGGCTGTGGGCACCGCAATGTCCATTGCGTCGGCGGCCTGCTCGACGGTCATGTCATCCACGTAGACGAGAGCGACGACAGTTGCCTGCTGACGCGGAAGCCGCCGCACGGCCGCCCATAACTCATCATCCGTGCCGGGCAGAGCGACGTGCCGTTCCCGCCCAGCAGCGAGGCGTCCCAAATACCGCGCCTCCCTGCCAGCGCGCCGGCGAAACGAAAGTGCGCGGTTGATAGCTACGCGCCGAACCCATAGGTCAGGTCGGTCGAACTGCGAGACCGCATTCCACTTCCGATGTGCAGCGATGAAGGCTTCTTGGGTCAGTTCGGCTGCCGCCTCCGAATCCCCCGTCACCGCCGTAACAACTCGCAGCACCGCCAGGTACTGAAGGCGATACAGGTCGTCAAAGCTCGCAGCGGTCCCACCAGCCTCGGGCAACACACGGACCAACTCATTCATCACAAGAAGAACACTCCCAGACAAGCCCTTCGGATGACAGACCTCAGAACTCTCACCGACGAGCAGAGCGGCAGCTCTGCGCTATCCAGCGGCCTGGGCGAGATAGGCGTCATACACCAGTTGCATTGCGGCCGTCACCGACTCCGGCATCTCGCACGGGCCATCGAAGGCGTGCTCTCCGTTGGCGAACTTGATTCGTAGGCCGACGCCGCTCTCACAGCACGATTGCTCGAGGAGCGCTGGAAGTGGAGACACGAGCTGAGTGGCAGCGACGAACGCTGCGTGCAAGTCAGGAGGTGTGGGGTCATTCGTCACGGTGCCATTGACGCCCTCGGGGAAGATCAGAATGTCGAACGCCGTGATCGCGCCGGAGTTCTGGGCCGTGGGGAGCGACTGCTTCGGCCACGACATGCATGGCGGCATGGTCTCCGTGCTCGTCGCGTTCGGTGTTGGCGTCGTCGGTGATGAGTCGGTGGTGACAGGTGTCGGCTCGGTCAGCGCAGCGCCGTTGCCCGTCGAGGAGCACCCAACCAGAACAAGAATAAGACACGAGATGACCGCCGCGCTGGAACGACGTTTCGCGCTGATGCACCGTCGTTCGCTAAGCCCTTCGATGCAAGCAGATTGCCCGAAGTGGCCGCCGTTGTCCAGCGCCCTATCGGCAGATAGGGCGCGGGAGCCGCCGACCCCACCGACCCGATCACCGGAATAACCGGAGTGCGGCCGCTCGATTACCGGAATAACCACAGTTAGGGCGCGATCGCAACGAGCCGTTCGGGACAGCACCTACGCCTCGGCGTCTTCAAGCGCCCGTGCGTCCAGCAGCAGAAGATACAACTCGTCTAGCGACTTCACCGTGCCCATGACCTTCTCGTAGCTGGCTACGGGCACGACACGATCTTCCTCAGTGAATGCCGTGGTGACTGAGTCCGTGTCCTGCACCAGGATGGACCATTCGTTCAAGATTTGGTACACGTTGGGCGGGGCGTCAGGCCGCTGTCTCAACACTAGGACGGCATAGTTGGTCGGCAGGCGCGAGCCAAACGTCTGCAGCCAGGCTTCGAAAGAACCTGCGGCGTCCGGCCCAAGGCTGCCTGGCGCCTCTACCCGCAGGACAGGATCACTGACGCCCGAGGGAAACGAACCTTCGACGACCTCGAGATGGAGATCGACATTGGTCAGTTGGGTCCCCAAGTCCTCGACTTCTAGCGGTTCGGCCTCACTCACAGATGCCACTCTCGCGACGACCACAACGTCGGCATACTTCAGCATCTCTGTGAAGGATGGAGTCGAGAAGATCCAATCGGCACGCATCGACAGACTTCGCCAGAACGCCAGGTCGTCGGGAACTGCGGCCGAAACCATGGCAGGCAGGCTGGACGGAGGAGCCGAGGATGGCGCAGACGTCATGTCCGGTGCCGATGTACTCCCACCCGTTGAGGGTCCGTCGTTGTACGTGGTCGTGGTGCTCGCGCCGTCGCTCGAACAGGCCCCCAGCGCAATGGCCGTCGCTACGACCAGCACGGCGCGACGGTTGGTTCCCACCGGCGCATAGTGCCCGGTATGTGCGCTCGGCGCAAGTGGCGCTTGGTGTTGGTGTCGGTGCTGGAATCTGGGTCCGGGACGTGCGATTGTCTCGTGATGTTCGATGAGGATCCGACAGGGCTGCATCTGGAGGTGCACGACACCAAGTCCGGGCTGTGGCATCCCGAGCTCGGCGATCTCGACCAGCCGGACGGTTGGGAACTGTTGCCCGCTGGCTACGCGTTCCTCACGCGGCAGGTGAAGGCCGCCGGCGACTACTGGGTTCTGTTCCGCCCGAAGGGTCGCTGGCAGCATCGCCGCCAGTTGGGTCTGCTCGCCCCGATCGAAGCGATTGCGGCAGCACGCGAGGCTTGGGCTGTCACCGCCGCGAGGCGCGAGACGCACCGCGAGGCGAGCAGTCGCCACCGCGAGCGAGCCGAGACCGCTTATCGCGCCGAGTTCGAGGAGGCCGCGTTGCGATGGTTGGCGTTCGCCCCGCAGCATCAGTTGATCGCAGACGAGATCGCGCGTGGCGCGGTTGACCGCGCTGCGGTGGTCGGCAGCGGCCGAGTCGGGCGGACCAAGCAGTTGCCTCTCGACGAACGCGCCGCATTGGCTGCGCGGGCATTCATTCGTCATCGTCACACCGACTACGAGGACCGGCTGTTCTCGCTCGAGTTGGCCGAGCTCGACCTCGACTCGGACATCGGCATCGGCGACGTCGGGGACTACCGGGACATCAAGCGGACGGCGCACGGCGAGGTCGACGCGTTCCTCGAGCAGCATCGAGTTCAGTGACCGTCAGGGCCGGTGCCGGGTCGTCATGCTCGCCACGCGCACATAATGCGCGAGCAGAAGAACTTGCGCGCAGCGCACATACCGGGCATTCTGCGCTTCCGCTCGGGTCAACGTCAGGAGCGGATCCGGAGTTGCCATCCAGAGGCGATCAAGGAGATGTGTCTTGCTCGAACACGGTCCCGCTGGCGTCGGCGAAATCAACCTCGGTGATGACGTCAGGCATGGCGGAAGCCGGTCTGTCGAGAATCGTGAGGAAGTATCCGTGCTCGTTTGGTTGCACCAGGATGCTCGTACCGTCGTTCAAGTGCACGGTGGCCGCCGCAGCCGCGGGCGGAAGCTGCCCGTAGACGTAGACGTATGTTCCCGCACTGTCGGAACTGCCGGCTATCTGGAAGTTCGTGAGTGTCAAGGCCGTGCAGTTGCCGAATCCCACTTCGGTCCCATTGGCGTGTTTGAGGATGAGGAGCTGGCCGTCCGCTCCAGCGCTGTGCATCAACCAGTACTCGGCTTTGCTACCGTTGGTCGCGGTCGCTTGTGCCACGAGCTCATCGACGCTGGGGTCAGGCCGACAGCGGGCGGAATTGACGAGTTGTGCTTCGTCGTCGGATAGCAGCTTGGCGGCGGCGCCCACTCCAGCGCCGACCAGCAACGTGGCACCTATCGCGCCGAGCAGAACAGGCCAGCGCACCCTGCGACGGTGGGCAGGTGGACGAGAAGCTGCGCGGGTGATGATGTGCACGGGCGGAGGGGTGCTGTGGATGGTCTCGGCGATCGTGAACAGTGCGTCGCGGATCTCGGCGTCAGATGTGTTCATTGGTTCATCTCCTGTCGAAGTCTTCTTGTCGCCCTCGCCAACAGGGACTTCACGGTGCCTGGTCGGCATCCCAACACGCTGGCGATCTCCGCTTCAGGCAGGTCCTCATAGAAGCGGAGCACGATGGCTGCTCGTTGGCGATCGGAGAGGTGTTGCAGGGCATCGCGCATGATCACGCTCTCGTTGGGCAGCTCCGTGTCTGGGGGTCTGACTCTGTGGCGCCGCTCGACGGTCTGGCGGCGGACCCACCCTCGGCAGTTACTCACGACGGCTACACGCAGCCACGCCTCCGGGTTGTGGACGGTGGGCCAGTTCCGGAAGAGCTGGACGAACGCATCTTGAACGACCTCCTCAGCAATCGCCTGTGATCCAGTGGTCAACGAAGCGAAGCGGACCATCGCAAGCCAGCGTCGGGCGTACAACTCGTCGAAGGCTGCGTCGTCACGGACACCACTCGAACGTTCGGCGCGAAGTTCAGTCACGCTAAGAAGGTGCACAAGTCGTTGCATTGGTTCCCACCCCCGCACACTTTCACGGCGGAGGACAAAGCGCAGCAACCGGTAAGAACACCCGCAGATCCGACACAGTCGCGATCACCGTGTCCGGCCCGGCACCCACCGACCGGGCCAACCCCACCGACCTGGCAGGCGGCATCCGACCGCTCGCGTCGCTCGCGAGTCGCTCACGAGTCGAAGGGTCACGCCTCTAACCGGAGGTCGGTCCCACGCGTCCGCCGACGCGTCGAGGTGGCCCATACCTGTCGAACTATGCGGTTCAGCTGAACCGCTTGGTAGCGCAGAGCTGCCGAAGTGAGCGGTTCAGCTGAACCGCTCGCGCGTGCAGATCGCCGGAATAGCTGCTGATCTGTGCGTGGCCGTTGCTAACAGGAGGTAGCGCCGCGGGCCTAGGAGCTTCGATGCCCGCGAGTACCATCTTGACTCGTGAGCATGAATCTGTACATGGCTGCAATGACTCGTGAGGCCGCTGCTTCATTCGACTTCGGCGATGATTCAGAAGATGGCGATGCCTTCGAAGCCGCGATGTCGGTCTTCTCGAGCGATGAAGGGCTTGAAGTCGACAAGGCATGGGACGCAGTGAACGCGATCCTCAACGTTGACCTTCCTGACCACGGTCCTTTCTGGGCGGGCGAGGCAGTCACCGAGGACCTCGGTTACGGCCCTGCGCTCTTCGCGTCGGCAGACGATGTCCGAGGTATCGCGGCCCGGCTCTCGGGGTTGACCGAAGCCGAGGTGGGCAGGCGCTTTGATACTGCCCTCGCGGCCGACGCACTCGGCTATCCAGGGGTATGGGACCGCGCGGATGAGGCCGCGGACAACAAGCTCTGGGTGATCGACGCAACGATGCAGGTGATTGCTCTGTACGAGCGTGCCGCTGTCAACGCGCTCGGAATGTTCGCAATGCTTCTCTAGGAGAAGACTGCGCAAGCGAGCCGATTGCTCGCGCCAGAGCTGCCGATTTTGAGGATGCATCGTGCGCAGCCGGTTGGACGTGACCGGCGTGAGAGTCTGCATCCCCTGGCGGAAAGGGCTGCGTGATGAGTCGCGACACAAGATCGCCCCTTGGAGTTCTCCTTGCGGTCGGAGTCGGTCTCGCCATCGTCACGATTCGCGTGCCGGGCGGGTTTGGAGTCCCCGAGCGCACGGCTTCTCGGTGTCTTGGGGGGACCGATTGCGCACGGTCTTGGGCGCCCGCGGCTTGCCGTCGTTCGAGCCCGTCGCCAGCAGACTCGAGTAGAACTTCTCGATCTGCATCAGGGTGAGCGACTGCAGTGCGTGCCGGCCGAGTTGCCGATTGATGCGCCCAACGATCATCTCGTAGCTGTGCAATGTGGTGAGCCGCAGCCGGGAACGTTCGTTGGCCAGCCAGTCGTGCAGGAACTCGTCGACCCTGACGGAGGTCTTGGACACAACGCTGCCTCGGGAAGCGTCGCGCACGGCCTCGGCGAGCGCGACTTCGGCTTCCTTCTTGGTAGCGAAGCCTTGCTTGAGCATCTGTCTGCGTTTGGCCCGTGTCGGGCTGGAAGCCGGCATCGACGCGGTAGCCCCAACCACCACTGCGACGAAACACAGACCCTCGCGCCATAACCCGACGCTGGTGCCCGGGGTGGGGTTCGAACCCACACTCCCTCTCGGGAAGGGGGGTTTAAGCCCCCCGCGTCTGCCAATTCCGCCACCCGGGCATGGTCGCACGCTACTGCCGGTCCGACCAGCGGCACGACCACAACGACGTGGAACAATACGAGCGACGACCCGACCAGGAGGATCCGATGACCTACGCCGGTGACCGCGTGCTGTACGACGCCGACACGCACATCATGGAGCTGCCCGACTTCCTGCGGGTGTACGCCGACCCTGACGTGCGCGACGAGTTGCCGCTGGTGAGCTACGGCCGCTCGATCGTCACCGACGAAGAAGTGGCCGTCATCATCGGTAACGGCAAGCAGCACAGCGAGGACCACAAGCGGTCGCTGGTTGCGCTCGGCGACCGGATGATCCAGGACGTGAAGGAGATCCAAGCGCTCGGGGCGTTCGACAAGCACGACCGCGTCGTCGCTTCCGACATGCTCGGCTTCGTCAAGCAGCTCGTCTTCGCCACCCACAGCCTGCACATGCCGTTCTCACCGAGCAGCAAGATCGAGGATCGCCTTCGCTACGGCGGCGCCCGCGCCCACAACCGACACATGGCCGACTTCTGCTCGGTCGACGAGCGGCTGATGGGCGTCGCAGCCATTCCACTGGAGAACCCGCAGCTGGCGATCGCCGAAGTGGCGTGGGCGCTCGAGAACGGGTTGGAGGCGATGTGGGTACCGCACCGGCTGGCTGGCGACCGCTCCCCCACCCACACCGACTACTACCCCATCTGGGCGATGCTGCAAGAGGCACGGGTGCCCGTGGTGTTCCACGTGGGCGGCAACCCGCTGCAGCTGGGCACGGCGTGGAGCAACAACGGTCGCGCCGCCACGCGCGACTGGATGGGCGGCGGCGAGAACGTGCGCGCACGCGACGCCGCTGTGCTGCACCAGGGCATCGAGGCGTTCGTGTCGATGATGGTGCTCGACGGCGTGTTGGAAGACTTCCCGCAGCTGAAACTCGCATCGGTGGAACTCGGCGCCGGTTGGGTTCCGCAGATGTTGGTGCAGCTGGACCACGTCCACAAGGCGTACTCGAAGGTCGATGTCGGCCTGAAGCGATTCACCCGCAAGCCCTCCGAGCAGATCACCGAGCAGATGGGGTTCACCCCGTTCGTGTTCGAGGACGTTGCCCGCTGCATCGAACAATCGAACGACGAGCTGTACCTGTTCTCCAGCGACTACCCGCACACAGAGGGTGGCCGCGACCCCATCGCCCGCTTCGAGGCAAGCCTGGCGCGGATGCCACGTTCGGTGAGCGACAAGTTCAACTCGGGCAACTTCCTGCGAGTCTTCCCCCGAGCCGCAGCGAGCGCGTAACCCGGCTGGCCGGTGCCTGACGCAACTCGTGTACCGTCAGGCCCCATGAGCCAAGAAGTGATCCAGCGTTTCACCGCCCTCGTCAACGACTTCGATGCCCGCGTGCAGGCTGCACCGGCCGACAGCTGGGGCAATGCAGCACCGTGTGACGGCTGGACCGCCGCCGACATCGTCAGCCACATCACCACCAACATGAACGGCATCACCGCCGGCCTCACCGGTACCGAGGCCGTCACTCCCGACGCGACGCAGCCCGTCGCGACGTGGAACGCGGCGCGCACCACACTGCTCGACGCCATCAACAGCCACGACCTCAGCACCAACATCGCCGGGCCGTTCGGCCCGATGCCGGCGGCGCAGGTCATCGGCCGCTTCGTCTCCACCGACATGCTGGTGCACACCTGGGATCTCGCCCGCGCAGTCGGTGGCGACGAGCAGATCAGTGCCGCCGCAGTCGAAGGTGCCTACTCGGGCCTCAAGCCGATGGACGCAATGCTCCGCAGCCCCGGCATGTTCGGTCCGAAGGTGGAGGCCGCCGAAGGCGACGACCTGCAGACCGAGTTCCTGAAGTTCCTCGGCCGAGCGGTCTGACCACGTCGCCCTCAGCGCGCTGGGGGCAGACGCTCCAGAAAGCGCTGCACAGCAGTCGCCGACTCGATTCGCAACAGAGCGACCACGTCACTGGGGTCTGCGTCGATATTGCGCGCAAGTCCGGTGACCATCTCCGCGATGTGGGCATGCTGAGCAGCGAGCATGCGGGTGATGTCGATGGCGCAGATGTCGGCGATGATCAGCTTCAGCAGTAGTTCGCTGCGCACGTCTCGAAGATGGGTCACCGGTGTGGCCAGCCACTTGCGAAGTTGGGCGCGTCCCGTGCGGGTCGCCGCAAGGATGGTGCGATTCCCGCCGGCGAGCCCGGGTTCCTGGCCGACCGGCTGCAGGTAGCCGCGCCCAGCCAACTGGTCGAGCGAGCGGTACGTCAATGCCCGCGACAGCGACCAGACACGACCAACATCGCCGTCCGGTTTCAGCCGCGCGGCGATCGCGAATCCATGCGTCGGTGTCGGGTAGAGAATGCCGAGACACGCCCATTCACCGAGCAGGAGTTGATCGTTGGTTCGCGCCACGTTCACCATGGTCGCAGCTCAGAGACCGTCATGCCGGGTAGACCTCGATGTCGGTGGCCTTCACCGAGGCGTGAATCTCGTCGCCGGGCCGCAGCTGCAGCGCATCCAGGGCAGCCACGGTGATCTCCGCGGTGAGCGGCAGCTGACCCTCGATGCCGACGCGGACGCGGTCACCCAGGCGATCGACGTCGGTGATGGTTCCTGCCCACGTGTTCCGAGCGCTGGAACCGGCAAACGGCTCGCGGACCAGGGAAATCGACGGTGGTCGGATCACCGCGAACGACGGCCCGGGCAGCGCGTCGGCGATGACGACGTGGGCGCCAGCCTCAGTGGTGAGCACGCCCTCGTTCACGACACCGGTGACCAGGTTGACGCCGACCAGGTCGGCGACGTATCGCGACCGCGGATGTGCGGTCACCTCCGCCAACGTGCCGACTTGCACGATGCGACCTGCGTCCAGGATCGCGACCCGGTCGGCGAGCGCATATGCATCGACGGGGTCATGAGTGACGAGAATGCGCATGCCCTCGAACGATTCCAGGTGGTGACGCAGGTCGCGCCGGACGCTGCTGCGTGTGCCGGCATCGAGCGCCGCCAGCGGTTCGTCCAACAACAGGACCCTGGGATTGGTCGCCAGCGCTCGTGCGAGCGCCGCTCGCTGCGCCTGGCCACCGGACAACGCACGCGGCCGCTGGTCCGCGTACTCGGCAAGGCCAACACGCTCGAGCCACTGTTGCGCCGTAACCCGGGCGGCAGCCTTGGGTGTCTTGCGCGCACGCAACCCGTAGGCCACATTCTCCAACACGGTCATGTTCTCGAACAGCAGATAGTTCTGGAAGACGAACCCGATCGGCCGCTGCTCCGGCTCCACGAATGTGTCGGAGGCGGGCTGGTCGACCACGTCGTCGTCGATCACGATGCGGCCCTCATCGATGGGTGCGAGCCCGGCGAGGCAGCGCAGCAATGTGCTCTTGCCCGCACCGTTGGGGCCGAGCAGAGCGAGTAGCTCACCCGGCCTCACCTCGAGGTCGGCCTGCAGGTCGAGCGTGCCCACCCGCAGCGAAAGCGAAGCCGAGAGCGTCATGCGAGCTCCCTCGTGGCTGATTGGTCGCGGCGACCGAACCAGCGGTCGCGCAGGCCGACGAGCACTGCGAACGAGATCGCGATCAACACCAGCGCCAGCATGATCGCCTCCTCAGGATTGGTCTCCAGTGCCAGGTACACAGCCAGCGGCATTGTCTGCGTGGTACCCGGGAAGTTTCCTGCGAAGGTGATGGTCGCCCCGAATTCACCGAGGGCGCGGGCCCACGCGAGCACAGCGCCGGCCACGAGCGCAGGGCGGATGGCCGGCAGTGTCACCCGTCGAAACGTGTACCAACGCGACGCACCGAGCGTGCGCGACGCGTCTTCCGTGCGAAGGTCGAGCTGGCGCAGCGCTGCCTCCACGGTGATCACCAGGAACGGCATCGCCACGAACGTCTGGGCGACCACCACACCAGCGGTGGTGAACGGGAGGCGCAAGTCGAACCATCGGTCGAGGTACTGCCCGACCAGCCCTCGGCGGCCCAACGCGAAGAACAACGCGACACCACCGACCACCGGCGGCAGCACCATCGACAATGTGCACAATGCCCGTACCGCTGCTCGCCCGCGGAACTCGACACGAGCGAGCAACCATGCCAGGGGAACCCCGAACACGACCGAGAGCAAGGTCGCCCACAGCGAACAGATCAACGACAGTCGCAACGCGGTGAGCGCGTTGTCGTCGGTGAGATAGCTCCAGGCATTTGACCACGGTGCTCTCCACAGCAACCCGATGAGCGGCAGCGCGAAGAACACGACCGCCACGACGGCGAGCACCAGCACCGGGGCGGGCAGACTGACGCGCCTGCCCCGGCGCCGGCTTGGGCTCATGGTGCCAGGAAGCCGTACGAGGCCAGAATCTTCTGACCCTGCCCGCTATTGACGAAGTCGATGAAGGCCTGCGCACCCTTGGGGTTCGCCGCTTCCTTGGTGACTGCGATCGGGTACTGGGCGATCACGTTGATGTCGGCGGGAATCTCGACGCCGGCAGCCTTGTCGCCGGCGGCAGTGACATCGGTCCGGTAGACGATGCCGGCGTCGGCCTCACCCAGCGTCACCTTGCTGACCACTGCCTTCACATTCTCTTCCAGCGATTTCGGGGTGACGGTGACGGCGGCGGTGTCGAAGATCTGCGCGGCGTACTTGCCGCACGGAACTTCGGGAGAGCAAATGACCACGATCAGATTCTCGTCGGCCAGGTCAGCCACACCGGTGATCCCCTTCGGGTTGCCGGGCCCGACGATGATCTCCAGCAGGTTGGTCGCGAAGACCTCCGGCTCGCTGGCGTTGTTGCCAGCGTCGGTCAGCTTGGCCATGTTGCTCGTGTCAGCGGATGCGAACACATCGGCCGGGGCACCCTCTCCGATCTGCGTCACCAGTTCGGACGACGCGGCGAAGTTGAACGTCACCTTTGCGTCTGGGTACTCCACCATGAACGCGTCGCCGAGTTCGGTGAACGCTGCGGTCAACGACGCTGCCGCGAAGACGGTGACATCGCCGGTCGTCGACGCCGACGCGTCCGAGGGCTTGACGTCGTCGGAGCTGCAGGCGGCACCGACGAAGCCCAGCAGGGCGATCGACGTGAGGAAGAATCGAGGTGTTGGACGCATGGTTCACTATATTAGTCAGACGATGACTAATTGAGCGTCATCGGTTGACCAAACATCGGCCGGATGCTGCGACGCTCGCCTGCCGTGGCCGCCGGGCGAGCACCCACTACCGTGAGGCCATGCGAGCGAGACGTCAGGTACTGGTCATCATCGTTGCGGCCGTGGCGGTTCTGGCCGCCAGCTGCAGCAGCGGCAGCGGCGTGGCCGTCAAAGAACGAACGACGGTCACCAGCGACTCCACGCCGGAGACGATCGCCACCGGCGACACCACACCGGGCACCACCGACGCACCTACGACTGACCCGGTGCAAACTGGCACCATCGATTGGGGCACGTGCACAGATGACGCCGCCGACGACCCCACTCTGGAATGCGCCACGCTGACCGTTCCGCTCGACTACGACAATCCGAGCGGCGAGAGGCTCGACCTCGCGCTGGTACGAGCACCCGCCACAGACGACCGCCAGGGTGCAGTGCTGTTCAACCCCGGTGGGCCAGGAGGCTCGGGCTTCGACCCCATCGCCGCCAGCGGTGGTGTGATCCAGAGCGAACTGGGCCTCACACACTTCGACATCGTCGGCTTCGACCCTCGTGGCGTCGACCGCAGCGGCGGTATCAAATGTGTCGACGATGCGTTCCAAGACGCCCACCTCTATCTCGACGACACGCCCGACACGCCAGAGGAGCAAGCGCTACTGGACGAGGCCGATCAGGGTTTCGTCGACGGCTGCAAGGCGAACTATGGCGACACGCTGAAGTTCTATTCCACTGCCAACACGGCGCGCGACATGGACGCAATCCGTGCCGGCTTGGGCGACGAGCAGATGACATTCCTCGGCATTTCCTACGGCACCTACCTCGGTGGCGTCTACGCCACACTGTTCCCCAACCGGGTGCGGGCAATGGTGCTCGACAGCGCCTACGAGCCCAATGGCGACACGGTCGACGAGCAGTACCTCACTCAGCTGGTCGGCTTCGAAGGCGCCTTCAACGACTGGGCGACCTGGTGCCAGGACGACACGGCGTGCGCGTTCAACGCGCCGGACGTGGGCGCTGCATGGGACGCACTACGTCTTCAACTCGACGAAACCCCGGTGGTTGCCAAGGACGGACGCGAGGGCAACCAGAGCGTGCTGGACAGGGCCACGACAGCGGCTCTGTACTCGAAGAGCGACTGGCCGGTTCTGGCCGCCGCTCTGGCCTCGGCCAAGGCGGGCGACCCCGCGGCAATGTTCGCGCTGGCCGACAACTACAACGGACGCAACGAGGACGGCACGTTCAACACGCTGTTCCAATCGATCGGCATCATTTCGTGCGCCAGCGGCATCTCCACTCCCCCACCCGATGATCCAGCAGCACTGCTGGCGAAGATCAAGGCGCAGGCACCGCGTTTCGGCGCCGATGTCACGCTCGAAGACCTCCAAGATGTCGACGGCAACGAATGTGACGAGCTGACCGGCCCGACGGAGGTCGTCCAGTTGAAGTACGACGGCGCCGGCCCGATCGTGGTGGTCGGCGGCACCAACGACCCGGCCACACCAATTCGTTGGGCGCAGGAGATGACCGCTGAACTCGGCCCGAATGCGCGCATGGTCACCTTCACTGGCGAGGGCCACGGCCAACTGCTGGCGAGCGTCTGTGTGACCGACATCGAGGCGGCCCTGCTCGCTGATCTCACCCTGCCGGATGACGGCACCGTGTGTGACCCGGACCCGGACGTCGAGGCGCCGGTGTGGTGGAGCAACCTCGACTTCCCCGACGAGTTCAGTGACGTGGTTGCGCTGCCCGCGGTCAGTGCCGCGCTGGGTCTCACCGAATCGCTGGGTTACGGACAAACGCGCACCACGTCGCTCACCGCGCAGGAGGCTTCGGACGCGTTCGAGAAAGTTCTGAATGATGTCGGCCTTCAAACAGCCGGCAACCAGGACCTCGGTATCGCTGACACCATCGAGACGGGCTACTTCACGCCCGAGGGCGACCTGCTGGTGGTGATCGTGATGGGCCCCGCCGCGTTCGACACCGACGACCTGAGCAGCGCCAAAGCGTCGGTGCCGCCGGGACAGACCGTGGTGCTCTACGTGTACCTACCGCAGTAGCCGTCGCTTCCACCTTCAGGTCCATGTCACGCGGCATTCGCACGAGTGGGCTGTGTCTGAGCCGGCTGGGCGCCGACCGCCTGCCACAGATCGTTTCGTAGCCGGTCTGCGTGCGGCGGCAGCAGGCCGTTGGCGACCACGACACCCTCGATCATGTCGCCCAGCACCGCCAGCCACGGGCGACCCTTCAGCTGCACCGCGACGGTGGCCCCACCCTTCGGGGAGCGACGCAGCGAGCGCTGTACGCCGATAATCCGCGGGGGGCTGCGATAGCTGGGCGCGACCAGGCCGCGGCGACGCGCTTCGCGCCCGAGGAGCCGGGCGGCGTGTGCGAAGTCGAGCGCGGACTGATTGATAGCCATGACACGATGGTGCCAGAAGGGTGTGACACGGATCCCCGTGACACCCCACCAGTAGTGTTCGAGCCGTGGAAGAACCCATCGCGCCGTCGCTGACGCCTGCTCAAGAGAAGACTCTGTCGCTCATGCGGCGCAGCGACGAGCCGGTGGTGTTCGACCCGGCCTTCGTGGCCGGGCTCATCGATGAGGCGACTCAGGCCGTCGCCGAGCTGTCTGGCCGCATGGGTGGCGAGACGCTGTGGGTCAGCAAGAGCTTTCTCGCCAGGGTGCATGGGTGCGAGGTACTGCACCTGCAGCCCGACGACTTCGAGTGGCGTCCAGCCTCCGCAGCCGGTTTCGTGGCGCACAAGGCCATCGAGTTGGCGCTCAACTGGCGCGGAGAGGCAGCGCCGGCGCAGGTGGTCGACGAGGCGCTGGCCCGTTTGGCGGACCAAGCAGATGCCCGCGGCTCGTTCGTCGCCGGGCTGTCCGACGCCGACTGGGCAGAGCTGCGCAGCCGAGCCGTCGACCGCACCACCAAGTTCCTGCAGGACTTCCCTCCGCTTCCATTGGCCGCCCAGCCCGTCCTCGAGGCGGCGGCAAAATGGCGTCCGCCGGGCACCATCGAGATGTCCGGCAAGGTCGACCTGCAAGTCGGCAAACCGTCCGGCCGCGAGAGCAGGCTGCTGATCGTCGACTTCAAGAGTGGAAATCGATCACACCATCACCGTGACGACCTGCGCTTCTACGCGGTCGTGCAAACCTTGCGCCAATCTGTGCCCCCTCGCAAGCTGGTCACGTATTACCTCGACTACGCGGAGAGCGAGGTCG
>DAORTY010000065.1:0-19188 GCA_035432905.1 Ilumatobacteraceae bacterium | reverse complement strand
AAATCATGAACCCAGCGCTCATGATTGCAGGAGCAGCAATGCGCGTCGGCAGCGCCATTCGAGTCGAGAATCGCCAACTCGGCCTCACGGCCCGGGTAGCCGAGTGACAGCCGCATCAGAAAGCGGTCGAGCTGACTCTCGGGCAGCCGGTAGGTGCCCTCCTGCTCGACAGGGTTCTGGGTGGCGGCCACCATAAAAGGGTTGGGCAGCCGGTGACTGACGCCGTCGGCGCTGACCTGGCGCTCTTCCATGGCCTCGAGCAGAGCGGACTGCGTCTTGGGAGAGGCACGGTTGATCTCGTCGGCGAGCACGATGTTGGCGAAAAGTGGCCCCGGTTGGAACACGAAGCTCTCGGTCGCACGCTGGAAGATGCTGACGCCGACGAGGTCGGTAGGAAGCAGGTCAGGCGTGAACTGCACCCGCTTCCACGTGCAGTCGATCGATGCGGCAAGCGCCTTGGCCAGGCTGGTCTTGCCGACGCCCGGCACATCTTCGATGAGGAGATGCCCCTCGGCGAGCAAACACATGACCGCCAGTTCGACGGCGTCGCGCTTGCCGTGTACGACCGTCGACACGTTGCCCGCGATCGCGTCGAAGAGCTGCGCAAAAGTCGGTGAGGGCCGGCTCGCTGACTCGGCGGAGGGGCCGGAACTGGAGGTGTAGTCGGTGGGGGCTGCCGTCACGGCAGGAAGGGTAGACCGACTCGCACGTGGTTGGCGTTCAGGAGCGGCAAGTTGCACCGCGCCACCGCAGGCTGCGGGCGGCCCGCTACCGTCGTCTCCGTGAGTATCTGCTACCTCGCCATCGATGTCGGAGGGGCCAAGTTGGCCGCGGCCATCGTCAGCGAGACCGGCGATGTGCTCGTGCGCGACCGAATTGCGACACCGCCGCGCGACGTCTGGGCTGCGCTCTCGCGCCTGGTGCTGCGCGTGATGGCAGCCGCTCCGACACGTCCTGTCGGTTGTGGCGTGGGGTGTGGCGGGCCGATGAACCCGGTTGATCGGTCGGTCTCCCCACTGCACATCCCGACCTGGAAGTCGTTTGCACTTGCAGCTGAAGTCGAGGCCCTCACGCAGTTGCCGACCGTGGTCGACAACAACGCCAAAGCCGTAGCCCTTGGCGAGGCCTGGTGCGGGGCTGCTGTCAGCGTCGACAACTTCGCTGCGGTGGTGATGGGTGCTGGTGTCGGTGGTGGCATCGTCAGCGGCGGCCGGTTGCTGGCGGGGCGACTGGGCAACGCCGGTCACATCGGTCACATCGTCGTCGAGCCGGATGGACGCAATTGTTCGTGTGGCGGCAAAGGCTGCATGGAGGCGTACTGCGGCGGACGGGCGATCGAGGAAGAGACCGGCCGCCCACCACAGCGTGCGACGCAGAGCATCGTCGAGCGGACCGGCATCCTCACCGGTCGGGCGTTGGCCTCGCTCGGAGCCATTTGCGACCTGAAATTGGCCGTCATCGGCGGTTCTGTCGCCCTCGGGTTCGGTGAACCGTTCTTCGGCGCAGCGCAGTCGGAGCTCGATCAACGTGCTCGCCTCGTGTTCATGCAGGGCTTCAAGGTGGTGCCCGCCGGCCTCGGCCAACTGGCCCCACTCGTGGGCGCTGCTGCCCTTGCCCGTACCGACCGGTAACATCTCGGAATGCATCCGAAGTACACCGCAGACGCAGAGGCCTACCGCGACAAGGTTCACGCCTTCCTCGTCGAGAAGCTGCCCTCCAACTGGGGCGGCATGGGCAAGCTCGACGGCCAAGAACTGGTCGACTTCGTCACCGAATGGCGCACGACGCTGTACAGCGCCGGATACCTTGCACCGGGCTGGCCGGTGGCCTATGGCGGCGGTGGGCTGTCAGCGCTCGAGCAGGTCATCATCGGCGAGGAATTCGCCAAGGCGGGCGTGCCCACCGGTGGTCCCAACGACGTGTTCGGTATCCAGATGCTGGGCAACACACTGCTGCAGTGGGGCACCGACGAGCAGAAGGCGTACTACCTGCCGCGCATCCTCAGTGGCGACGACGTCTGGTGTCAGGGCTACAGCGAGCCCAACGCCGGTAGCGATCTCAGCAACCTGGGGCTCAAGGCCCAGCTCGACGGTGACCAGTGGATTCTGAACGGTCAAAAGATCTGGACCAGTGCCGGTCACCTCGCCGACCACATTTTCACCCTCGCCCGCACCGATCCGGATGCGCCACGACACAAGGGCATCTCGTTCATCCTGGTGGACATGCGTCAGCCGGGCATCGAGGTTCGCCCGATTCGCATGATCAGCGGCGAGAGCGAGTTCAACGAGGTCTTCTACACCGATGCCACGGCCCCGAAGGGCGAGGTGATCGGCGGGCTCAACAATGGCTGGGCCGTCGCCATGACGCTGCTCGGTTTCGAACGCGGCGAGGCCGCCGCGACCGGGCCCATCCGCTTCCAGGCCGAGGTGGACCGGCTGCTACTGCTGGCCAAGGAGTACGGCGTCGCTGACGACCCCGTCATCCGCCAGCGTCTGGCGCAGTGCTACGCCAAGGTGCAGATCATGCGCTTCAACGGCATGCGCGTCCTCACGCAGTTCCTGGCCGGTCATCACCCGGGCCCTGATGCTGCGATTTCGAAGCTCTACTGGAGCGAATACCACAAGGAGATCACCGAGCTCGCCGTCGACATCATCGGCGCCGAGGCGATGACGCCGACCGGTCGCCGCCCATCCAGCGCGTTCAGCGCAGACGATGCGGGAGCACCGAACAGCACCTGGAGCTGGGTCGGTACCTTCCTCAACGCCCGCGCGGGAACCATCTACGCCGGCTCGTCGCAGGTGCAGCGCAACATCATCGGTGAGATGGTGTTGGGTCTGCCCAAGGAGCCCCGCGTGTGAGCAAGGCGGCTGACGCCAGGGGCGTGGCGACGGTTGTCGTCGCTGTTGTGGGCCGTCCACGATTGTGGGGTACAGCACTGCGACAGTGGCGGCGCACGACGCCGCGAAGCTGGTGGAAGCACCGTCCGTTCCTGCCGGTGCCGAGCGCCGACTACGTCACGTTTCGGATGGTGACGCAATACGGCAGTGCAGATCATCGCATCGAGCCCGTCGATGTGCTGAACTACCTCGCATGGTGTCGACGCCACGATGCTGCCGCCTCATGAGGCCCAGCCGCCTGTGCAGGCTGCTACCACAGGCGTTGCTGAATAACCGACGAACTTTGCTACGGCAAGTTCGCTAGGTTCCGGCCCTATGAGAAGCGCACTCGTGTTGAATGCCACCTACGAGCCGCTCTCCGTCGTGCCAGCCTTCCGGGCAGTGTGCCTCGTCCTTGCCGACAAGGCTGACCTCATTGCCGATGACGGCAGCATGCTGCATTCCGAGCGGCTGGCCATCCCCAGCCCGTCGGTGGTGCGGCTGCGGTACGTCGTGAAGGTGCCCTACGCCCGCCGTACAGCGATGTCGCGGCGGGCCCTGTTCGCCCGCGACAACTACTCCTGCCAGTACTGTGGCGGGTTCGCCGATTCACTCGACCACGTGGTGCCGCGTTCTCGTGGCGGTCAGCACACATGGGAGAACGTGGCCGCGGCCTGCCGGCCGTGCAACCTGCGCAAGCGGGACCGCACGCCTGCAGAGGCTGGGATGCGGTTGGCTCGCCCGCCGCGTGCTCCGCGTGAGCAGGCCTGGGTTGCCGCTGCCGTCACTCTGGTCCCTGAGGAGTGGAAGCCCTACTTGGCCCGCGCCAGCTAATGGGTCACGAAGCCGCGTCGGCGTACGCTCCATCCGATGGCCGGTGACTGGTTGATGGCGCACTCGCACGGAGACGCGGGCGTATTCCACTCGACGAATCCCTTTCCACGTCGCTCAGCGACGTTCCATACCGTGGAGCGGCCCACCCTGGCCCTCGGGTCGGCACAGCCCGACCGCGATGTCGACGAGCGGGTCGCACGTGCTTTGAGGGTCGATGTCGTTCGCAGGCGTAGTGGTGGGGGAGCGGTCCTGCTGATACCTGGCGAGTTCCTGTGGCTCGATCTGGTGCTCCCGGCCGACGATGCGTTGTGGCTCGCAGATGTTGCGCAGGCGATGGTCTGGGTCGGTGAACTGTGGCAGCGGGCACTTGCAGCATCGGGTGTGGCGGGTGAGGTGCACCGCGAGGGGCTGATCACCACGCCCTGGTCGCGGCAGGTGTGTTTCGCCGGTGTGGGAACGGGCGAGGTGATGGCGGGTGGCTCCAAGCTCGTGGGTATCTCTCAGCGACGCACGCGCGAGTTCGCGAGATTCCAATCGATGTGTCATCTGCGTTGGCGCCCCGAACTTGCCGCCGCTCTTGTCGCCGCGCCGCGTCCCTCGGCGGCGATGCTCGCGGCGGTGACGCGACCCGTTGGCGTCGACGGTGACGTTCTGAGCGCGTCACTGCAGGCCGTTTTGCCCACCCTCTGACCGCGTTCATGGCAGCTGTCCGGGCGAGACGCTGGTCGAAAATGTCACCCAGGTGTTGAGAATTCGAGCCTGCGTTGGGGAAACCGAGGGATTTTTGGCGATTGGTGGCGCGAAATGGGGGTATGTGGTTGACTCTGGCGGACTATGGGGGCCAGAATGGGGGCTTGTGGGGATCTCGGGCGTGCGCCGCCGTGATCTGCAGTCTCACAGGCAGGTGCTGAGTCAACGAGAGGTGGTGTCGCAAAATGCTGTTCGTCGGTGCGTTCGAACGTCAGCTCGACGACAAGGGCCGCCTCGCGATGCCCGCAACCTTCCGCGATCGTCTCGGCGAGCACTGCTACTTGGCCAAGGGCCAGGACAAGTGCGTCACGGTCGTACCGTCAGCCACGTTCGAGGATGAGGCTGCGACGATGGCGGCCCGCGTCCGCCTCGGCGAGGTCAGTCGCAACCAGCTTCGTGCCCTGGCCTCCTCCGCAATTCTTGTATCGCTCGACAAGCAGGGTCGCGTCAACCTCGACGAGCAGCTCCGAAACTACGCCGAGCTCGCCCTTGGTGAGCCCGTCACGGTTGCCGGCAGCTTCGACCGTCTCGAGTTGTGGTCGCCGCAACGCTTCGCGCTCATCGACGACCACGGCACCACGCAGCTCACCGGTCCAGAACTGGCCGGCAGAGAGTGATCCGAACACGTCACGACCGACACATCACGACAACAGCAGAGGAGGATGAGGCAGTACACGAACAGGCCACGCACACGACATCACCGACACCGATCAATCACGATCTTCCGCCCATCTGCAGCCTTCCGGCCAGCACGATGGACAGCCCACTTCCGCCCGCTTCCGTTCGCACGACCGGGGAGACATCCCGGCGGCACTCGCGAACCGGAGGGCTGCAGATGGACGGACGACTCAGGTCAGTACGCGATGAGTGACGCACCCTTCCACCACCTGCCGGTGATGGTCCACGAGATCGTGGCCCTCTTCGAGCATGTGCCACCCGGGTTCGTGCTTGACGCCACACTGGGCGGAGGTGGTCACGCCGAGCAACTGCTCGAACGGTGGCCCCACGTGAATGTCCTTGGTATCGATCGCGACGAACACGCACTTGCCGCTGCGCAAGCCCGGCTTGCTCGCTTCGATGATCGTGTACGTGTGTATCACTGCCGGTTCGATCGCCTCGAAGAAGCAATGGAAGCAATCTCCATCGAATCCCTGTCCGGTGCCCTCTTCGACCTCGGCGTCAGCTCGCCGCAGCTCGACGTCGCAGAGCGTGGATTCAGCTATCGCAACGATGCACCGCTGGACATGCGTATGGACCAGACACAACCGTGGTCTGCCGCTGATGTCGTCAACGGTTACCCGTCCGACCAGCTCGCCCGCGTGCTCCAGCAGTACGGCGACGAGCGATTCTCCCGCAGGATCGCGGCGGCGATCGTCGCCGCCCGGCCCATCCAGACGACAGCGCATCTTGCCGAGGTGGTGGTGTCGGCGATTCCAGCACCGGCACGTCGCACCGGTGGCCATCCGGCGAAACGAACCTTCCAGGCCATCCGTATCGAGGTCAACGGTGAGCTCGAAGCGCTGCCGACTGCGCTCGATGCAGCGATGAGTCGTACGGCGCCCGGGGGTCGCGTGGCGGTGCTCTCGTACCACTCGGGTGAGGATCGGATCGTGAAGGAAAAGATGCGGTCAGCGGCGACCGGAGATTGTCTGTGCCCCCCTGAGCTGCCGTGCGTGTGCGACGCGGTGCAGACGGTGCGCCTGGTGCGTGGTGTCGCCAAGACACCGTCGAAGAGCGAGCAGAGCACCAATCGGCGAGCGGCCAGCGCGCGGTTGCGAGTGGTCGAACGGATCGTCGACACACCCACACGCGGCTGGCGCTGATTCAGAACATCCACGGCGGACAGCAGGCAGGACAGAGGTACACGACATGGCAATGGCAGCTCGCAATGAGCGGGTGACAACAGTACGCAGCAGGGTCCACGGCGGTGGCGCGGCTGAGGCGCGAGTGATGGTGAAGCGCACTGCCGCTGTCGCCGATATCACGCCGCGTCCACAGTTGGCCGTGGTTCCCCGTCAGCGTCGTACGGCTCGCCTCATCGCGGCGGGCTGTGCGGTGGTGTTCGGGTTGATGCTGGGTGCCGCCGCGTTCCAGACACAGCTGGCCCGTCGTCAGCTCACGCTCGACACGCAGGATCGCGATATTCGCACCGCGCACGAGACCTATGACGTGTTGCGCCGTGAGCGGGCCGAGTTGCGTTCGCCGGGGCGACTGTCCGAAGAGGCTGTCAAGCTGGGGATGGTTCCGGCCACCCAGACGAAGTTCGTCCAGTTGGATGCCGATGTGGTTGCCGACGTGCAGCGCAGTGGTGCTGATGCCTCGCACGACAGCGCGGCGTCGATCGACGAGGAGTTCCAGCAGTACGCCAACGTGAAAGCCGAAGCGGGTGGCACACCATGATCACGGACACTCGTCGACGCCACACCTCGGCCACCTCCGGTGGCAGCGCTCGGGCGGTCACCAGCGACCCGCGCTCTCGTCGCGGCGAGACAGTGGCGCCCCCACGGTCGCATGCCCGGCGTGAGCCGACGGCCACCAAGAAGGCAAGTGCGGCGAGGGCGCAGCCCAAGCGCGCCCGTGCGGTGACAGCGACTTCCAAGGTCCGGGGTCACGAGCCCGTCGATCGAGGCCGTCGGCCACACGAGCGTTCTGCACGGCCGATGCAGAAGAGGGTCAGGTCGACCAAACGACCGAGGCGAACCACCCAACCGGCAGGCATCAACTTGACGTTTCGCGCCGGCAACACCCGTCGGCGTCTCGTCGCAGTTTTCGTGATCAGCGTGCTGCTCTTCGTGGCGGTGGTCGCCCGCGTTGCCTTCTTGCAAACAGCGGGATCCGATTCACTGGTGGCAGCGGGCAAGGCGCAACGTGTGTCGGAAGCCGTCCTTCATGCACCGCGTGGCACGATCTTCGCTCGCGACGGCGGCGAGCTGGTGATGAGCGTTCCCAGTAGCACCCTCATCGCCAACCCCAAGTTGGTCACCGACCCGTCCGGTGTGGCGTCGCTACTGGGCAACATGCTGCAATTGACGCCCGAGAAGCAACAGTCGCTGCTCGCCGCCTTCACCGCCAAGGACAAGAGCTTCGTGTACATCGCGCGTCAGATCGACGATGATCTCGCCAATTCGGTCATTGCCTTGGACCTCAGCGGCATCGACGTGTTGCGTGAGGACAAGCGCATCATGCCCAGCGGCGAGGTCGGTCGTAGCCTGCTCGGACGCACCGATATCGATGGCATCGGCACCGCTGGCCTGGAGATGCGCTACAACGCCGAACTGACAGGCGTTGATGGTGAACGGGTACGTGAACACGACGCGAAGGGCCGTTCGATTCCGGGTTCGGGTGCAACTACCACTGACCCGATTCCGGGTGATGACATCATCCTCACGCTGGACCGGTCGCTGCAGTTCCAGGTCGAGCAAGCGCTGATCACCCGCGTGACGGACCTCAAGGCCAAGGGTGGTGCAGTTGTCGTCATGGACACCGCCACCGGCGAGATCTACGCCGTTGCCAACGTCAGTCGCGGAGACGATGGCGTGGTCGCTGTGACCTCCGCGAACCTCGCTGCCGTGGAGCCGTTCGAGCCCGGCTCGGTGGCCAAGGTGTTCAGCCTTTCATCGGTGGTCGACACGGGTGTGGCGACACCGGACACGGTGATCGACGTACCCGGCCGGATCGTCTACGACCGCGGTACGCAGTGGGAGCACACGATCAACGACGCTGAGCCGCACAACACTCAGCCGATGTCGCTGCGCGAGATCATCGTTCATTCGTCCAACATCGGCACGCTGCTGTTGACCGACGAAGTCGGTACCGAGCGCTTCGGTAGCTACCTCGAATCGTTCGGATTCGGTCAGAAGACTGCCCTCGACCTGCCCGACGAGAGCGCGGGGCTCTTCAAGCCGGCCTCCGAATGGCAGGGAACCGAGAGGCAATCGCACAGCTATGGCTACGGCTACTCCGTCACTGCGCTGCAGTTGGCCGCCGCCGTCAACACTGTTGCCAATGGTGGCGTGTACGTCGCACCGAAGCTTGTTGCGGCGACCATCGGTGCTGACGGCGAGGTGGTGAATGCGGCCCCATCGGCGACCCATGTGGTGATTCAGCCGTCGACCGCAGCGACGATGACCGACATGATGAAAGACGTTGTCTGCGACCCGCACGGGACGGGCAAGGATGCCCGTATTCCCGATATTTCTGTCGCCGGCAAGACCGGTACCGCCTACAAGACGCAGGAAGGCGGCGGCTACGGCGAAGCCGGCAACCGGGCATACCGGGCGTCGTTCGTCGGTTTCTTCCCGGCTGATGCACCCAAGGTCACCATTCTCGTGACGATCGACGAGCCGGACCCCACCTCCAACGACCGCTTCGGTGGCAAGGCGGCGGCACCGCTGTTCGCGACAATCGCAACGGCTGCGATTCATGAGCTCCGCATCACGCCGAATCCCGGCGACACCGGCTGCTCGGCGGGGTGACCCAGGTGACATGGTTGCTCGGTGAGCTGATTGCCGACGCCGGGCTCGTCGACGCCGACGTGCGCGGCGCCAGTGAGCGTCGGATCACCGGCGTGGTCCATGACTCGCGTTCGGTGCAGCCGGGGGTGTTGTTCTGCTGTCTGCGCGGCGCGAACAGCGACGGTCATGCGTTCGCTGCCGCCGCAGTCGAAGCCGGCGCTGCTGCGCTGCTGGTCGATCATCTTTTGGATCTCGATGTCGCGCAGGTACTCGTCGCCGACACTCGAGCGGCGATGGGGCCGATCGCATCGGCGTTCTTCGGCCACCCATCGCGGGCGCTGACCATTGTCGGAATCACCGGCACGAACGGTAAGACGACCACCACGAGCCTGCTCGCTGCGATCTTGACGTCCGCGGGCATTTCGACTGGCGTCATCGGCACGCTCACGGGCAAGTACACGACGCCCGAGGCTCCCGAGTTGCATGCTCAGTTGGCGGCATTCGTCAGTGCCGGCTGTACCGCGGTGGTGATGGAAGTGTCCTCACACGCTCTCGCGCTGCACCGGGTGGGTGGCACTCGATTCGCGCTCGCGGTCTTCACCAACCTCGGCCGTGATCACCTCGACCTGCACGGCACCGTCGAGCGGTATTTCGCAGCGAAGGCTTCACTGTTCACGCCTCTGCTCAGCGCGCAGGGTATTGCGAACATCGACGACCCGCACGGCCAGATCCTCGTCGACGCTGCACCCATTCCGATGACGCCGTTCGCGAGCACCGACGTGCGCGACCTGGTGGTGACCCCCACCTCGCACGAGTACACCTGGCGCGGCGAGCGGGTACGAGTAGGGATCGGTGGTGCGTTCAACGCGATGAACAGCCTCGCGGCGGCCACCGCAGCCGCGGTCATCGGCCTCGATGCACACGTCATTGCTGCCGGTCTGTGCTCTGCGGCGTCGGTGCCAGGACGATTCGAATCGGTGAGCGCCGGTCAGGACTTCGATGTGATCGTCGACTTCGCCCACACCCCGGACGGCCTACGCGAGGCGCTGAACGCCGCGCGCAACGCTGCGGGTGACGGCAATGTGATTGCGGTGTTCGGATGCGGCGGCGATCGTGACCGCGAGAAGCGCCCGGAGATGGGCGCTGTCGCTGCCGAACTGGCTGATCGGGTGGTGGTCACGTCCGACAACCCTCGATCAGAGGACCCGATGGGGATCATCAATGCCATCGTCCAGGGGGTAGCTGGCGACTACCGTGGGCGTGTTGTGACCGAACCAGACCGACGCCGCGCCTTCTCACTGGCATTTCAGATTGCAAGAGCGGGCGATGTTGTCGTGATCGCCGGCAAGGGCCACGAAACCACGCAAACCGTCGGCAGCACCGTCGTTCCCTTCGACGATCGCGCTGTGGCACGAGAGCTTTTGGAGACCACACGATGATCGAGGCAACACAATGATCGCGGTCATGATCGCGGGCGCGACGGCGATGATCATCTCGCTCATCTGGACGCGGTACCTCATCAATTTCTTCCGCGCTCGCGGGGCGGGTCAGCCGATTCTCGGCAAGGACGACCATGGGCCAGAGCACCACATGCTCAAGCAGGGCACTCCCACGATGGGTGGGTTGGCCATCGTGGTCGCCGCTGCGTCGGGCTGGCTGGTTGCCCACCTGCGACCCAATCTGGCGTTCTCCGACCAGGCGATGATCATGTGGGTCGGCATCGTCGTGATGGCCGGCATCGGCTTCCTCGACGACTACATCAAGGTTCGCAAGCATCATAACCGTGGCATTTTCTGGAAGAAGAAGAGCTACATCACGCTCGGCTTGTCGATGCTGCTCGCACTGTGGTTGGTGTCGTCCACCAACGTCAGCCAGACGCTGTCCATCACCCGTGCCACGTTCCCGGGCTGGCACCTGGCCGTACCCATTTTTGTGGTCCTCACCGGCGTGATGATCTGGGCCACGAGCAACGCGGTCAACGTCACCGACGGGCTCGATGGCCTTGCGGGTGGCTCAGCGATGATGGGCTTTCTGGCGTTCACGATCATTGCCTACTGGGAGTTCCGAAACCCGGCCGTCTATGGGGCAGTCATCAACCCACTCGACCTGGCGGTACTGGCGGCAGCCTTCGCCGGCGGTTGCGCAGGGTTTCTGTGGTTCAACGCGGCACCGGCGCGGATATTCATGGGTGATGTTGGAGCACTTGCCATCGGCACGGCACTCGCACTACTGGCCATCACCACCAACACTCAACTGCTGATCATCCTGATCTGCGGCATCAACGTGATGGAGGCCGGCTCTGTTGCCATCCAGATGGGCGTGTTCAAGGCGTCCGGTCGCAAGAAGCGCCTGTTCCGCATGTCGCCGATTCACCACCACTTCGAACTGATCGGTTGGCCCGAAACCACGGTGATCATCCGCTTTTGGATCATCTCGGGGATCTGCGTCGCCAGTGCCTTGGCGCTGTTCATCGCCGACTTCACGAGAGTGACTGACAACCTGTGAGTGGTGTTGCGCTGGTCTATGGCATCGCGCTCGCAGGCGATGCGCTCGCGGGGCAACTGTCTCGTCGCGGCTGGAAGTTGCTGATCGCCGATGACGCTGCCACCGATGCGAAGCGACAACTCGCCGCCGCCCTCGGAGTAACACTGATCGAGTCGCCGACGGCTGTTGAGATTGCTGCGTTGGTGGCCGGCGCGGACATGGTGTGCCCGGCACCGGGTGTGCCCGAGACTCATTCTGTCGTGCTGGCAGCACTCGCCGCCGGCACGCCGCTGCGCACGGAGATCGACCTTGCCTATGAGTGGGAGCAGCAGCGCCCGGGTGGCCCCCGACCCATGTTGGCCGTCACGGGGACCGATGGCAAGACGACCACCACGTTGTTGACTGCGCACATCCTGGAGGCCGGTGGTCGCCGAGTGGCCGCTGTCGGCAACACCGAGGTGCCGCTGGCGGCGGCACTCGACGACGATGTGGATGTGTTCGTCGTGGAGTGCAGCAGTTTCCGATTGAACTGGTTGCAGTCGTTTCGTGCCGAAGCGTCGGTGTGGCTCAACCTCGCGCCGGATCACCAGAATTGGCACACCTCGATGTCCTCCTACGAAGCGGCCAAGGCGCGGATGTGGGCACATCGTCGGGTGACCGACGTTGCCATTGGTTGGGCTGACGACCCGACGGTGATGGACAACTTACGCGCAGCCGGCGGCCGTACCCGGACGTTCGCTGCGGCCGGCGCTGACTATCGAATCGAGGCCGGCGACCTCGTCGGACCGGAGGGGGTCATCGCTGCTGTCGCCGGCATGACGCGCACACTGCCGCACGACCTGACGAATGCGCTCGCTGCCGCGGCGTTGGTGCTCGAGACGGGCCTCGCTACGGCGGCGGACGTGCGACGCGGGTTGGCGACGTTCCAGCACCCGCCACACCGCATCGAGCCGCTCGGGATCATCAACGGCGTGCAGTGGTTCAACGATTCGAAGGCAACCTCGCCCCACGCCGCGCTGACAGCAATTCGATCATTCGACAAGGTCGTGCTGCTCGCCGGTGGCCTCAACAAAGGTCTCGATCTGGCCAGCCTCGCCAGCGAGCACGAGCACGTGAAGGCAGTGGTCGGACTGGGCAGAGCGGCTGGCGAAGTGACCGGCCCATTCGAGGAATTCTGTCCCACGCGCACGGCCACTTCCATGGCGCAGGCCGTGCAGTTCGCCAGCGAGTTGGCCGAGCCCGGCGACGTCGTCCTGCTGTCGCCGGCGTGCGCGAGTTTCGACTGGTACCCGGGTGGGGGATACCCGGCGCGCGGTGACGACTTCAAACAACTGGTACAGGCACTGACCGGCACAAGGAGCGACCCCGCGTGAGCTCGTCGTCCACACTCATCGGCGATCGGCGGCGGGCAGCCCTCGCTCGTGCGGAGGCAATGCGTCGACACCCCACGCAGCGCAACGTGTCGCGCCCCGCCACGCCGCCGCCGACCGCGTTCTACATCATTGCGGTGGTCGTGACGATCTTCACGATGCTCGGCCTGGTCATGGTGCTGTCGGCCACTTCTATCAGCCAGTTCCATCAGGGCAATTCACCGTGGCGTCTGTTCAACAGACAGCTGATGTGGGCCGTGCTCGGCGTCATCGGTATGTGGTTCGCGATGCGTGTTCCGACGCGTCGCTGGCGCCGCCTCGTGAACCCTGCGCTCGTCGCCACATGTGGGCTCATGCTGTTGCCGTTCATGCCCGGAATCGGCAACCAGGTCAATGGTGCCAACGCGTGGGTCGCTCTGGGTCCGATCAGCTTCCAGCCGAGCGAGTTTCTCAAATTGGCGGTGCTACTGGCCAGCGCCAATGTGCTGGCGAAGCGACACACCGAGATGCACGACCTACGGCGAACCACCATGCCGGTGCTCGGGCTGGCCGTTCTTGGCTCACTGCTGTGCATGTTGCAGAACGATCTCGGCTCGGCGATCGTGCTCGGCTCGATCGTGTTCGCCGTTGCATTCATCGCCGGCGCGCCACTGCTGCCGATGGTGGCCGCCGGTGCGGTTGGCGCCGTCGGTGCGCTCGGCTTCGTCATTTCCAGCCCTCGACGTGAAGCGCGGTTCACCGCGTTCATGAACATCGCGGCGCACAAGGATCACCTCAGCTACCAGACCTATCAGGCCATGATCGCGATGGCTCAGGGTGGCTTCACCGGCTCCGGTGTCGGCCGGGGCGAGAACAAGCTCGGCGAGTTCCTGCCGCTGGCGCACAGCGACTTCATCTTCGCCGTCGTTGCGGAGGAACTGGGCATGATCGGTGTGATCGCTGTGCTCGGTGGATTCATGGTCCTCGCGTACGCCGGTGTCCAGGTGGCGATGGCGACACATGATCGCTTCCATCAGCTGCTGGCGGGTGGCATCGTCAGCTGGTTGGTCGTGCAGACGCTCATCAATGTCGGCGGTGTCACCGGCCTCATGCCTGTCACGGGCCTCACCTTGCCGTTCTTCTCGGCAGGGGGTAGCTCGCTGTTCGTGACACTGACGGCCACCGGCTTGTTGCTCAACGTCGCCCGTAACGTGCGATGACCGACGTCGAGACGTTCGCCGTCGTCACCGGCGGCGGGACCTCGGGCCACGTTCTGCCGGCGTTGGCAATCGCTGACGCGCTGGTTGCCGCCGGACATCCGACTGGCTCGGTTCATTACATCGGAACTCAGCGAGGGATAGAGACGCGACTGCTGCCGCCGACCGGGTATCCGTGCACGTTTCTCGATGTCGTTGGCTTTCAGCGCAGTATCAGTCGGCGAAACCTGGCGTTCGTGCCGAAGCTGTTCCGTGCCGTGCGAGAAGCCAAGCGGTCACTGCGACTGCTGCAGCCCAAGGTCGTGGTGAATGTCGGTGGCTATGGGAGCTTTCCCGCGACGTGGGCCGCCCGCCGCCTGAACATCCCGTACGTCGTGGTGTCGTACGACCTGCGACCCGGCCTGGTCTCCAAACTGCTGGCAAAGAAGGCAGCGGCAGTCGCGGTGGCGTTCCCTGGCTCGGCGCTGCCAGGTGCCGAGCTGGTCGGAGCACCGGTGCGGGGTTCGATGATCGAGCTCGACCGGCAGTCTGCTCGCGTCGCGGCGCGAGAAGAACTGGGTCTTCCCGGCGACCGCTTCGTCGTCGCAGTGATGTGTGGCTCGCAGGGTGCCGCCGCCATCAATCAGGCTGTCACCGGTGCGGTGGCGCACTGGGTGGGCCGTCGCGACCTGGCGGTGTATCACGTGGTCGGTGACCGGTTTCTCAGCGATGCCGCGCCCACTCACGATGGGGAAGCGGGCATCCTGTATCACGTGATTGGCTACGAAGACCGCATGCCGCAGCTCTATGCCGCCGCTGACCTGCTGGTCACCCGTGGCGGCGCAGGCACGATTGCCGAGCTGGCGACGGTGGGGGCGCCTGCGATCGTGGTGCCGTGGCCAGGTGCGGCCGAGAACCACCAACTCGACAACGCCAAGGTGCTGTCGGACCGGGGTGCCGCCGTACTGCTCGAACAAACGGACCTCACCGTCGAGGGGTTGGTTGCCCATGTCGAGCACTACCTGAATGATCCGACGGATCTGCAACGGCTGGCCACCGCTGCGTATGGCGAGGGTGATGTGCATCGCAGCGGCAAGCTGGTCGCGCTGGTCGAGCGGGTGGCTGCGTCATGAGCCGCACTCCAGTTGCCCCTGTGGATCTCCGCGAGCCGCGATCGCTGCATGTGGTCGGGGTCGGCGGTCCCGGTATGAGCGCGATCGCGATCGTGCTGGCAGAAATGGGCCATTCGGTGAGCGGTAGCGACATCCGAGAGCGCTCGGTGCTCGACCGTGTCCGCGCGGCCGGCGTTGACGTGCACGTCGGTCACTCGCGTTCACTGGTGCATGGTCGCGACGCAATCACGTGGAGCACCGCCATTCCGGAACGCAACATCGAACGTGACGAGGCGGTCACCGTCGGCGTGCCTTCGCTGCACCGATCAGGCATGTTGGCGTCCATCTGTGCGCTCGCCAAATCGCTCGCGGTTGCGGGGACACACGGTAAGACGTCGACAACCTCGATGCTGATGCTGATTCTCGCCGAGGCTGGGCTACGGCCCAGTTTCGTCATCGGTGGCGATGTCACCGACATGGGTACAGGTGCCCAATGGACGGGCTCTGAGTGGCTGGTGGTCGAGGCCGACGAGAGCGACGGCACACACCTGCAGTTGCCGCTCTACGGCACGATCTTGACCAACGTCGAGGTCGACCATCTCGATTACTACGGCACTCCGGAAGCGATCTTCGACGGCTTCGATCAGTACCTCTCGCAGATCGACGGACCCAAGGTGCTGTGCCTCGATGACCCGGAAACGGCTCGCCTCGCGGCGCGGCACGACGTCATCACCTATGGAACATCCCCGGAAGCGGATTTTGTCGCTGCCGACGTGCGGTCTGAAACCGGCTCATTCACCTTCGAGGTGTTGCACCGCGGCCAAGTTCTGGGCACGGTGGAGCTGCCCTTGCGAGGTCTCCACAACGTGCGCAACGCCACGGCAGCGATCGCCATGGCTGTTTCGGTCGGTGTGCCGTTCGAAGTTGCCGCCGCCGCGCTGGCCAAGTTCGGCGGCGTGGCCCGCCGGTTCGACATCCGCGGGGTCGATGGCGGGGCGACGTTCGTCGACGACTACGGCCACCTACCCAGCGAGATAACCGCGGTACTCGCCGCAGCGCGTGGCAGTGGAGATCACTGGCAGCGCGTCGTCGCCGTCTTTCAACCGAACCGCTTCAACCGCATGTCAGTGCTGTCGCCGGACTATTGCGATTCGTTCGTCGACGCCGACGTGGTGGTGCTCACCGACATCTATGCATCTGGGACCGAACCGATCCCCGGGGTCACCGGCAAGCTGGTCGTCAATGCGGTGATCGACGCCCACCCGCGTGCCCGCGTGGTCTGGATGCCCAAGCGAGTCGACCTCGTGGAGTTCCTTGCACGCGAGCTGCGCGACGGCGATGTCTGTATCTCGATGGGGTGCGGGGATGTCGCGTCCCTGCCGGACGAGGTGCTGATGCGCCGGGCTGAACTGCGTGCAAACCGATGAATCGGGCACACCATCAACAATTGGCGCTGCGACGTATGGCGGGCTTTGCGACAGCCGATGAGCCACTGGGCCCGCACACAACCTACAGGGTGGGTGGCCCCGCGTTGATTTTCGCCACGCCACGGACGCTGCACGATCTCGAGGTGATCGGCGAGGTCGTGCGAGAGACGGGGCTCCCGCTGCTCACCATCGGCCGTGGATCGAACCTTCTGGTGGCCGACGCCGGCTTCGAGGGAATTGTCGTCTCGGTGTCCGCCCTCGGCGAGTGGATCGAGTTCGACGGTGCCACGGTCGCAGCTGGTGGCGCAGTTGCATTACCTGTTCTGGCGCGTCGGTGCGTTGCAGCCGGTCTTGTCGGCTTCGAGTGGGCGGTGGGCGTACCCGGCTCGGTCGGCGGCGCCGTGCGGATGAACGCGGGCGGTCACGGCAGTGACATGGCGGCATCACTGGTCGGTGTGCACGTGTTCGATCTGCAGATCACCGAGCAGGTATGGCTACCCGTCGAGGCCCTCGGGCTTCGTTTCCGGTCGTCGGACCTGGCCGACCATCAGGTCATCGTCGATGCGCGTTTGCAGCTGTCCTTCGGTGATGTCGCCGCAGCCGAAGCAACGTTGTCCGAGATCGTGCGCTGGCGTCGTGAGCACCAGCCGGGTGGTCAAAACGCCGGCTCGGTGTTCGTCAATCCGCTACCTGGTGAGCTACCAGCCGCGGTCCTGATCGATCGGTTGGGCCTACGCGGTTTTCGTATCGGTGGTGCATTCGTCAGTGAGAAGCACGCCAACTTCATCCAGGCCAGCGATGGGGCCACCGCTGCCGACGTTCACGCGGTCATGCAGCATGTCCGCGCCGCTGTGCAGGAATCGTCGGGATATTGCCTTCGCAGCGAAGTGCGTCTCGTCGGCTTTGCACCGGAGGGCGTGGAGTGACTGGGCCGAACCAGCCCGGGCCGGATGTGCCGCCTGAGCATGTCCTGGAAGAACTGCTCGAGGCGTTCTCCGAGGAGTCTGCACCGCAGTACAACTTCGATGACCCGTCGATCGACCGCATTCTCGGTATCACCGACGAGCACGAGTCGCCCGAGACCACCGAACCAGCAGCGGCCGACAGTTCGGAGCTGCTCGAACCGGTCGACCCGATCGAGTCTGTCGAACCCGTGAAACCCGTGACGGTCCCCAAGCCTGGAAAGGCTCCCAAGCCTGCGAAGAACCAGAGGGCTGCGAAGAACCCTCCGCCGCAGGTGGGTCAGGGCGCCGCTGATCCGCGGCGAATCATCGTCATTGCCGAGGATGATCGACCGGACAGCGTGTACCTCGATGAGGACAAGGAGAGGGCGTTTCACGAGCGGCGCGACGCGGTGGACCATTCGAGTGAACGATCGACGATCTTCATCGCTGACCTCGACGGGGCGATATCCACCGAAGCGCCGCCGACAGGCTCACGCGGTGGCGTCATCGACCCGCGCATACGTGCCCGGCGAATCTCCGTTCGTCGGGCAGAGGGTCGCCGCCGATTGATCTGGGTTGGCATCGGCGCTGGTGTCCTGATCGTCGCGATCGCAGCCGTAGCGGTGTTCGCCTCGTCGATTTTCGACGTCCGTGACGTGTCGGTGCAGGGAGCGGTGTACACCGACCCTGAGGTGCTGCAGAGCGTCATCGACGATCTGCAAGGGGAACCGGTGCTGCTCGTCGACACGACAGCAGCCCAGAAGAGGTTGGAGTCGGTGCCCTGGGTGGAGAGCGCACGCGTGTCCACCAAGTTCCCTCACAGTGTGTTCATCGATATTCGTGAGCGTGTCCCGATCGTGGCGTTCAGGGGTGGTGACGGGGAGTATCGAGTCATCGACGTGCAGGGCCGAGTTCTCGACGTCATCACCGGGCAACCAACCGACTACCTCCTGGTGGCCGGCGACAATCCCGATACTGCGCGTGGGCAGTTCGCCGGTGCCCCCTATGCGTCAGTTGCAGATTTGGTATCCAGTCTTCCGCCGGAAATTCGTGACGTCACACTCTCCGTGGGTGTCGATGCCGGTACTGGCACCTTGACCATGGTGTTGGCCAACGACCAGCCGGAGGGCGTTGACGTGCGGTTGGGCAATGCGCAGGCCATCGACGAGAAGTTGGCGCGTCTTTTGCGTCAGGTACGAAGTGGCCTCGACGGCTACTGCAGCATCGATGTGAGTACCTCCGATGCGGGTGTCGTTCCCTGCTGAAGTGGATAGTTCCACCGATACCCTCCAGATTCGTGCGAGACTGAGCGATAGTGCTCAACTCACCCTTGTTCGGCGCCGTCTTGCAGAGGCGGATCACCTTGGCTGAGCAGCCCATTCGCTACCATCGAACCTCGGCAGGTCTCTCAGTGCCCACACACCAACTTCTCCACCTTTCCTCACCTCGGAGGTCCTTCTGATGGCTGGCGCACCCCAGAACTATCTCGCTGTCATCAAGGTCATCGGTGTCGGCGGTGGCGGCGTCAACGCTGTCAACCGCATGATCGACGCCGGCCTCAAGGGCGTCGAGTTCATTGCTGTCAACACCGACGCGCAGGCGTTGCTGATGAGCGATGCCGATGTCAAGCTCGACATCGGGCGCGACCTCACCAGAGGTCTTGGCGCAGGCAGCGACCCCGAGGTGGGCCGCAACGCGGCGGAGACGCATCGTGACGAGATCGAAGAGATGATCAAGGGCGCCGACATGGTGTTCATCACCG
>DAORTY010000064.1:0-19992 GCA_035432905.1 Ilumatobacteraceae bacterium | reverse complement strand
CGCCACACTGTCAGAGGCCCTGACCAGGTCGAACACAGGTTCTGACCATCGGGTTTTTCCTAAACCGCAGGTCGTAGGTTCGATTCCTACCGGGGGCGCCAAGAAATACCAGGTAGATCGTTGTAAATAGTTTTGTTCGCCGTCGGCTTGCTGATGAGAGCCCATGGTTCGTCCCATGCGTCCCATATCGCCTGATACGGTGCGTGATGTGACCGTATCGCAGGGGACCCCCAATTACGGCGAAGTGCTTGCCGAGGTCAAGCGTGACATTCAGACGTCGCGCACCCGTGCGGTGCTTGCGGTGAACAGCGAGCTGATCGGGCTCTACTGGAGGATCGGTCGTCGTATTGTCGAGTTGCAGGCGTTGGAAGGTCCTCGTTCGCAGGTCGTGGCCCGTTTGTCCGCCGATCTGCGTTCCGAGTACCCGTCGATGCGCGGGCTCGGCCGATCGAACATGAACTACATGCGCGCGTTCGCGGTCGCGTGGCCGAACGAAACATCTTTCCAACGACTCGTTGGAAAGATCCCCTGGGGACACAACCTGGAACTGATCGACCGCCTCGACAACGCCGACGAACGCAACTGGTACGCGCAGCGCGCCCTGGAGCACGGCTGGTCACGGGCCGTGCTCACCCATCAGATCATGAGCAAACTTCACCTGCGCAGCGGCGTAGCAGTGTCCAACTTCGCGGCCGTGCTTCCCGCGGCAGAGTCGGAACTAATGCAGCAGGCAACGAAGGATCCGTACAACTTCGAGTTCCTCGGCCTCAGCGAGCAGATCATCGAACGAGAACTCGAAGAGGCGCTCCTCGCTCACGTGCAGCGCTTCCTCATCGAACTCGGTGCCGGATTCGCGTTCGTTGGACGCCAATATGCGCTGGTCGTCGGCAGCCAGGACTTCTTCATCGACCTGCTGTTCTTCCACATCCCAACCAAGCGATACGTTGTGCTCGAGTTGAAACGCTCACCGTTCACCCCAGAAGCGATCGGCAAACTCAACTTCTACGTCAACGTCATCGACGATCAGCTTCGCCGCGGCGACGAACGCGCAACCGTTGGGCTCCTACTGTGCACAAACCGAGACGACCACGTCGTGCGCTACGCACTGTCAGGCATGTCGACTCCGCTCGCGGTCGCGGGCTACACGCTCGGAGAACTCCCCGGCGAGGTCCGCGAAGCTGTCCCGGCGGAAGCGGCGTTGCTGAACACGGTCGAAGCGGTCCTGGACGAATTTCACGTGTGACCATGCGTGGCTCACTCCGCCAGCGACGTCCCGGCTCATGGGAACTGCGCATCCACGCCGGACGCAACGAAACAACGGGCAAGGCGATGTATGTGTCGCGGACCGTGCACGGCGACCGTGACACCGCGCAACGAGCACTCGCCGCGCTCGTTGCGCAGGTGACTGACTCACCCACATCACCGACGTTCGGGACCGTAGGCGAGTTGTGCGACAAGTGGTGGAGATACAGCTCGCCGAACCTCGCCCCGACCGTCGCACGCGAGTACCGCCGCATCATCGACCAACGGCTCATCCCGACCCTCGGACACCTCAGACTCGCGGACCTTCGTCCGAATCGGCTCGACGCCTGGTACGCCGAACTGCTCGCCACCGGCGCAGTCACCGGCAAGCCGCTGTCGGCCAACTCAGTGCGCCGCATCCACGCCGTCCTGCACACCGCGATCGAACAGGGCGTTGCGTGGGACTGGATCGGTCACAACCCGGTCCGCCACGCCTCACCACCACCCGCCCGACGATCGCGACTTCACTTACCGAGCGCCGAAGAGGTCAACAACCTCATCGCAGCCGCAGCCAACATCAACCCCGATCTGCCGCTGATGTTCCGACTCGCCGCTGTCACCGGCGCACGACGCGGCGAACTGTGCGCGCTGCAATGGCAACACGTCGACACAACTCGTCGCACGTTGCACATCGCCGGCCAAATCGCCCATACCCCAACGGGCCCCGTCCAACGCCCGACGAAAACCCACGCCGAACGGCGCCTCACCCTCGACCAGGTCACGATCGACGAACTCCACCGGCTGCGTTCCAGCCGACCCCCCGACGGCGCCGCCTCCGACCGATACATCTTCAGTCACACCCCAGACGCGACCAGACCGTGGCGGCCTGACTACGTCACCCTCGCGTTTGCTCGCCTCGCCGCACAACTTGGCATTCCCGACATCCGACTCCACGACCTACGTCACTTCGCTGCGACCACGATGCTGCTCAACGGCGTCGACGTCCGAACCGCCGCCGGGCGCCTCGGCCACGCCAGGGCATCGACCACCCTCGACATCTACGCCCACTACACCCAACCCGCTGACCGGCACGCCTCAGACACCCTCGCCAACTCCCTCAGACCACCAATGCAGCGATTGGATCGCGAAGCGACGGGTGAGGAGTAGCGATGTACACCATTCGTGGCACCAAGAAGTTCCTCGACCGCGTCGGCCCGACGGTCACCGAGCCGCCTGATCACACGACCGTCCTGGGCGACTGGTACGCGAACGTCTTGCTCTGGCGACCTCAGGTTGCGTTGTTCGTCAACGCCACCACGTTCCTGCCAGTGCTGATGCCGCTCGCCCCGGCCAAAGGTGTCGGCACACGGTTCGCTGCATCGATGGCTGTCGTGATGAATCGCTTCGGGATCGATCCCCGGTTCGTCGACGCCGAAGTGAACGAGATGACGTCGACGGCGCTCGCCAAGACTGCGAGTCGCCAGGTGCTCGGCGTGATGACCGAGTTCGCGTTCATGGCCGAGCACACAATCAAGACCGGTCGGTCAGACCCGAACGACCTCCTCGGACTGTCCTGCTGGCTCGCCGACACCATCGTCGGGCCGCTCGCTAAGGTCGACCACTACACCCCGGTGGGCGCCCTCCGCCGTGTCGTTGCCTCTGCGTTGCCCGACGCATGAACGCAACCACCAACGGGTTTGCTAAACCGCAGGTCGCAGTCTCTTCAGTCCGCACCCGAGCGTTTGTCGGCGGCCTCTCGGCCCGATCCTTCGGCCCCGAGTTGTCCCAACTTTTGTCCCAACAACTCCAGGCAACTACTCGGACGCCAGCACGCTGCCCGGACGGTTCGGCCGCGAAAGGCCTGACACGAGCACATTCGACGGACGCAAGCGCGCGCGACGGACGCTGAGAAACCGATTCCTAAACTGTAGACGGAGGTTCGAATCCTTCCGGGAGCGCACAGAGAGTGGATCTGACCAGGTGGTTCGTTCTCCTCACAAGTGATACAAGGCTGAACCGTTTGGCCTCGATTGAGTCAATGCTCGCCGCCATTGGGAAGAGCGTGGGAAGGCCGAATCGGCTTCAGCTGGGCCTAGAAGACGATCTGACTGCGGGCAGAGTTGGGACCCGATCGTGTGGGCAACGAAGGCCTTGTGTATGTCGATGGCTGCGCTGGAGCCGTCGCCTGCGGCGAGTATCACCTGATGCGGCGTCGGTGGCGGGCGCCGCAAGTCGCCGGCGGCCCAGACGAGCGGGTGGCTGGTGGCCCCGGTCTCGCTGGTGAGCACATAGCCGTCCGTATCGACTTTGCAGCCGAGCGCTCGGGCGATTGAACTGCGTGGTATCACGGGCGCCTTCACGAAGGCAGCTGTCGCCGCAACCGCGCTTCCGTCGCGAAGCATCACGTGGCTGAGGGTTCTGCCGTCACCGATGAGCGCCACGACCTCGGTCGCGGTCACGACCGTGACGTGGGGAGTCCACGAACGGAGCAGGCTGGCGAGGTGGTCGGCGCCGGGTGCAGCATCGATGACGACGACAGTTTGGTCTCGATGTTCCCATCCGTCGCAGAACGGACAATTGAACACCGACTTGCCCCACCGATCGGCGAGGCCGTCAATCGGTGGGAGCTCGTCGTGCACGCCGGTGGCGAGCACCACGGCATCACCGTGCACCGTGGTGCCGTTCGCCAGCGTGACAGACACGGTCGTGTCCGTGCCCCGTGTCTTGGTCACAGCAGAATGAATGATGGTCACGTCGTACGACTGCAGTTCGGTGAGTGCATCAGCACGGAACCGGTCGGGTGCGGTCGCATCTCGAGTCGGGAAGCCGTGGAACTCATCGACGGTGGCGTTGCGCTGCGTCTGGTCGTCGACCAGGGTGATCAGATGCCGAGCCCTGGCCAGCACGAGTGCTGCCGTGAGCCCCGCAGCGCCGCCGCCGACGATGATCACGTCGCCGGCGACGTCGCCCAACCTGCGATTCATGACGCCGACACCTCGACCGGTGTGGTGCTCTCGACCGCCGAGACGTGCCGGTGGTAACCGGCATGGGCGACGGCGTGGTGATTGCCGTGGGCGGCGGCACGGTTAACACCGTGTGCGCCATGAGTTGCCTGGCCGGGCGACTGTGTGAACGTCACCACTGCGGCGCAAAACGCGAGGCCTACGGCGATCCACAGTGAGCTGTGCATCGAGTCGACGAATGCTTGGCGGGCGACGGAGGCGATCTCTGCCGCTTGGGTGCCGAGGTGCTGGCTGGTGTGGATGGCGGCGCCGACGTTGTTGACCAGCATGGTGCGATCAACAGCGGTCAGGTTCGGGAACCCGTGGAGCTCGCTGTGCATCGACGTCGCGTAGCTCGTCGCGGCGACACTGCCGATGACGGCGACGCCGAGAGCGCCTCCGAACTCGCGAACAGTGTCGTTGACTGCGGAACCGACTCCGGCACGGGCGGGGGGAAGTGTGGCCATGATCATCTCGGTTGCGGGCGGCATCGCTATGCCAGCACCGAGACCGAACAGCAACAGTCCGACACCGGTGGGTACGTATGAGCCGCCGTCAACGAACGCAGCCTGTACTGCGACGCCGGCGGCGGCGATCAGCGTGCCGGCGGTGACGGCGATGCGTCCGCCGTGCATCTCGGCGAGATGGGCGCCCACCCCGGTGCCGAGGAGCATGCCGATCGCGGCGGGGACGAGCGCGAAGCCTGCTGCGAGCGGCGTGTACTCGAGCACGAACTGCAGGTACTGGGCTTGCAGGAAGACGGTTCCGGCCATCGCGAAGAAGAGCAGCGCGAGCGCAACACTTCCGGCGGAGAAGCTGGGATTGCGGAACAGTGACATGTCGAGCATCGGGTCGGCGCGGCGCATCTCCCAGCCGACGAACACGATCGCGATCGCGATACCGATTGCGAAGTTGACCAGTGATGTGGTTGAGGTCCAGCCGCGATCGGGTGCCTGGATGATGGCGTAGACCAGCGAGCTGATCCCGGCGATGGACAGGACGGCTCCGATCGGGTCGAGCCGCGTGGCGTGCGGGTCGCGGGAGTCGGGCACCAGATGCAGAGCGCCGATGAACGCGGCCACCAGCAGTGGCACGTTGATCCAGAACACCGACGACCACGAGAAGCTCCGCATCAACGCGCCACCGACGATCGGCCCGAGTGCGATACCGGCTCCGCTGGCCGCGGTCCAGCCGGCGATCGCCTTGGCGCGTTCGCGGGGATCGCCAAAGACGTTGACGAGGATCGACAGCGTGGTCGGCATGATCAGCGCACCGCCAACGCCCATCACGCAGCGGCCGGCGATCAGTGCTGATGTCGAGCCGGCCGTGGCGGCGACGACCGAGCCTCCGAGGAACGTGGCCAGGCCGGCCAGGAGTGCGTGTCGGCGGCCGAAGCGATCGCCGATGCTTCCTGCGCTGAGCAGCAGCCCGGCGAAGACGATGGTGTAAGCCGCGACGATCCATTGCAGCTGTGCCGAGCTGGCACCGAGGTCTCCGACCAAGCGGGGCATGGCGACGTTGATGATGGTGTGGTCGATGGAGGTGACGACGAGGGCGAGGACGAGCACGCCGAGTATCCGCCACCGTTGGGGATGGCTGGCGTGGGTGTCGCCGAGGGACTGGGTGATGGGACGGCCGTGCATGATGACTCCTTGGGTTTGTGGTGTTGGACTTGTTGGGTTGATGAAAGGGTTTGCTAACGGGAGCAGGCGGGTGATCTGGTCGATGACGACACCTGGTTGGTCGATCTCGATGTGGTGCCCGGTGTGGTCGACCGACACGAGATGCGATGACGGCGATAGCGCCATCCAGTCCTGCTGGCCCTGGTTCCACACGTCGGTGAGGCGTGCCACCTGAGGTGCGGTCATGTCGGCCAGGTCACGGTCGGTTGCCGTGATGACGGCCATCGGAAGCGAGCCGAGCGAATCGATCTCGGCAACCTCGGCGAAGGCGGCGGCGACATCGAGGCGCTCGCTGTTGCCGCTGGGCAGGAAGACCCCGGTGCAGCTGGCCCGCATCATCGCGGCCATATCGGAGCCGTCATCGGCGACCGAGCAGGCGGCGGCCGGCCAGGTCGTCGGGGAGGCGTCGATGAGGACGATGCCCGTGGTCTCGTCGGCGAATTGCGAGGCAAACGCGATCGCCTCGGCGCCGCCGAAGGAGTGGCCGACGACCTCGTACGGTCCGGTTTCGCCGATCGTGCCCAGCAGTGCGTGAAGATCGGTCGCCTCGGTGGTGAACGTCGCTGTCGAGGTAGCCGGGTCGCTTGTGCCCGTGCCGGGTCGGTCGTATGAGCACACTCTGGCCTGGATGGCTATGGCGGGCTCGACCTTGACCCAGTTCGTGCTGTCTCCGCCGAAGCCGGAGATCAGCAGCACTGTCGTGTCACCCTGGCCGACGCAGCGGACGTGGACCCGCCCGCCTTGAGCGCCGACGAGTTGATCGATGGTCGCCGTCGATCGTGTCGGCGTGCTCGCGGACGTCGTGCTCGTCAGCGCTGTCGTCGTCGAAGCGGGTGCCGTCGTCGCGACGGCTGAGCTGTTCGTTGCAGTGGTGGGGGCCGGCGGGATCGTGGTGCCTGTCGCCGCGGTTCCAGCGTCGCTGCCGCACGATGTCACGCTGACAAGCAGGGTGGCGAGGATGGCGACGCCGATGCGACGAAAGGCGGGCGTGAGCGTGTCGGTTGGATTGCTGTCGAGGACTTGCGCGTCGGTGGTGTTCATGGATGCCACGATCGACCTAAGGGGTGGCGGCTCGCATCGGCCGGACCCCCTCAGATCCGCTCGGTTGGGTGCGTGCTCGGATGATTTGGCCACTTGGCCGGGTCGACCGCCGGATCACGCGAGACTGGGCGGCATCGTTCACGACCGCCGGCCTGCATCGGACTTCGTCGGCCGGCGCGCTGAGCTGGCCACGTTCGACCGCGCCCTTGCGGATGCGCGCAGCGGGCTGCCGTCGGTCGTTTTGGTGAGCGGCGACGCTGGCATCGGCAAGACGACGATCTTGAGTGAGAGTGCCGCGCGAGCTGGCGTCCGCCTGTACCTGGGGCGGTCAACGCACATCGGCGGCGACACCATCCCGCTCGCACCGCTCGCTGATCTCTTGCGCCAGGTGCGACGGACGAAACCGGACCAACTGGCCGAGGTGCCGGCACTGGCGGCGTTGCACCAATGGTTCGCCCCCGGTGCGGCCGTGCCCGAGTCTCAAGGCTCACCGCACGGCGGGCTCTTCGTCGCCGTCCTCGAGCTGATCACGCAGCTGGCCGCCGATGCCGCAGTGATGGTCGGTTTCGAAGACCTGCACTGGGCCGACACGGTGACGTGGGATCTGTTCGAGTACCTCGCCCGCAACCTCATCGACGAGCAGGTGGTGCTCGTCGGCACCTACCGGGCCAACGAAGTCGCCGTCCACCCGAGCCAACGGGGTCGCCTGGCCGAGCTCAGCCGGCTGCCCGCGGCGCATCGCATCCATCTCGAAGGGCTGGACCGCGACGAGATCGCACAATGGGTCGCCTCCCTGCTCGGCGGACCAGCACCGAGCGGGCTCGTCGACCAGGTGGTCGCGCGCGGCCGAGGCAACCCGTTCTTCACCAGCGAACTGGTCGCTGCACACGCGTCGGGCGAGGCCATCCCGATCGTGCTGTCCGATCTGATCTCGGCCGAGATCGCCGATCTCGACGACAGCTCACGACTGGTGTTGGGTGCGGTCGCGACGATTGGCCGGGAGGCGAGCCATCAGCTGCTTGCTGTGATCGTCGACCTACCCGACCGCGAGCTGGAAGCAGCAGTGCGGACCGTGATCGACGCGCGCCTGCTGGTCATCGACAACGAGGCATACCGCTTCCGCCATCCGCTGCTCGGCGAGGTTGTCTACGCCGACCTCCTCCCGCCGCAACGAGCACGTCTGCACCGAAGCATCGCCGCAACACTGGCGCGCCAGCCCGCCGATGCTCTGCGCCGAGCGGACCGGGCCGGTGAGCTCGCCTTTCACCTCGACCACGCTGGCGACACCGAAGGAGCCTTCACGGCGTTGCTCGCCGCCGCCGACGCCGCCGAGATGGTGGCCCCAGCGGCCGCGTTCGGCCATCTCGAACGTGCCTTCGAGTTATGGGATTCGGTCGGCGCCCACACACTGGCGGTCAATCGAGCCCACCGCTTGTGGCAGGCCGCTGACATCGCAACCTCCACCGTCGGCAACGAACGAGCCCTACAGTTGGCGCTTGCTGCGTCCGAGCAAGGGCCGCCTCCACTCGGCGCCGCCTGGGGCCACGAACGCCTCGGCCGCTACCTTTGGGCCACCGGTCAGCTGCAGGAAAGCGTCATCCAATTTGCCCAGGCGATGGCAATGCTCGGGGCCGACGACGACCCCGCCGCCGCGCCGGTCTATGCCGGCCTGGCCCAGGCCGAGGCGCTCGGGGGCCGAGATGCCGAGGCAGAGCACTGGTGCGAGAAGGTCTTCGCCCTCGTCGAATCGCCCGACGACAACGCGGGCGCATGGAGCATGGCCCGCAGGGCACTGGGCATCGTGCGTAGCAATCAAGGTGACCCTGCTACTGCGGTCGAGCTCTGTCGAGCTGCCATGGCCGCTGCACCAGACGCACAAAGCCGCGCGCTCGCAGGGCTGTACCTGTGTGTCACCCTCGGCGACGCCGGGGAGTACGCAGCCGAGCTCAGCACCGCCCAAGACGCAGTCGCCGAAGGTCACCTGTCCGGCCTCGATCGCGGCAACGGCTGCTACTTCGACTCGCTCGCCGCGGACGCGCTCGTTCGTCTCGGTCGATGGACCGAGGTCGCCAGCGTGCTCGCCCGCCATCCACTTCCCGAGACACTCCCGGTTGGGCGTCTGCAACTCGCCCGAGTGAAGGCGGTTCTGGCGGCACGACGCGGCGACAGCAACGAAGCACTTGCCCAGCTCGCGATTGCACACGAGCTGCCGATCGACGGCTGGCACGCCATCCTTCGCCACGCCATGACGGCCAACGTCCACCTCGGACTCGGCAACTGGGATGAGGCAGCCCAGGCGGCCGAGCAGGGTTGGGCTGCGACCGGCATGACCTCGGTCCTGTGGGCGGCGCGGTTCGCGATGTCCGGGATCGTTGCCGAGGTGGAACGAACGCTCGACCAGCGAGCACGCCGCGACCCCGTCGACATCGACGCGACGATCGCCCGACTGCGGCACCGGCTCGACGAGGTCCGCTCGCTCGCGGACCGTGTGCCGGGCGGCCCGCAGCGCGACACGGCCGCGCACCTCGCATACGCCGCCGCCAGCCTGACGCGCCTTGCAAGATCAGACGCGGATGCATGGAACGAAGCGGTCACGCGCTGGAGCGAACTGGGCGATCGCTGGGCAACCGCAGGGGCACTCGTGCGCGAAGCCGAAGCAGCAGCGATGGCCGGCGCAGCCGACCGCGCTGCGAGCGCATTGCGGCGAGCGCACGCGATCGCATCCGAGCTCGGCGCCATAGCACTGCTGCCCGAGATCGACGCCGTCTCCAGCCGGACGCGGCTCAGCATCGAAGCCCCAACCCACGTCGTGGTCGACGACGTGTCCGCTGTCCGCCTCGGCCTGACCCCACGCGAAGCGGAAGTCTTAGCCCTCGTCGCCGCCGGCCGAACCAACCGTCAGATCGGCGAACAGCTCTACGTTTCGGACAAGACCGCCAGCGTGCACGTGTCGAACATCCTGCGCAAACTTGGAGTGAACAGCAGGGTCGACGCCGCCGCAGTCGCGCAACGCCTCGGCATCGCCTGAGGCGCCCTCCGTGATCTGAGGGGGAATGCCCGATGCGCCCGGCAACGCCTTAGGCCGACGATGCGAACATGCCCTCGCCGATCAACTCGTCGAACCCTCCGCGGCACACTGTCGATCTGGACGTGCGCGGTGCCATCCCGCCAGGGCTGTCAGGCCGGATGATGGGGATCGACCGCGACGGCACGGTCTTTTCGGTCCATGTGCACGGCGAACGGCTGTCATACAGGGTCCGTCGCTTCCGCACGGACGCAGTCATCCACAGTCTGTTTACCTTCGGAACCTCGATGCTCGCCTTCGGCGAAGACGCGTCCGTGTACGAACTGGACACGGACAACGACACCCTTCGCCGTGTCGATCTCGCCGGTCACGGACTCAGGCTCGCCGCGTACCCGAAGCAGGACCTCGTGACCGGCGAGTTGCATCTCGTCGCTGACGACACCGCCGGCGGACAGGCACACGTCGTCGTCTCCGCCGGCGCAATGACCCGCCGAAGCCGACCCGTCCGCGGCGCCTCGAGCCGAATCAAGGATGTCGCGCTCAGCCGCGACCACGCCGTCTTCGTCGCTGACGGCTTCATCGGCATCGCGCCACGCGACGGCGGCGAGTCCCGCACCACCTGGATCGCAACCGGCGCTGCAGCACCCCGTCCCCTGCACGCACACGATTCCGGCAACGCCGTAGCCCTACTCGTCCTCACTCCATCGGTGGAGACCTGGACGCTTCATCCTGTCACCGGGACTATCGAGCGCGCCGTGCTCGACGACGCACCTCGACGCTTCGCCCACCTTCGTACGGACGCCGCCGAAGGCGCACCGAACTTGCTATGGACGACGGGCGAGCAGACGATCGCACGCCACGACCTCGTCAACTCGCACCACACGCACCACAGCCTTCAGCCACACCTGCCTGGCGACTTCGTCATCGTCCCCGACGCGACCCGATCGGGTGACGCCAATGGCGGCTGGCTCGTCGGTCTCGTCCGCAACTCACCGAACACGACGACCGATCTCCTCGTGTCCGACGCAACCGACATCGCCGCACCGGCCGTCGCGACTGCCCGCATCCCGACACCCATTCCGCTCGGCCGCCTCTGCACGTGGATCCCCTCGACCCATCACTGACCACCACCGCATTCACCGTTACCGAAGGAGCACAGACAATGAACACCACCCACTACACCGAGTCATCGATTCCCGCGATCTCGCAAGCCGTCCCGACGGACTCGGAGTCGACACTCGTGGCCGACGCCGTTCGACGGGAACCCGTCTGGCGCGTCGTCGGCGGCTCGATCGCAGCCGGCTTCCTCGGAGCGATCGTGCTGACTGTCGGCGCGTTCGGCGGCGCTGCAGAACACGTCATCTCCGGATCCGCGCTGCTCGCCTTCGCCGGCGGCTGGGCGATGCTTGCCCTGCTGTCGGGCCGCTTCACCAGCCAGCCCCAACGGTGGGCACGAGTGCCGGCGGTCGGCATGGCCGTCACCGGGCTGACGCTGCTGATCGTTCAGCCCGGCGATCGGGCGCTCAACACGGCCGGATGGGTGTGGCCCCCGATCGCGTTCGCGCTCGCAGTATGGCTGGTCGTCCAGGTCCGCCGCAGCCTCCGCGGACGAGTTCGTTGGCTGCTCTACCCGGTCGTCGCATCGCTCGCCATCAGCGCCGTCGGCGCGACGTACGAGACCGCCGTCACGGCCCACGATCAGCACACCTACACCGCGCCCGGCACCCTGTACGACGTCGGAGGTCACCGTTTGCACCTGAACTGCAGCGGGTCGGGCACCCCCACCGTCGTGCTCGAGAACGGTCTCGGATCAACATCGGCCAACTGGGCTCGAGTCACCGCCGAGGTGAGCCGCACCACGCGAGTGTGCGCCTACGACCGTGCCGGTCAGGGTTGGAGCGACGACGTCAATGAACCTCAGGACGGGCTGGCGATCGCCGCGGACCTCCACAACCTGCTCGCACGCGCAGGCGAACCAGGGCCGTACGTAATGGTCGGTCATTCGGCCGGCGGAACCTACGTCATGACCTACGCCACCCAGTACCCAGACGAGGTCGCCGGCATGGTCCTGCTCGACTCGATGAGCCCCTACGAGTTCACGGACCTTCCCGGCTTCGCCAGCGAGCAGGCGATGATGCGCCGAGGGCTCGGCATGCTCCCCAGCCTCGCACGATTGGGTGTCACACAAGCAGTGCCCACATCAGCGTGGTCGAGTCTCCCCAAGCCGGCGGCATCACAGGTCCAAGCGTTCGCGTCGAGCCCGCGCGGCATGCGCAACATGCGCGATGAGCAGTCGATGTATCCCAAGGTCTTCGAGCAGGCCAAGGCTCTGATTTCGCTCGACGGCAAGCCACTCGTCGTGGTCACAGCGACTGAGTCGATCAACAAGCACCAGGAGTGGGCCGATCTGCAGGACCGCCTTGCTGGACTGTCGAGCAACAGCCAGCACCGGATTGCAGACGCGTCGCACCAGGGACTGATTGAAGCCCAGGACAGCTACAAGTCCTCCGTGCAGGCCATCCTCGACGTCATCCAGTCGGTCCGGACCCACCAACCTGTCACCGGTATGTGACCGACGGCTTGCATCCGTCCAACCCCACCGACGCACCAGGGCGCTTCACCGAGCTGGCTTGCAACGCCATCCGTTTCGAGTGACCTCTGGAATAACGGAGACGCACGGTTCGCCGGCGGTTGTGCAACGACGGCTTGCACAAACGCCCGGCCGGCTACTTGCGGATACGGTCGACCTCATGCCTACTGGTCATTCAGGGACAGGAAGGCCGCAGTCCCAGCGTCACATGAGGTGCCCGTGCGGCCCGAGTCAGCCGACGAGTTCGAGTTAGTGATCGGCCCGGGGGGTGTCGTGTTCGGACTCGGCGTCGATCGTCGAGTATGTGGCGGCGAATTCGGTTCCCTCGATGTCGATTTTGGGCAGAAGCAGGTCGAGCCATCGGGGTAGCCACCAGTTGGCATCGCCCATCAGTTCCATGGTTGCCGGCACGAGGATCGTGCGCACGATCGTCGCGTCGACGAGGACCGCGACCGCGAGGCCGACAGCGAACATCTTGATTTCGATGTCGGGCACGAGGAGAAATGAAGCGAGAAGTCGTCGGCACGGATCGTCATCCTGACTACTTTCGATCGCGACGATTACTTGTACGACGCGCTCGCGGCCGGCGCCTCCGGGTTCTTGCTCAAAAACGCTCCGCCCGCTCACCTGTTGAGGGCCGTGCGAGTGGTTGCCAACGGCGAAGGGCTGCTCTCGCCGCAAGTCACGAGCCGCGTCATCGGACGCTTCGTCGCCAACGCGCCCAACAAGGAGTCGAGGGACAGGATCTCACAGCTCACCACCCGCGAACTCGAAGTGCTCATCCTGATGACCGCAGGCCTCAACAACAGCGAAATTGTGGAACGCCTCATTCTCGGTCAGGCCACCATCAAGACGCACGTCAGCAACGTGCTCGCCAAGACCGGCTCCCGCGACCGTGTCCAGGCGGTCGTCCTCGGCCACGCCGTCGGCCTTGCTGCCGCTTGACTGTCCCACTGGTTGGCGGCTCGAATGTCGGAACTTGAGCTCTACGCGGCCGTCACGGTTGGTGGTCAGGCTGTCCTGTGCGCAGAGAGTGCGAGGGACGGATAGGTGTCGGTGAGCAATCGACCGTAGGCGCTGACTCGCAGCGTGAGCCGGCCGGCGTTGAGCACGAATGAGCGCAGACTCTGCGGCCAGCTGCCGGTGAAGAGGACGGCGAACCCTGCGGCGATGACGGCGAGGGTTGCTGCGATCACGACGAGCGCCGTGTAGATCAGTACCGGGATGATGAAGATGATTCGGAACGCCACGGTGACGCGGTTGCGGTCTGCTACTTGTGGCGCGAAGTCCACTCGGAGCGGATCGTTGCCGTTGTCGCCGGCGGCCGTGTCGAACTCGAACTGCGGGTAGGGCTGGCGGAGGAACGCGACGTAGCTGTAGGCGCGGGCCTCGTAGCGCAGGATCATGCATTGGAACTGGGCGATGCTGTCGGGCATCCGGCCGGTGAAGACGATGCTGAACCAGCTGATGATGGACAAGAGGTTGGCGACGTTGCCGAGGGCGTTGGCGATGACGAGGTGTGGGATTGCGAGGACCCAGTTGACGAGTGGCCGCCAGTTCTGCGTCTCGCGGGGCGCCTCGAGGTGCATGTCGGCGGTGGGGATGGTGGCGGAGGTCATGAGGGTTCCTTTGGTGTCTGAGAGTTGATGTTGTGGGGGGGGGTCTCGGCGGATGGGGTCGCCCGACATCGGTGCCGAGCGGTCGATGCGGCGTCCGGCGTCAGCTGGCGTCCTTGCGGTACAGCAGCGCAGTGCCGATGGCGATTGCGAGAGCGACGTAGCCCGAGAAGACGAACGCGTCCTGGACTCGTGTGAGCGCAGCGGCCAGGGTCCCGGCGTTCTCGCCGGCTGTCTTGATGCCGAGCAGTCCTGCGGCGGCACTGAAGGGCAGCAACCGGGTGAAGTTGGCCGGAGCGAAGCTCTTCGTGATGTTCTCGATGACGAGTGCCCAGATGAGCACGGTCGTGGTGGCGGCGGCGCCGTGACGGATGATCATGCCGATCCCGAGGCCGAGCATCGGTGCGAGCGTGGTGAGCAGGAGTCCCCATCCGGCGGTGGCGAGCGATCCTGATGTGTCGCCGGCTTTGAGGCCGCCGAGCACGGCTCCCGAGAAGCCTGCGGCCATGCCGAGGATCCCCATGGCGAAGCCGAGGCCCGAACCGACGACGGCTTTGGCCGCGACGATCACCCATCGTGCCGGCTGTGTCGTCACTGCGGTTGCGAGGGTGCCGTGTTGCACTTCGGAGGTGAACGACAGGGTGCCCATGACGATGGCGAGGATCATCGTGAGCCATGTCGAGAAGACGAACGTTTGGCCGATCTCGAATGGCAGGTGGGTGTTCGGGTCGGTCTTGACGAAGGTGGCGAGGATCCATGACAGCAGGACGCCGATGACGACGACGCCGGCCAAGATTCCTGGCGCCGACCGGAGCGACCGGAGCTTGATCCACTCGCTGCGCAGAGCGGCGGGGAGGGCCGCGACGTCGTCGCGGCGCGTCCGGGTCGTCGGCTGTGGTCGAACTCCTGTGTGGCGGACGTTGGTCGGAAGTGTGGTTGTGATGGTCATGGCGATGTCCTTGTCTGGTGTGGGTGTCAGGTTGTGGTGAGGTAGGTGGTTCAGGCGGTGGCGAATTCGGCGCTGGCGCCGGTGATGTCGAGCAGGATCTCTTCGAGTGAGCGTCGGGTCTCGGTGATCTCGATGACTTGGATGTGGTTGTCGTACGCGATCTGGGACACCGCGGACGTTGTCGTTCCGCGGATCGACAGGTGATCGGCGCTCGTGTCGGAGTCGATGCCGTGTCGGTCGAGGAGTCGGCCGAGATCTGCGGCCTGGGGTGTGCGGACGCTGACCGTGGATTCGCCACGGGCGAGTGTCGCTGTGACCGTTTCGGCGGCGAGCAGCTTGCCGGCGCCGACGACGATGAGGTCGTCGGCGAACATGGCGAGCTCGGCGATCAGGTGGCTGGAGACGAACACGGTGCCGCCGTTGTCGGCGAACGCGCTGAGGGAGTTGCGGAGCCAGCGGATCCCGTCGGGGTCGAGGCCGTTGGATGGCTCGTCGAGGAGCAGGACTTCTGGTTCGCCGAGGAGTGCTCCGGCGAGCGCGAGCCGCTGACGCATCCCGAGGGAGAAGCCGCCGGTGCGCTGGTCGGCTGCGCTGTCGAGCCCGACTTCGTTCAGGACCGCTTCGACACGGCGGGCTGGGATCGAGGCGAGCGCGGCGGCTGCGGCGAGGTGGTTGCGGGCGGTGCGACCCGGGTGCATCGAGCGAGCGTCGAGCACCGTGCCGACGACGCGTGCGGGGTGCCGCATGCGTGAGTAGCTGACACCGCGGTAGGTGGTGTCGCCGCGGTCGGGTCGGGTGAGGCCGACCATCATCCGCATCGTCGTGGACTTGCCGGCACCATTGGGTCCGACGAAGCCGGTGACTCTGCCGGCGGCGACGTCGAAGCTGAGGTCGTCGACGGCGACGCGTTGCCCGTACTGCTTGGTGAGTGATGAGACGTTGATCATGACGGGTTGCTCGTTTCGTTCCGGGTTGATGAATGGGTGGCGGTTGGCTGGGTCGGTGTGATCGGGCCGATTGAGACGAGCTCGGCACCGACCGATGTCAGGTGGGCGACGATGCCGTGGAGGTGTGCGGCATCGCGGACATCGCCGGTCAGGCGGGTCACTCCCTCGACGTCGTGGTCGATCGAGAAGTCGTCGAGCAGAGGGCGCAAGAAGCGCTCCGTGGCTCGCCCCTTGATGACGATCTCGTAGGTGGTCGTTGTGCTCATGACGCCACCATCGACCTCTCGGCCAGGGAGCGCCTCACCTGATGGCGCATCTCACCCGGGTGAGATCTCCGGGCGAGCGAAGCGTCTGCAAGTCGTGGCACGATGAGTTCGAGCTACTTTCATTCATGTGGCTCCAGTTGGAAGTACGGTCCGCAGATGAACGGTGATCACGAGCGGGGATTGGCGGCTACAAAACTGCGGCCGCCGGCGTCGCCGACACGCCTGGTCCTGCGGCGCCGGTTGGGGGATCTCCTCGACGATGGTTTGGCCGAATCGGTTCCGCTGTTGCTCGTGAGCGCACCGGCGGGCTCAGGCAAGTCGACGCTGGTCGCGGCATGGGCACTCGACGCGGGCCGGCCGGTCGCTTGGCTGCAGATGGAAGCGAGCGACTCCGATCCTGCGAGCTTTTGGTCGTCGCTCGTCGCGGCGATCGGTCGATGCAGACCAGAGCTCGCCGCCGTTGTCGGGCCACTGGTGGTCGGTTCGCAAGGTGATGGGCGGGTCGTCGTCCCGGCGATCATCAACGCCGTCGTGGATGTCAGCGATCCGCTGGTCGTCGTGATCGACGACTATCACCTGATCGACAACGACAGCGTGCATCGCGGCGTGGAGCGCCTCATCGACCTGTGCCCGGCGCAGCTGACTGTCGTGATGTGCACGAGGGTTGATCCGCCGTTCCGCCTTGGGAGAATGCGTGTCCGCAACCGGCTCGGTGAGATCCGCGCCGAGCATCTTCGGTTCGCAGCTGACGAAGCAACGGCGCTGCTCGGGACGGCGGGCGACGAGCTGTCGACCGAACGCCTCGAAGATCTGTGTTCCCGGACAGAGGGGTGGGCAGCAGGTCTTGTTCTGGCCGGGCTGTCGTTGGAGCGTGCGTCCGATCCGGGCCGGTTCGTCGATGCCTTCCGCGGCGACGATCAGTTGGTCGTCAGCTACCTGAGTGATGAGCTCCTCGACGCGATGAGTGCCGGTGATCGCCAGCGACTGCTCGAGACAGCGGTCCTCGACCACTTGACGGGACCGTTGATCGACGCCGTCACCGGCTCGACCGATGGCACCAGTTGGTTGGCCGACATCGCGAATCGGAACCAACTCGTCATTCGATTGGACAGCATCGGCGAGTGGTTCCGCTATCACCACTTGCTCCGAGATCTCGTTCTGCTCGAAGCGCGCCGGACGATGCCGCACCGTCTGGCGGAGCTGCACGGGCGGGCCGCCGACTGGTTCGCGTCCAGCGGCGACCGGCTCCAGGCCGTCGTCCACCGCTTCGCTGCCGGCGACATCCCTGGAGCGATCACGCAGATGTACTTCGTCGGCCCTGATCTGCTTGGCCGCGGTCAGATCCGCAAGCTGCGCGGGTTCCTCGAGCAGGCCGGCGAAGCCGCCACCAGAGATACGGCCTGTGCGCTGGGCTGGGGATGGTGCGAGTACCTCTCCAGCCAGCACGAGTCCGCGCAGCGCTGGCTTGCCGTCGCTCTCGAGGTCGCCCCACCGTCGTTCGATCAAGTCATTGCTGCGCCGCTGCGGATCAACCTGGCGCTCGGCAGCGGCGACGTCGCCACAGCATTGGAGTGCGCACGACAAGCGACGGCCGACGGAGATCTCTGGCAGCGGCCGGCAGAGCTCGCCACTGCTGTCGGCGCCGCGTATGCCTGGGCGGGCATGCACGACGACGCCCACGAAGCACTCACGATCGCGATCGCCCGTTGCAAGGCCGAGCAGCGGCTCACCGCGCACGTCCTCACCCTCATCTACGTCGCCATCGACGAGGTCGAACAAGGCGACCGGGCCGCGTCCCATGCTGCTGCGGTCGCTGCCGTCACCACGGCCGAGTCGTTCGGGCTGGCCGAATACCACGGTGTCGCTCCCGCGTTCGCGGTCCGCGGCCGCAACGCACCCGACCCAGACAGCGCCATCGCGGATGTGACCCGAGCGCTCGACCTCGCCCGGCGGGGAAGCACCGACCTCGTCCTCGCGTACGTCCTCACGACATGCGGCGACACGCTGCTCGATGTCGGCGACGACATTGGAACGGCGCTCATCGTCGAAGCCCGGGCAACGATCGACCGTTGCGTTGACCCTGGCATCGCCGGCCGGTACCTGGCCCGTGTCGAATCTCGGCACCATCTGCCATCGGCGTCGACGGACACCGCACGTTCAATCCGGGTGCAGCTCACCGAGCGAGAGCTCGCAGTCTTGCGGTACCTGCCGACCAAGTTGTCGCAACGAGACATCGCCGCCGCCTTGTACGTGTCGCTCAACACCGTCAAGACACACTGCACCGCCATTTTCCGCAAGCTCGACGCCAGCGACCGCAAGAGCGCGGTTCAGGCTGCTCGCGAGCGCCACCTTCTCTGATCCGGGCCTCTTGGGGTGGCCCTAACGGAACGATGCGACCAGTGCTAGCGCGCTGCGCAACTTCAAGATCGGCGTCGGCCGCACGCGCCGTCGCCCACCTCCTCGAGTGCTGCTGCCAGTCCAAGTCGGTCACGGTTGGAGGTACAACGTCGCCGGGCGAACGTGACCGCTACTTGGCGAACTGGATTGCTCGTCGAGCCATTTAAGGTGGTCGAGTACAGCACCCTCAGTTCCCCGCTGCGGTCCGGCACCGTCGACCGCCCCGTCGGACTCATTGCCGTCTTCGAAGCCCCTCCGCGAACGCACCCACCTCACCACTGACCGCCCTCCCCGGAGTTGCTCGGCAACGACGCAAGCACCGCGCCCTCGCGGACGCGGTGCTTGCACTACTTGCCGATGATGCGACCTGGCGATGGGTCGGCGGTCTGTGGTGGCGTGATGCGCACCGGGCTCCGGCTCGATCTGGAGATCCTCATCGGCGATCCTGCTACGTGGGTCTGGCCTATTCCGAGCGGACCGGGGATTGCAGCCTGAGTATTCGTTGTGTCGATGTCTCGCTCAGGTGCCGGCTGTGGCGCGTTCGAGGATCATGATCATCTGGGCTTTTGACGACTTCATCAGATTGGCGGTGGAAACGGCGTCGACCATCTTCCACCCTTCGCTGGCGAAGCTGTTGAGGGTTGCTTCAAGCGTGTCGGGGTCGAACCCGCCGGTGAAGCGCTTGTCGCGTTCGGTCAGGACCTTGTATTCGTACATTTCTGTGTTTCCTTGTCTGTTGTGATTTCAGGTATTGCGGATGATTTCGGACAGATCAGCGCCGAGTTTTTCGGGTGAGCGGGTGTCGTCGTTGAGGAGAAGCACGAACAGGTCTTCGGTGGCCGGGTCGTACTGCATGTAGGCAATGAAGCCGGGGAGTGCTCCGCTATTCGAGATTCCGGTGGTCGAGGGCGGGTCGGCGGGGAACACGCCGAGGGTCTGGCCATCCCCGGGCAGGCCTTTGGTCATCTCCGCATAGGTGTCCGGATGGAGGAGTTCGCCGTGGGCGAGCGCCCGGATGAATGTGGCGAGGTCGGCAGCCGTCGACACGAGAGCGCCGGCGGCGCCGGCAGCGGTTTCGAGTGCACGGTACGAGGCGCCGTTGGTGTCGCCTCCGGGCAGCGAGTTCGAGAACGCTCCAATCGGTGTACGTGTGTCATCGGGGGCGAAATAGGTGTTGGACAGACCGAGTGGCTCCACGATCCGCGATTGCAGGTTCTCTGCCAGGGTCATTCCGG
>DAORTY010000063.1:0-20274 GCA_035432905.1 Ilumatobacteraceae bacterium | reverse complement strand
GGGGTGTCCATTCCGACAGTATTGCGTCCTGTGCTGAAAAAGATCCTGATCGCCAACCGTGGAGAGATCGCCGTTCGAGTCATCCGGGCTGCCCGTGAACTCGGCATCAAGACCGTCGCGGTCTACAGCGAACTCGACCGCAATGCCCTCCATGTCCGACTCGCCGACGAGGCATACGCGCTCGGCGGGCAGACCGCCGCCGAGAGCTACCTCAACACCGAGGCCATTCTCAACGCCATCGAGCAGAGCGGCGCCGACGGGGTACACCCCGGTTACGGCTTCTTCTCGGAGAACGCCGACTTCGCTCGGGCGATCATCGCCAAGGGTGTGGCGTTCATCGGGCCGCCGCCGGAAGCGATCGACGAGATGGGCGACAAGGTCAGCTCGCGCAAGGCCGCGCAGCGCGGCGGCGCGCCGATCGTGCCGGGCACCACCGAGTTCATCACGTCCCCCGACGAGATCCTCGCCTTCGGCAACGAGTTCGGCTGGCCGCTCGTCATCAAGGCTGCCTACGGCGGTGGCGGTCGCGGCATGAAGGTCATCCGCAACGCGGACGAAGTTCACGAGGCAATGGAGAGTGCCAAGCGCGAGGCGAAGGCGTTCTTCGGTCGCGACGAGATCTACATCGAGCGCTACCTCACCTGGCCGCGCCACGTGGAAGTGCAGATCGTCGGTGACCAGTTCGGCGAAGTCGTGTGGGTCAGCACCCGCGACTGCTCGGCTCAGCGACGCCACCAGAAGCTCATCGAGGAAGCCCCCGCCACGCACATGGCCCCCGGCACCGAAGAGGCGATGGGCGAGGCAGCCATCAAGGCCGCCAAGGCAGTCGGCTACTTCAACGCCGGCACCGTCGAGTTCATCTATCAGGACGACGAGTTCTTCTTCCTCGAGATGAACACCCGGCTGCAGGTCGAGCACCCCGTCACCGAGGTCATCACCGGTATCGACCTCGTCGAATGGCAGCTGCGCGTTGCCAGTGGCGAGCCGCTGCCGATGACGCAGGCCGAGGTTGCCGCCCGCCGCTACGGCCACGGCATCGAGATCCGCATCAACGCCGAGAACCCTGCCGGCGGCAAGTTCCTGCCCTCGCCCGGCACCATCACCAAGCTCGTCGCGCCGGACGGTTTCGGCATCCGCTTCGACGCCGGCTACGAATCCGGCGACACCATCAGCCAGTACTACGACAACCTGGTCGGCAAGCTCATCGTGTGGGGCAAGGACCGCGACACGGCCATCTCGCGCACCATCCGAGCGCTGGAGGAAATGGTCGTCGAGGGTGTGGCGACCACCATTCCGGCCGACCTTGCGATCCTGCGCCACCCCGACTTCCAGGCGTTCGAGCACAGCACCAAGTGGGTCGAGGAGAAGCTCGACCTTTCGGGTATCGAGGCTCCCAAGCCACCGGCACCCACAGAGGTCGACGAGGCGCCGCTGGTGCAACGCAACACAACCGTCGAAGTCAACGGGAAGCGCTTCGACGTCAAGATGTGGGTCCCCGATGCGCCGATGATGGCCGCCGGCCCGGCCAAGACAGCCAAGAAGCCAGCCCGCGCGGCCAACGCCGGTGCAGCCGCCGGTGGCGGCAGCGGCAACGTCGAAGTACCCATGCAGGGCACCATCGTCAAGGTGCTGGTGGAGGTCGGTCAGGCCATCGAGGTCGGCCAGACCGTCGTGGTGCTGGAGGCCATGAAGATGGAGAACCAGATCACCGCCGAAAAGGCCGGCACTGTCAAGGAGATCAAGGTGAAGGCCGGCGACACGGTCGGCGCCGGCGACGTCGTCGTCATCATCGCCTGATCACACAGCACGACATGGCCGCGCTCGTTCACTTCTCGCTCGTGGTCCCGGCCGATCAAGTGGACAGCATCCTCGTCGCGCTCATCGGGCGCACGGGTGTCACCAACGTTGCTCGGCTCTCCGGCGCCTCGCTGCAACCGGTCGGCGACGTCGTGCTGTTCGATGTCGCACGCGAAGCAAGCAACGACGTGCTTGCCGATCTCGAAGCGCTGGGGATCGAAGCCGCTGGATCGGTCAACATCACCCACTCCACGCTCTCGCTCGGAGGGGCGGTGAATGCCGCGCTCGACGCTGCCCCGGGCGAGGCTGACAACACCGTGCTGTGGGCGGAAGTCGAATCAGTGGTCGAACGCGACCGGCGGGTCACCCCACTACTGCAGGCGTACTTCGTGGTTGCCGCCGTCATCGCCACCGCCGGAGTGCTCACCGACTCCAGCATCCTCATCGTCGGCGCAATGGTCGTCGGGCCCGAGTACGGCCCGATAGCGGCGATGTCGTGGAACCTTCAGCAGCGCAAGTGGCGGCCGCTGGCCGCGAGCGCGACCGTCGGCGCAATCGGGTCGACAGCGGCGGTGCTGGCCGCGTTCGTGATGACACTCGGGCTGAAGTGGCTGGACCGTATTCCTGAGGGCTTCGAGCTCGGCCGGCAGATCGATGCCGGGTTCATCTCCCATCCGAATGTGTACAGCGCCATCGTCGCCAGCGTTGCTGCCGTCGCCGGTGTGCTCTCCCTGGCGTTCGCGCACTCCAGCACCCTGGTCGGCGTCCTCGTGTCGGTCACCACCATTCCCGCCATCGCCGCGATCGGTGTCGGCGCCGCCGTCAGCGACTGGGACGGCACATGGGGGGCCGCCGTGCAGCTCACGGTCAACCTGACCTTCCTCGTCGTGGTCGGCGCCATCACGTTCGGCGTGCTGCGATGGCGCACGCCACACGTCGTCGAGGTCGGCGTCCAACGGTGAATGCAATGGTCGCTACGTCACGACCAGTGAATTCACAGCTCCGGGGCCGGTGGCTGCGCCGGTGTGCCGTGGCCGTGCACGACGATGCTGCCTGCGGCCTTGTCGTGAACGCCCTGTCGTAGCGGATCGAAGAACGCGTAGACGTAGACCGCTATGCCGAGCAGCGGCCCGACCTGTGGAATGGCGCTCAGTGTGGTGGGGACCAGCGATCGTTGGAACGACCTGACGAACCCCAGTCGGCCACCATCGACGATGCTGACGGCTCGCGTGCGAGCGAGCAACTTGCCCAGGGTGCGCCCCCACAGCCAGATACCAACAGTCTCGTATGTCAACCCGAGCGCGGTGAGCGTGACCGTGAACCACACCGCACGACCCTCGGTGATCGCGTCCTTCGGCATGAAACCGAACGCGTAGAACAACGCGAACACCGGCACCGTGATCACGATCTGGTCGACAACGATTCCGACGATGCGGCGAACGAACGACGCCAGGTGCAGCCCCGCCGGCACGATCGGGGGCACCTTCTCCTGTGACGTGGGCAACATCAGTCGGCGGCTTCGGCCAGCGCCTCGGCGAGCGCCGGGTGCACGAGCAAGCTCTCCACGATGTCGGTGACCTTGAGGTTGGCAGTCACGGCGAGCGCGATCACGCTGATCAGTTCTGCCGCGTGGCGACCGACGATGGAGCCGCCCAGAACGACACCGGTCGCCGGGTCGCTGACGATCTTGACGAAGCCGCGCCAATCGTTGTTGATCAGCGCTTTGGGCGTACTGCTGAACGGCACCTTGGTGACGCGGATCTTGCGGCCAACGGCAAACGCATCCGCCTCTGCCAGACCGACGTCGGCGATCTCGGGTTCGGTGAAGATGGCGTTGGCAGCCTTGTCGTAGTCGAGATGGCGGTGCGCCACCTTCTGCAGCCCCATCACATGCTCGGCCACCTTGCGGCCCTGCATGGCGGCGACAGACGACAGCGGCAGCTTGCCGCTCATGTCGCCCGCGGCATAGATGGTGGGAACGCTGCTCTGGCAGTGGCGGTTGATGACGACGTAGCCGCTGGCATCGGTCTCCACACCGGCGCTCTCGAGGCCGAGCCCGTTGGTGTTCGGCACCGAACCAATAGCCAGTACGGCGTGCGAACTGCGCACGACGCGACCATCGTCGCAGCGCACGACCACCTCTTCGACACCGGCTTCATCGACCACTCGCTCGATGGCGATGGCACGAGCACCTTTGAGCAGTTTGACGCCGCGCTTGAGAAAATCGTCCTCCAGCACGGCTGCGACCTCGGCGTCCTTGCCGGGCAGGACCTGTTGGCGGCTGACGACCAGGTTGACCTTGGCACCGAACGAGCTGAACATGTGGACGAACTCCACACCCGTGACGCCGGAGCCGACGATGGTCACGCTCTCCGGGAACACCTTGGGCGGGTAGCAATCGCGGGTGACCAGAATGCGCTCGCCGTCGGGATGGCACCAGTCCGGAATACGAGGCCGGGTACCGGTGGCGATGAGCACAGCGTCGGCCGGCAGCACCGTGATCGTGGCGACACCGGCTGCATCGGTGGTGGTGACCTCGACCTCGTTGACCGAGAGCAGCTTCGCCGAACCATGAATGAGCGTGACGCCCTGGCTGGTCAGCAGGTTGGTGGTGCTGCGCTGCAAGCGCATCTTGATGCTCTCGATGCGCTCTGTGAGCGCATCCACATCGACCTCGGGCGCCTGCTGTTCGAGGCCCATGCCCGCCAGCCGCCGCGTGAACGCGATGGCACCACCGGTGGCGATCATGGTCTTGGAGGGAATGCAATCCCACAGATGAGCGGCGCCGCCGATGACATCGCGCTCGATGAGGGTCACCTGCGCGCCGAGGCGAGCGGCATGGGTTGCTGCGGTGTTGCCCGCAGGCCCACCGCCGATGATCACAAATCGAGTCGCCACGCCGCCGACACTATCTGCCGGCGCCACGAGGCCGACGACCAACGGATCACGCGTGAGGGGCTGCACAGAATTGTTGCCAGCTTTCTGACAGGTATGTCGCCGATGGTGCTCTCGGCCTGCACACCAACAAGGAGGAACCATCATGAAGATCCACACCCGCATCGCAATCGCCGGCGCAGTTCTTTTCGGCGCCATTGGGGTCGCCGGTGCCCCGCAGGCGCAGGCGGCACCACGACTCGTACCCCACCCCGGTGATGGCAGTGCCGCCATTTTCATCACAGCCGCCGGCACGCCCGGCCTGACGAATGGATACACGTACAACTCCAGCGGCGGCGGAGTCACCGTCGGCCAGACCGACGCCACTCACTTCTGGGTCAGCTTTCAATCGATGGGCGGCGGCGCCTACACCAACACGCAGCTGACCATTTGGAACGGTGCCGCCGGGCCCAGCATCGACCCGGTGTGCACGGTCGACAGGACGAGTGACGCTCGCGGCAATCTCACCGTGTGGTTCCAGTGCACACCGTTTCCCACCAACACGTTGGTCGGCTCCCAGCTCTTCGTCAATGTCACCAATCGCACGCATGCGGATCCAACCCGCGTCCGCGTCCCGGGATTCATCGCTGTCACCACTGCCAGCCCATCGGCTGCGAGCGAGACGCCGACCAACCAGTACCGCTCGTCGGGAACCGGCCTGGCCCGCGTCACTCGCACCGCGCTGGGCCGATACACCGTCACCGTGCCGAGCGCGGCGTACGCCTCCGGCCAGGGCGTCGCCTTCGCGACTGCACTCACCGTCTCGCCGACGACCGACCCCTCGTACACCCGCTACTGCAACCCGCAGGGCTGGTATCCCAGCGGCACCGACATGATCGTCGACGTGGCGTGCTTCATGGGCATCGGCAGCGCCGCCGATGCCCCATTCTCGCTACGGCTGACGACCCACGATCTTCTCGGTGGCACACGACCCGGCGGCAGCCAGTGGGTGAGCAACCCCGCCTCAGCCGGGTACACGGCGGCCACCTACGGCTGGAACTCTGCCAGTGGCACGAACTTCGTCCGGTCATTGGCCACCTGGGAAGGCGCAGGAGTCAGTTCGACGCAATGGAACGGCACAACCTATGCAGCCGGGAAGGTGCCCTCGCTGTTGGTCAGCGGCTATGGCGGCAACCAACGCTGCACGCTCGAGTACCACGGCTATCACCCCACCGGCCTCTACACGAATGCGACGGTGCGCTGCTATGACCCCTCCGGTGGCGCCGGATCACCCAACGGTCGCTACACCGTCGGCCTCGTCCAGCTGTAGGCGATCAGGCGTCGCGAACGCGCTATTCCTGCGACAGTCCGTCGTCGGCGAACAGGGTTTCCCTGCTCGTCGGCGGCGGTGTCGTATCGGCGCTCTGCAGCTGCCCACCGGGCAGGTTGGGACAGTACCGGGACGGATACTGCTGCAGGTTGCGAGCCTCACCCACCCACTCGAAGTGCATGCCATCGGGTGTGAGGAAGTTGCCACCCCAGGCGAAGTTGTGCTTGCGGAAGATGCGCACGATGCTGCAATCCATCTTCGGCACGCACCCTTGACAGTTGGCGACGGTGTTCATGTCGATCGGTTGACCCCATGAATGGCGCGACACCGACCCGAGGCTCTGGGTGATGCGCGCCAGGCGAGCCTGACCCGCTGAGCAGCCGCCATCACGGTTCGAGTTCGTGGCATCGATTCCGCCGGCCAAACCTGCGTCGACGACCTCTTGCAGCGCGGCCATCAGGTCTGCCTTCACCGCCGTGTTGCACAGGGCACGAATACCGGCGGGGTAGGTCTCGCGTGCGGGCGGCAGATACGTGTTGCGCCACGCGGCGTCGACACTCGTCCACCCCAGTGTCGAGAGGTTCGCATAGTCCATCTGGAACTCACCGAGGAGCGCCTTCGTCTGCGACATGCTCATCGTGCTGTCCGGGTCTGGTGCGTCCCATGACCTGCGCACTCGCACCTTGCTGTTGCTGGTGAGCCCGTTGGCGGCGAGTGCCGACTGCAGCGTGGTCCGGTCGAAGCGCCCGTAGATGAGCACCCGCGTGTCCAGGTTGGCGCCGAGGAGTGTTGCCTGCTGGCTGCTCATCGGAATTTCGGTGCCGCCGATGTCGCCGTCGGGTGCCACCATGCCGATGGTGAACGTGACGGTGCCACCGCCCGACGTCATCAGCTCGATCCGGTCGCCCACGATCGCGCCCCTGATGCCTGCCGACGTCTGACCCATGATGATGAAGCCCTGGCTGATGGGCGACGCGACCGTGCGACCGAAGATGCCGCCGAGCGACTCGAGTGGCAGCGCGCTGATCGACATCGGGAACCCCCACCCGGGCCCACTGGACTGCTGGATCACCGTGGTGCCGCGCCGGACCGACGTCATGCCGGCGCTGAACCCGCGGCCGGTCACCGCAGCCGCGCCGGCTGCGGAGGCCGCGGCCAACGCGTCGTCACGGATGGAAGTGGAGAGCGTGCCGGTCTGGTACACCGACACGGCGTCGCCGAGCGATGTGATGTACGCGGCCGGAGCAACCACATCGGCCGGGTTGGCAATCGACAGGAGCGGCGCATCGGCAGGGGCCGCTATCGCTTGACCGAACAGCGCGCACGTCACGGCAAGTACCACCACTGCAAGTCGGCGACGCGGCATCTACATGTCCTCCTGAGACCACTTACGCCCTCGATGACGCTACCACCGCGGCAATCTCGGCGGCCAGCAACACGGCTGGTGCAGCAAATCGAGCGTTCAACAAGACGGTGCAGCGACTACCGTCAAAGAACTGTGAGCAGCGACAACAACAACTTTGACGAATCGGGGCTCGACACTCCCGATGCCGGCGGTAGCGGATTGGGCGCCGAGAAGGCCAAGCGGCTGGCAAAGTTGGACGTCATGCGGTCGGCGGGCACCAACCCCTACCCGTACCGGTTCGATCGCACCAGCACGCTGACCGAGCTGCGCGCCCAGCACGGCGGCCTGGATGCCGGCACCGAGACCGAGGTCGAGGTTGCCATCGCCGGCCGCATCATGCTGATGCGCGATTCGGGCAAGCTGATCTTCGCCACAGTTCGCGACCGCGACGACGAGGTGCAGCTGTTCGTGTCGAAGGCGGTCATCGGCGACGAAGCCTTCGACGCACTGCGCGACCTCGACCTTGGCGACTGGGTCGGCGTGTACGGCACGGTGATGACCACCCGCAAGGGTGAGCTCAGCGTGAAGGTCACGCGCTTCGAGCTGCTCTCGAAGGCCGTGCGACCGCTGCCCGACAAGTGGCACGGTCTCACCGACACCGACACCCGCTTCCGTCAGCGCTACGCGGATCTGATCGTCAACGAGGAGGCGCGGCGCAACTTCCGCATCCGTCACGAGATCATCGCCAGCTTTCGTCGCACGCTGCACGGCCGCAGCTACATCGAAGTCGAAACGCCCGTTCTCCACATGGAGGCCGGCGGGGCTCACGCCCGTCCGTTCGTCACGCACCACAACACGCTCGACATGCAGCTGTACCTCCGCATCGCGTTGGAGCTGCACCTCAAGCGACTCATCGTGGGCGGCATGGAGCGCGTGTTCGAGATCGGGCGCATCTTCCGCAACGAGGGCATGAGCACCCGCCACAACCCCGAGTTCACGATGATGGAGCTGTATCAGGCATACGGCGACTACCGAGAAATGATCGAGATCAGCGAAGCACTGATCACACAGGCTGCAATCGATGCCACCGGTACGTCGGTGGTCACCGTGATCGGCCCGAACGAGGTGACGTTGGAAGTCGACCTCGCGCAGCCCTGGCGACAGGCACGCATGATCGACCTCATCGAGGAAGCCATCGGGGTCGCGGTGCATCCGTCGCAGCCGGTGGAAGCTCTGCGCGAGCTCGCCACCAAGCACGGTGTCTCGTGCGCCCCGCGCTGGGGTTCGGGCAAGATCATCGAAGAGCTGTTCGAAGCAACCGCTGAGCACACGCTGATCGCGCCCACCTTCGTCACCGGCCACCCGGTCGAGATCTCACCGTTGGCTCGTGTCGATCGCAACGACCCGCACCTGACCGAGCGATTCGAGTTGTTCATCGGCGGTCGCGAGATCGCCAACGGCTACAGCGAGCTCAATGACCCTGTCGAGCAGCGCCAACGGTTCGAGGACGAGCAGACAGCAAAGGACCTGGGCGACGACGAGGCCGCGACCGCCATCGACGAGGACTACCTGCGCGCACTCGAATACGGGCTCCCTCCGACGGGCGGCCTGGGCATCGGCATGGATCGAGTGGCAATGCTGATCGCCGGCGTCAACAGCATCAAGGAAGTCATCCTGTTCCCGACGTTGCGCCCCGAGGTCTTCTAAATGTTTCCACTCTCGACACTTCGGAGTAGCCAATGACTGCAGCCTGGGGCCGGGGCCTCGCCACCATCACCGACGACGGCACGGTGCTCGACACATGGTTCCGCGAGCTGGGGCTGGGCGACGAACCGCAGCCCGAGGCATTCGAGGCCTACACCACCGCCGCCCGCCGCGATGACGTGCGCCGGGTCAATGTGCGCGCGGTGCAGGTGCACATCGACACCGACACGCCGCCGGCATCGGCCAGCGACGTCTACCTGCGGTTGCACCTGCTGTCGCATCGCCTCATGGTGCCGCGCACCATCAACCTCGAGGGCATCTTCGGCCAGCTCGCGAACGTTGCCTGGACCACGCTCGGCCCGGCGCCCGTCGAGGGCATCGAGGAACTGCGCTGGCGGGTGCGCCACAACGGCGGAGTACTGGGCGTCCACGGCGTCGACAAGTTTCCGCGCATGACCGACTACGTGGTCCCCACCGGTGTGCGGATTGCTGACGCCGACCGTGTTCGTCTCGGCGCACACCTCGCCGTCGGCACCACCGTCATGCACGAGGGTTTCATCAACTTCAACGCCGGCACGCTGGGCACGTCGATGGTCGAGGGGCGTATCGGTCAAGGCATCCTCGTCGGCGACGGCAGCGATATCGGCGGCGGCGCCAGCATCATCGGCACACTCTCGGGCGGCGGCACTGAGCAGGTCACCATCGGCGAGCGCTGCCTGCTGGGCGCCGAAGCGGGCATCGGCATCAGTCTGGGCGACGAGTGCATCGTCGAGGCCGGTCTGTTCGTCACCGCCGGCACGCTGGTGGCTGTGCACGGCCCCGATGGTGTCGAGGTCGTCAAGGCGCGCCAGCTCAGCGGCAAGGGCGGCCTGCTCTACCGGCGCAACAGCCAGTCCGGTGCAGTCGAGGCGCTGCCCCGCAGCGCCAAATGGGACGGCCTGAACGCCGCCCTCCACGCCAACTGACGCGCTACTCGGTTCCGGCCACCGGAGCGCGATCCAGCGGCTGGGCGAGCGTCACGAGTGTCTCGCCCACGCGCAGGCGATGGTGGCTGTCGGCGGCGACGACGTGGATGTTGCGTTTCGCATCGACAACGAAAAGGGTGATGGCGTCAGGGTGAACTCGGGCGTGGTCCTCGGGGCCGAACTTCTCCGTCAGCCCGGTGGAGGTGGCCTTCCAGCCCCGCTCGACAAGATCGGCGAGGTGGCTGTAGGTGGTGTCGTTGGAGAACAGCGGCCGGGCGAACGATCCGCTGCGCATGTCCAGCCAGGTTCCGTCCGCTGGACGGCTGGGTGGCAACTGGAAGACGTTCTTGCGGCCGATCACACCCGCCGCGTGGCGCGAGGCGATGATGTTCAACTCGTCGTTCGAGGTCATCGCCATGAATTGGCTCGCCTTCTCGATGCCAGCCGCCTCCCATGTACGGTCGGCGAACACCGAGCCGTGATGGGCCGCCAACCCGTCCATCCGAGCCGCCGAGAGCTGGCGACGATCGAGGTCGACGATGCGCACCTTCGCACCGTTGTGTTCCAGCGCGGCAGCGATCTCACGCGCCACCGGGTTGGAGCCGAGAATGATGATGGGCCGATCCTCGTCATCGACGAGCCCGAGGCGGTTGGCCAGGAACTTGCTACCCAGTCCGGACAGCAACACCGTGCCGCCGATGACCGTGAAGGTTGCCGAGACCAGGATCTGCGAGTTGTCGACCCCACGGGCGGCGAGTCGCAACGCGAACACCGAGGCGACGGCCGCGGCGACGATGCCGCGCGGCGCAGTGGCAGCAAGGAACAGCTTCTCGCGAAACGAGAGCGTGGAGCCGATCGTCGAGACGGCGACACACAACGGCCGCACGAGGACGACCAACAGAATCAGGAAGGCGATGTTGCGCCACTCGACCTCGCGCAGCGTGGCAGCGTCCAGGCGGGCCCCGAGCAGCACGAACAACCCGGAGATGAACAAGATGCGCAGCGTCTCGTTGAACTCCAGTACATGGTGCACGGCTACACGCTGCTGGCTCGCGAGAGCGATGCCCATCACCGTGACAGCGACCAAACCGGACTCTGCGCGCAGCGCGTTGGAAACGGCAAAGGCGCCGATCACCATCGCCAAGGTGGCGACCACGTGGAGTTGGTCGGGAATGAGGTAGAACGCGAGACCAGCCAGCAGCAGCAGGGCCGCTATCAGCCCGATGCCGGCGCCGATGCCGAGCGTGGCGAGGACCTTGACGGCGATGCTGCCGTCACCACCGTGCGCCTCGAACGACGCCTGGAACACCAACACCGTCAGGATCGCGCCGATGGGGTCGATCAGGGTGCCCTCCGACTCGAGGATGGCTGCGAGCCTGCCGTGCAGTCCGATGGCGCGAACGATCGGGCCGATCACGGTGGGACCAGTGACGACGAGTACCGCAGCGAGCAGCACCGCCATGTTCCACTTGACGTCGAGTACGTACCGCGCCGCGACGGCGGTACCCACCATCGTGATCGCGGCGCCGACCGTGAGCAGCGCCCACACTGTGGTGCCGGCTGCCCGCACGCCACGCCACCCCAGGCCGAGCGCCCCCTCGAAGAGGATCACGGCCACGGCGATGGAGACCGCAGGAAACAGCAGGTCACCAAAGGTCTTGTCGGGATCGAGCACCCCGGTGACCGGGCCCGCAAGGAGGCCCCCAGCCAGGAGGAAGACGATCGCAGGCACCCGCAGCCGCCAGCCGAGCCACTGGGCAACGACCCCTCCCACCAGCACACCTGCAAGACTGGCGACATATTCTTCGTGCACTGAGCCTCCCGAAAACGGAAGTCTGGCACAGGGCTTGCCGACTCGACTGCCCCAACGCCCGAGAGTTTCAACACCGCCGCAGATCGTTGGAACCCTCGATATCAGGGCTCTCGTTCGCAGCCTTCGATGTGGTCGTTGACCATGCCCATGGCCTGCATGAAGGCGTACATGGTGGTGGGGCCCACGAAGCTCCATCCGCGCTGCTTCAGGTCCTTCGACATCGCGATCGACTCCGGGCAGGTGGCGAACAACTCGCCCTCCACCGTCAGCCGTGTGGTGCGCGCGGGGCGGTACTGCGAGACGTAGGAGTACAGCGACCCGAACTCCTCGCGTAGCACGAGGGCCCGCTGCGCGTTGTTGATGGTGCTGCGGATCTTGCCGCCGTGACGCACAATTCCGGCGTCGCCGAGCAACCGCGCCACATCACCCTCGTCGTACCCGGCGACCGTCTCGAGGTCGAAATCGGCGAACGCCGCACGGAAGTTCTCCCGCTTGCGCAGGATCGTCAGCCACGACAGACCCGACTGAAAACCCTCCAGACAGAACTTCTCGAACAGGCGTACATCGCCGGTGACCTCGTGGCCCCACTCGTCGTCGTGGTACTCCACGTACATCGGGTCGTCACCGCACCACCAGCACCTGGTCACGCCGTCAGTACCCACCCGCAGCCGTTCAGATGCCATTCGCCCAACGTACCAAGGACGCTCGACATGGCGAGCAGGGCACCCGATCGGCAATGATCAACGGGTGATTCACCACTACCTCGCCGCCCGTGCGGAACTCGACGCCCCCGGTTCGCCCTTCGCCACCACCACCGAAGTTGTTCGTGGGGTGCCGTTGAAGGTGTTCGCCGCCTGCCCGCCCGACATGCGAGTGGTGTGGGAAATGTCGGCTGCCCACGGTCCGAAGGACTACCTGGTCTACGAGGACGAGAGGTACACCTACGACGAGGTGCACGCTCAGGTCCGCAAGCTGGCCGCCCACCTCGTGGCCAACGGCGTGCACCCAGGCAGCCGGGTCGCCATCGCCATGCGCAACTACTCGGAATGGGTCGTGTCGTACTGGGCCAGCATCTGCGTGGGTGCCGCCGCCGTGGGCATGAACGCCTGGTGGACCGCTCCGGAGATGGAGTACGCGATCAACGACAGCGAGCCTGTCGTGCTCATCGCCGATGACGAGCGTCTCGAGCGCCTCACCCACATGCCCGAGCAGCGGCCGATGCACATCATCTCGGTGCGCACCGACCGCAGCGCGCCCGGAGGCGTGACGACGTGGGCCGAGATCATGGCTACCGATGACCCCGGCACGTTGCCCGAAGTCGCCATCGACCCCGACGACGACGCGACCATCTTCTACACGTCGGGCACCACCGGGTTCCCCAAGGGTGCGCAGCTGACGCATCGCGGCTCGGTGCACAACATCTTCAACCTCATCGCGATGGGTGCCGCCACCAACCTGGCCGAGGCAAAGGCGATCGCGGCCGGCGACGTTCCCGCTCCCACTGACGTGCCGCCCGCACCCGAGCAACCGGTGTTCATGGCGCCGACCCCGCTGTTCCACGTGACCGCCTGCAACTGCCTACTGCACCCTGCCACCATCGCCGGCGGCCGCCTCGTCCTCACCTACAAGTGGAATCCGGGTCGCGCGCTGGAATTGATCGAGCGCGAAGGCGTCACCAACTTCAGCGGCGTGCCGACGATGAGCCGCGAACTTCTCATGCATCCCGATTGGGCGACGCGCAACACATCCACCCTCGCGGGCATGGGTGGCGGCGGCGCTGCGCTCCAGCCGGACCTCGTCGGCAAGATCGCCGGGGCACTCAAGCACGGCCAGCCGTCCACCGGCTACGGCATGACCGAGACGTGCGGCATCATCACCGCCAACTCGTCACGATGGTTCGTCGCCAAGCCCGATTCCTGCGGCCCGGTGGTACCCACGTTGGAAGCCAAGCTGATCGACGACGATGGCAACGACCTCCCCGTCCACGCCTCCAGCCGCGGCGTGTTGTGCGTGCGTGGCGCCATCGTGATCAAGGGCTATCTCAACCGCCCGGAAGCCACCCACGACAGCATTCAAGACGGCTGGCTCAACACCGGCGACATCGCGCTCATCGACGACGACGGCTTCGTCTTCATCGTCGATCGCGCCAAGGACATGGTGCTGCGCGGCGGCGAGAACGTCTTTTGCAGCGAGGTCGAAACGGCCATCTACCACCACGACGCAATTGCCGAGGCCGCCGTCTTCGGTATCCCCGACGAACGCCTTGGTGAAGACGTGGCTGCGGTCATCGTGCTGCGTGAGGGCCACACCCTCACCCAGCCGGAACTGGCCGAGTTCCTGTCCGTCAGCCTCGCCAAGCACAAGATCCCCGCCACTGTCTGGTTCCGCGACGAGCCGATCCCCCGCAACGCGAGCGGCAAGTTCCTCAAGCGTGAACTGCGCAAGGAACTGGTCGGCGAATGAGCACCGCCGGCCGAGCACTCAACGGACGCTGCGAGATCTACTACGACGCCTTCGGCGACCCCGCCAACCCCACACTGCTATTGGTCAACGGCTTGGGCAGCCAGTGCATCAACTACCCCGACGAGTGGTGCGAAATGTTTGCCGCACACGGCCTACAGGTGGTGCGCTACGACAACCGAGACATGGGTCTGAGCAGCAAGTTCGACGACGCGCCCGTCGACGACCAAGGTGCGGCTTATCGCGTGGCTGACATGGTCGCCGACGGCATCGCCGTGCTCGACGCTCTCGGCGTGGAGAAGGCGCACGTGATGGGCCTGTCGATGGGCGGGATGATCGTGCAGAACATGGCGATCCTGTATCCGCAGCGACTGTTGACGCTGACGTCCGTGATGAGTAGCACCGGCGAACCGGAGTACCGCAAGAGCACTCGGCGCGCCGCCGAACTGTTGACAGCTCCGTCTGCAACCACGCGTGAAGGCGTCGTCCAAGAGTCGATCGAGGGCCTCCGCGAGTGGGGCAGCCCCGAGTTCGCCGACGAGGCGCGCTGGCGGGCGGCGGCCGAGAAAGCGTACGACCGCAGTTTCAGCCCGGACGGTACCGCCCGCCAGTACATGGCCATCATGGCCAGTGGCTCGTGGGCCGATCAGTTGCCCAACGTCACCGCCCCCACGCTGGTCATCCACGGTGACAAGGACACGCTGATCGACCAGATCGGCGGTCGCCGTACCGCGGAGCTGATTCCGGGTGCACGCTTCGAACTGATCGAGGGCATGGGCCACGACTACCCGCCGCAGCTGTGGCGACGCTGGACAGATCTGGTCGTCGGGCACATACAGTCCTGTTCATGACACTCGACGACCATCCCAACGACAGCGATGGTGGGTTCGCGAAGCTGGCGAGGTCGCGCCGCACCAGCATGGTGGTCGACAAGGAACTGCCCGTCGCGCGGGCAATCGTCGAGGAGCTGTGCGAATTGGCACAGTGGGCGCCGAACCACAAGCGCACCTGGCCGTGGCGCTTCGCCATCGCCGATGGTGACGGGCGCTCCCGTCTGGGTCACACCATCGCCGACGCGATGCAAGCGCATGGCGACCCACCGGAGAAGATCGCCAAGGCGCGAACCAAGTACCTGCGCACGCCGTCGGTACTGGTCGTCGGCTCGGCGACGGGTGAGAGCCCGGTTCGAACCGGCGAGAACCGCGACGCAGTCGCCGCCGGCGTGCAGAACATCCTTCTCTCCGCGACGTCGATCGGGCTGGCCAGCTTCTGGGGTTCATGCCCTCGCGGCGCGAACACTGCCGTCGCCGAGCTGTGCGGCTTCGCGCCAGACACCCACATTTCAGCGCTGATCTACCTCGGTTGGGCCACAGAGGCAGCCGTCGCGCCCGACCGACCGCCGGTCACACTCAACGTCGTGTGACTAGGCGCGCCCGACGGCCTTCGCCGCCAGGGCTCGGGCGCTGGCCTTGTCGGGTGTGGTGACCCCGAAGAAGCCGTTACTGACGCGCACCAGCACCTCGTAGAGATCGTCGCCGCGGGCAACGCCGATTGCCTCCTCGCCGAGATCATCGAACCTGTCGATGGCTTGCGCCGTCGTGACCGGATGGTCGAAGTCGTCAGCCGACGCCGCCTGCACGACGACTTGATAGTCGACACCTCCGGCTTGAACCTCGTAGCCGCAGGTGTCCTGATCGAGCAGGCTGAACCCCGTCAGCGTGCCCCTCGCGACGCCAGCGAAGGTGACCGATCGGAAGTCGGCGTCGACCAACGCTGTGCACGGGTCGCCGGCGAACAGCGTCCCGGGTGCGATCGTGGCGGTGTTGTCCGGCGGCAGCGTGTTGGCCAACACCGGCAGCAGCGTGCCGACGTCGCTGACCTGCGGCACGGCGCCGACTGTGTCGGGTGGCTGCTCATTGGTACCGCTGCACGCCACCAGCAGCGCAGTGGATGCGAACAGCGCGACAACGCCCGGAACTCTGCGCACAGAGGTCAGCGGCCCGGCTGGTAGACGCCGAAAACGGCGCGGAGCGCATCGCTGACTTCCCCGAGTGTGGCGTCGGCGCGCAGTGCTTCCTTCATCGGATAGAGCAGGTTTCCAGTACCACGCGCAGCCTCCGAGAGAGCAGCCAGTCGGGCCTTCACTAGTTCCTGATCGCGGTTGGCCTTGTACACCTTCAGGCTGGCCAACTGGCCCTGCTCGAGGGTCGGGTCGTTGGGGGTGACCACGAACTCGGGTTCGTTGTCCACCGTGAACTTGTTGAGGCCGACGATCACGCGCTCATCGTTGTCGATGCTCTTCGTGTAGTCGTACGCGGCCTGCTCGATCTCGTCTTGTTGGAAGCCGCGCTCGATACCTTCGACAGCGCCACCCATCTCGTCGATTCGGGCGATGTACTCCCACGCCAGACGCTCGATCTCGTCGGTCAGCGTCTCCACGAAGTAGCTGCCCGCCAGCGGGTCGGGGGTGTCGGCGATGCCGCTCTCGTAACCGATGATCTGCTGCGTGCGCAGTGCAATTCGGGCAGCGCGCTCGGTGGGCAGGCTCAGCGCTTCGTCATAGCCGTTGGTGTGCAGGCTCTGCGTGCCACCCATCACGGCCGCCATCGACTGCACGGCAACGCGCACGATGTTGTTCTCCGGCTGCTGTGCGGTCAGCGTGCTGCCACCGACCTGCGCGTGGAACCGCAGCAGCTTGCTGGACTCCTTCTTCGCGCCGTAGCGCTCGGTCATCAGCTTGTACCAAATGCGCCGCGACGCACGGAACTTGGCGACCTCTTCGAAGAAGTTGTTGTGTGCGTTCCAGAAGAAGCTGAGGCGGGGTGCGAACGCATCGACATCGAGGCCCGCAGCAATCGCCGCGTCGACATACGCGATCCCGTTGGCGATGGTGAATGCGATCTCCTGCACCGCAGTGCTGCCGGCTTCGCGGATGTGGTAGCCCGAGATGCTGATCGTGTTCCACTTCGGCACGTGCTGCGCGCAGTACTCGAAGATGTTGGTGATGATGCGCATCGAGGGCTTGGGCGGGTAGATGTAGGTGCCGCGAGCGATGTACTCCTTGAGCAGATCGTTCTGGATCGTGCCGCTGATGGCGCTGGCCGGCACGCCCTGCTCCTCGGCCACCAGCTCGTACATCAGCAGCAGAATGGCGCCGGTGGAGTTGATGGTCATGCTGGTGCTGACCTTGTCCAGCGGCAGGTCGGCGAGCAACTGGCGCATGTCGGCCATGCACGAGATGGCGACCCCTACCTTGCCCACCTCGCCCTCCGCTCGCGGATGGTCGCTGTCGTAGCCCATCTGCGTGGGTAGGTCGAACGCACAGCTGAGACCGGTCTGGCCGGCTTCCAGCAAGAACTTGAACCGCTCGTTAGTGCTGGCGGCGGTGCCGAAGCCCGCGTACTGGCGCATCGTCCACAACTTGCCGCGGTACATCGTTGGGTACACGCCGCGGGTGTACGGCGGCGTACCGGGAGCGCCCAACTGCGTCGCCGCGTCCCAGCCCTCCAGGTCGGAGGCGTCGTACAGCGCCTTTACCGGAATGCCCGAATCCGTCTGGATCACGGGGCCAGTGGTCTGCTCGTCACTCATCGCCCCAGATCGTAGGTCCCCCGCCGAACCCACAAGCCATCCAACGGTCGACCCTGTCAGGCATGCGTCCGTACCTCCTCGCGAGCACAGACTCCCCATGTGCGAGCAGGCCACCACGCTCGACGATGGTCGTAGGATCACCGCGGTGTCACGCGACCCGGTCGATCAACCAGATGCCAGCCGCATCGGCGTGGCCGACTATCGCTGGACGGACGCGACTCGCTCGACGGGCGCTGATGCTTTCACCGCAGAGCTGTGGCTTCGGCACATCTGGGAGGATGCTCCCAAGGCGGTGCGAGTGTTCCTCCGGTGTGGATGGAGGTTCGGTTTGGGCCTCCGCCTGGGACCGGCCGATCGATCGCATGTCCTCGGATGGCGCATCGATGGAACCAGCGATGCAGCGGTGACGGTCTCGGCGAAGTCGCGCATCCTTTCTGCACAGAACACCATCACGGTGAGCGACGATCTGATCTGCTGGCAGACCGTTGTCCACTACGAGCGTCTGATCGGACGCCTCCTCTGGCTGCCCGCGTCGCTGCTCCATCAGCTCATCGTCCCATGGTCCGTGCGCCGCGCTGTCCGCTCACGCGCCTGATAGGCAACGGGGACGACGACTCTGTCGAGCCTCATTGATATCTCGGTCGCGCTCGGGCGATCAGCGTAATTGGAGGGAGTGACGGGGCTTTCTGGGGGCTCTATCCCACGCGTCCGCGGACGCGTGGTGAGGTGTCGTACCGTGTTTGGCGATGGTGACGCTTCGATTCGTTCCTGAGCACGAGATCGCTGGAATCCCGAATGTGGTCGTGGACGGGTCGCCGAACCCGGACACCGTGCTCACTCTTTCGCACTGGCCTGGAAGCCCTACTCCGGTCGAACTGCGCGACGACCTGTCTGCGCAGATCGCTTTTCGAGCACTGGCCGAGCCGCATCGCCTCGACGGGATCGAGGGCGTCACCAATAACCACTTCGATCAGGACGGGCTGACCAGTGCGTACGCGCTGTTGAACCCGGAGCACGCGTTCGCCAACCGCGCGTTGCTGATCGACGTCGCCCGCGCCGGTGACTTCGGGACGTTCACCTCGCGAGACGCGGCCCGCATCGCAATGCTGATCGCGGCACTCGACGACGACGCGCTCTCGCCCCTTCCCGCCGACGTCCTGTCCGCGCCGTACCCACAGCGCTGCGGGTCACTGTACGAGTGGGCACTCCCGCGTGTGTCGGAGATGCTGACCAATCTCGATCGGTGGCGCCACTTGTGGGGCGACGAGGACGATCATCTGACAGCGAGCCTGCAGGCGATCGGCAACGGCAACATCGCCGTCAGCGAGCATCCCGAGATCGACCTGGCGGTCGTCGAGGTCCTCGAGGCCGGTTCAGCTGAACCGGTGCATCGCTTCACACGAGGTGAGACAGCGACGATTCATCCGATGGCGATCAACAACGCCACCGAGCGACTTCGCGTGTTGACCGTCGAAGGCAACCGGTACTCGCTGGAGCTGCGCTACGAATCATGGGTCATGCTGATGTCGCGTCCCGTGCTCACGCGACCGGATCTGCGGCTGCTCGCCGAGCAGCTCAACGCACTCGAGCGCGGCGGCGGCCAGTGGCGCGCCGACCCACCGGGTGCGCTCACACCTCGACTGTCGCTGTCGGATGCCGCCGAGACCGAACTCTCCCCCGGCGTCGTGGTGCCGACCATCCAGCAATTCCTGACGACTTCCCCACCGGCGTGGGATCCGTTCGCCGCGAGTTGACCGGGCTTCGAATCGCTGCCAGTTCAGGCGGGAGGTGATGGCGCGTTGGTCAGCAGTCCGAGAGATTGCGCCCGAAGATGCAACTCCCCTTCGGTGTCCACATCCGGGCTGGCGGCGATGAGCGCGATCTCCATTTTCCACTCCGAGCGAGCCAGGGCGGGCACCGTCACCAGCGTGCTGGCAACTCGCTGACCGTCCAGAGCTGCATCACGCGCCGCCATCACGGCACCCAGCGACGACAGCTGATCGACGACCACGTAGGTGGTCACGCTCACCACGTCAGAGGCGTCCATTCCGGCCTCCCTCAGGATCGCCTGCAGGTTCGCCCATACGACGGTTGCCTGCTCCTCGATCGTGGCTGGCACAGTGCCGTCGGCCTGCGTCGGCACGACGCCACTGGTGTGCAGCCAACGCGCCGCCGACTCGGTGAGGACGGCGTGGGCGTAGTTCGCGGCCGGCGGAGAGATCGAGGCGGGGGAAACGATGTGATTCATACCGCTGATGCTGCCAGGTGATCCGAGTGGGTACTCGCATCCCGGGGTGCGAGTACCCACTCGAATGGTCAGCGCTCACTGCACAGGACCGCTGACACTCGCATAGTCTTTGAGACATGACTGTTACCGACACAGGCGTTCGCACGA
>DAORTY010000062.1:0-20294 GCA_035432905.1 Ilumatobacteraceae bacterium | reverse complement strand
GCGCGCCCACCGGGCAGATCTGCACCGTGTTGCCGCTGAAGTAGCTGGCGAACGGCTCGTCGGGATAGGTGGTGATGTACGTGTTGTTGCCGCGACCACTGAAGTGAATGAGCGGATCGCCCGCTACCTCGTCGGCGAAACGGGTGCAGCGGTCGCACAGAATGCAACGCTCACGATCCAGATAGACGATGTCGCTGATGGAGATCGGCTTCTCGAAGTGGCGCTTCTCCTCCACATAACGGCTCTCGCCGGGGCCGTTGCTCATCGTCTGGTCCTGCAGTGGGCACTCGCCGCCCTTGTCGCAGACCGGGCAGTCCAATGGGTGGTTGGCGAGGAAGAACTCCAGTACGCCTTCCTGCATCCGCTTGGTGGTCTCCGACTGAGTGTCGATCTTCATGTCAGGCGCGACGGGCACCATGCACGAGACAGTGACGGCTGGGCCACGGCCCGAATCGCACTCGACCAGACACATACGGCACTTGCCAACGGGCGTCATCCGCTCGTGGTAGCAGAAACGCGGAATGTACTCACCCGCGTCGGCCGCGGCCTCGATGACGAGCTGACCCTTGCGCGCAGTGTGCGGCACCCCGTTGATGGTGACCTGCACCGCGTTGGGGTCCGGCACCGGTGCGTCGGCTTCGATGATTGGCTCGGTGGTCGTCATCAGTGTGCTCCGACTGCTTGCGCGCTGACCGGGATGCGTTTGCGTTCCACGATCTTGGCTTCGAACTCGCTACGGAACAGCGTGAGTGCCGAGTGCGCCGGCACATACGCCGACGGGCCGACGAAGCAGATGGTGGTCATCTTGTAGGGGAACGGTGCGGCCGCCAGACCCAGCTCCGTGCTGGCGGCATGGGGAAACAGACCGGGGCAGATGGACTCACCGATTTCGAACATCTGGTCGAGGTCGGCGTGTGTGCCGAGGCCCTCGACAACTCGCTGGAGCACGCGCTCGAGCCACGTGCCACCCTCGCGGCACGGGGTGCACTGGCCGCAACTCTCCTGGGCATAGAAGCGAGTGAGCGTGAGCGCAGCGGCAGGGATGTCGGTGGTGTGATCCATCACGATGATGGCGCCCGAACCCAGCATCGAGCCGGCAGCGCCGACCAGCTTGCCTTCGAACGGCAAGTCGAGCTGCTCAGGGATGAACCACGGTGCGGAACCGCCGCCGGGCACGAACGCCTTCAGCTCATTGTCATCGCGGATGCCTTGGCTGAACTCTTCGCCGTAGATCAGGTCGCGAAACGTGGTGGTGCCATTGATGATCTCGTACACACCGGGACGCTGAACGTGACCCGACACGGCGACCATGCGAGTGCCCGGGCTGGTGGCGGTGCCGATGGCTGTGTACGCAGCCGATCCGTTGACCATCAGCCACGGCAGGTTGGACAGCGTCTCGACGTTGTTGACGATGGTGGGGCGTCCGTAGAGGCCGACCGCGGCAGGGAAGAACGGCGGCTTCAACCGCGGCTCACCGCGGTTGCCCTCCAACGACTCGATCAGGGCGGTCTCTTCACCTACGACGTACGCACCGGCACCCCAGTGCATCACGATGTCGATACTGAAATCGGTGCCAAGAATGTTCTTGCCGATGTAGCCAGCTGCGTAGGCCTCGTTGAGTGCCGTGGCGACACGCTCTTGGGCCAATGCCATCTCACCGCGGATGTACAAGAAGCACTGCGACAGGCCGGCCGCGTATGCCGCGATCAGGCAACCCTCGATCAGTTGGTGCGGGTCGCGCTCCATCAGCAGGCGGTCCTTGTAGGTGCCGGGCTCACTCTCGTCGCCGTTGACGACCAGGTAGCGCGGCCATACGCCCTGCGGGGTGAGCCCCCACTTGGTGCCCGCCGGGAAGCCGGCGCCGCCGCGACCCAGCACGGTGGCGGCCCTCACATCGTCGTGCACTTGCGTCGGCGTACGACCGAGCGCAGATTTCAGTCCCTCGTAGCCGCCGGTGGCCAGATAGCGCTCGAGCGTGTAGCTGTCTTCGATGTGGAAGCGCGAGGTGACCACCTTCGGACGGTCACCATCGTCGATGTAGCCAACGGCCCAGGGGTACTTGCTCACTTGGGTGCCTCCGTGCTTGCGGCGGCCGTGCTGACCCACAGTGGCGCACCATCGACTGCATCGGGCGCGAACACGCCGACTCCACGCTCCGCGGGAATGTGCTGTCGCACACGGGCGACGGTGCCGTGTGGCGGGATCTCTCCGTCGAACCGGCCCGCGACGAGGTCGTCGATGAACGTGTCGAGCGCCTCGGGAGTCATGCGGTAGCGGAAGCGATAGTTGGCCTGCAGGCACGGGGCCTCGGTGCAGGCGGCCTGGCACTCGGCTCGCTCGAGCGTGACCATGCCGTCGGCGGAGGTGCCACCGACCTTGACGCCCAGCTTCTGTTCGGCGTGGCGGATCAGATCTTCCGCACCCAACAACGCGCACGACATGGTGCCGCAGATGTTGAGGAGGTATTTGCCGACCGGTTCGAACTTGAACATCTCGTAGAACGTGGCGGTGCCCAGAATCTGCGCAGAGGTGGCTCCCACGAGGTCGGCAATGTGAGCAATGGCGTCGTTGGTGATGTACCCGTTCTGCTGCTGAGCGAGATGCAACAACGGGATGGCGGCCGAACGTGGCCTGGGGTAGCGCCCGATGATCTCTTTGGCCACGATCACATTGGCCTCGGTCAGACGGCTCATCGGTCCACCTCGCCGAGTACTGGGTCAACCGAGGAGATGACTGCTACGGCGTCGGCCACGAGGCCACCTCGCATCATGTGTGGCAGGCACTGGATGTTGACGAACGATGGGGCACGCACGTGCATGCGGTATGGAGTGGCCGAGCCATCGCTGGCGATGTAGCAGCCGATCTCGCCACGAGGACTCTCGATGGCCACGTACACCTCGCCCTCAGGAACCTTGAAGCCTTCGGTGAAGATCTTGAAGTGGTGGATCAGCGCTTCCATGCTCTCGTCGATGCGAGCGCGCGGTGGCGGCGTGACCTTCTTGTCCTGGATGCGATAGTCCCCACCGGGCATGCGGTCGAGGATCTGGTGCACGATGCGGATGCTCTCGCGAATCTCGTTGAGACGGATTGCATAACGGTCGAACGCATCGCCGTACGTGCCGACGATGACGTCGAACTGGACCTGGTCGTAGCGCAGGTACGGCTGGTCACGACGGAGGTCCCACTCGAGACCAGTGCTGCGCAGGATGGGGCCGGTGGCACCGAGCGCTATTGCTTCCGACTGAGTGATGACGCCGACGCCCTGCAACCGATCACGCCAGATCGGCTGACCGGTCATCAGCGTGTCGTATTCCTCGAGGCGCGGTGGGATCATCTCCAACAGGTACAGCACGTCGTCGCGCCAACCCGGCGGCAGGTCCGCGGCGACACCGCCGGGACGGATGAAGTTGTGATTCATCCGCAGACCGGTGACCTTCTGGAAGAAACGCAACACCTGCTCGCGCTCGCGCCAGCCGTAGATCATCATTCCGACCGCACCAAGGTCCATGCCGTTGGTCGCCATGAACAACAGGTGGCTGCTCATCCTGTTGAGCTCACTGAGCAACATGCGCATCCAGACAGCGCGCTCTGGAATGTCGCCGTCGATACCCAGCAACTTCTCGGTGGCCATGCTGAACACGAGCTCGTTGTTCAACGGGCTGAGGTAGTCCATACGGGTGACGTTGGTGCCGCCCTGCATGTAGGTCAGGTTCTCGCCCTGCTTCTCCATGCCGGTGTGCAGGTAGCCGATGATCGGCTTACAGCGCAGCACGGTCTCGCCCTGCAGCTCCAGCATCAGGCGCAACACGCCATGCGTGCTGGGGTGCTGGGGCCCCATGTTGATGATCATGGTCTGGTCGTCGGCCGGATCCGGTGGGATATCGCCCAACTTGGCGGCGTCGGCCTCGCTCATGCGCAGGACGGCACCGACCTCACGCAGCAACTCGCGCGCGGTGAACTCACTGCGCGGCTGAAGCCCCTGCTCAGGATCGTTTCCGTCGCGGATGGTGGAGAGGATGTCGTGAACGGCGTGTTCGGTCACTGCGCACGCTCCTTGGCGGCGAAGTCGGTGCTGAACTGCACGGGAATGCGCCCCTGGTCGTAATCCTTGCGGAGCGGGTGGCCAACCCAGTCCTCCGGCATCAGAATGCGCGTGAGGTCTGGGTGGTCGGTGAACGAGATACCGAACATGTCGTATACCTCGCGCTCCATGGCTTCGCTGCCTGGGTACAGGTCGACCAGGCTGGCGAGCACAGCGTCGTCGGCGGGCACCTGCACGCGAAGGCGAATTCGTTCCCGACGCTCGATCGACAGCAGGTTGACCACGACCTCGAAACGCTCTGGGGTCACACCCTCGGGCATCACCCGACCGGGGAAGGTGAGATAGTCGACGGCGGTGAGGTCAGCGCACATCGTGAACGCGTCGTCGAGCAGCGCGCGCACCAGCTTCACGTATCCCTCGCGAGTGGGGTGCAGTACTCGCTGGCCGTGGCTGTCGGTCAGCAGCACACCGTGCATCGTGGGCGGCCCAGGCGCGACGACCTCGGGTTCGGCGGAATCCGACATCGTCACCGACTTCCCAGGATGACAGAGATCGGCTGCGCGCCGCGCTCGATCTCGGTGACGTGCAGCCCGGCACCGGCACCGGTGTCAGCGCGGCGCTTCAGCAGTTCGCCGTTCTCGATCTTGCTGTGCAGTGTTTCGATTGCGTGGATCAACGTCTCGGGCGTCGGCGGACACCCGGGGGCGTAGACGTCGACCGGCACGATCTGGTCGACACCTTGGACGATGGCGTAGTTGTTGAACATGCCGCCGCTGCTGGCGCACACACCCATGCTGATGACCCACTTGGGCTCCATCATCTGGTCGTACACCTGACGCAACACCGGGGCCATCTTCTGGCTGACGCGGCCGGCAACGATCATGATGTCGGCCTGACGCGGGGACGCGCGGAAGACCTCCATACCGAAGCGACTGATGTCGTAGTGCGCGCCGCCGGTGGCCATCATCTCGATGGCGCAGCACGCCAAGCCGAATGACGCCGGCCACGAACTGCGGCTGCGCGCCCAGTTGACCAGGTCTTCCAACTTGGCCGTGATGGCGTTGTGGGGAATGCCACCGAAGCCATCATCTTGGATGTCGTGCACGAGACCCATCAGGCAGCATCCTCATCGAGGTTGGGCCGGCCCTCGAGGCCAACGCGACGAATGGTACTGGTGGCGGTGCGGTTCGAAGAGAGCACGGATGTGAGCCGGCTCTGCTTGTCGAGCGGGCCCCAGTCGAGAGCGCCGCGGGCGACGACGTAGACGAATGCCCCGAAGAACACGAGGCTGAATCCGATCATTTCCCACAGTGCGTACGCCCCGAGGAACTTGCGATCGACCGCGAACGGATAGATGAAGATCAGTTCGATGTCGAACATGATGAACAGCATGGCAACGACGTAGAAGGTGACCGGAAAGCGCTCGGGTGGCTCGCGGCTGGGCACGATGCCGCACTCATAGGGGGCTTCCTTGGCGGCCGATGGACGACGGGGCGCCAGCAGGCTGGAAGCGAAGAAGCTGAGCGCACCGAAGAGCCCCGCCAGGACCAGGAGGCACACGATCGGCAGGTATTGGCCCATCTGATCAGACCTTTGCCGGTAGTGCCTTGGCCGAGCGGTTGAGCGCTACACGTCGGTCGCGGGTGTGCAACATCCAACACAGCGTGAGGAAGATGACCAACGACGAGATGCAGATGATCGCCGATGGCACACGCTTGGAGCCCATGTCACGGATCATGTAGACGTACTCGTGCGGGCGGGACGTATCGATGACCGCGCGTGCGGGCGCTCGGCCGGGTTCCTCACGCTGGGGCACCAGCGGCGCAACCTCCACCACTGCATAGTGCGGCTTGTGGAAGAACGCGATGAAGTCGATGCGGTCGTTCCAGAAGGTCGGGCTGCGCTCGCCACCCTTCTCGAACACGTTCACCACTTGGAATTCACCAGCTGCATAGGCACCGGATTCCTCCAAAAACACGCTTCCCGAGGCGCCGGCCTGCGCGAACGACGGCAGAGCCGAGTTGAGCTGGCTCCACGTGTCCTTCAAGATCGACTGGACCTCTGTTGCATCGGCCGCCGGGCTGTCGGTGGGTGTGAACCGAGCGTCGATGATGCCGACCTCGTAGAGCGCGGCCGGGTCACGGATGACGGTCTTGCTGGCAACAGGCTGCCACGTGGGGTCCGGGCCCAACACCCCCTTGCCGTATGTCCACCACACGGCGCCCATGATGAACATCCAGCCGGCGAGGCCGGTGAGCGCTACGAGGAACCCGAGACGGGCCCCGAGGTTGGTACCCAAGATGAGGAACAGACTGCCGCACAGAACCCCGACCGCCATGATGACGATAAGGGTGCCGCGCAGTTCCCATTCCCAACCAACAGCGAGTAGAGCGTTCATTTACAGGCTCCGGACGTATTCGACGATTTCGGCGATCTGCTTGTCGGTCAGCATGTGGCCGAAGCCGGGCATGCGACCCGAACCCTGCCCCTGAAGCCCGTACTTGGCACCATTCTTGGAGCCCGCCTTGATGAAGTTGATCATGTCTTGGTCACTGGGGAAGTGAGTGTTGGTGGCACCGCCGGTGAGGTTCCAACCGAACGCTCCCTGCGCCGTGACGCCGGGCTGTCCGTAGCTCCAACCTGGGGTGTGGCAGCGTGCACAGCTGTAGGCGCCACTGTTCAGGTTGGAGTTGAAGAGGGCTTCTCCCTCGGTCGCGCCCGGATTGGCCGCAAGGTACTTGTCGACGCTGCCCTGGATGGCTTGCTGGTCGGCCTGCGGCAGCACGCCGCCCTCGCAGACGTACGGGTCTGCGTTCGCCACGAAACTGTCGTCGGTGACGCAGCCTTCGGGCTGGATCTGAATGGTTCGCAGGTACACCAGCAATGTGTCGATGTTCTGCACAGTCATCGGCCCACCGCCTGGCGCACCCCACGCCGACATCGGCGAGAAGGGGCGGCCGTAGTTGAGGATGAACCGCACCTCGTCCTCGCTGAATCGGTAGAAGACAGTGTTCAGCGCAGGCGCATACCAGCTGACAGCGGTGACTTCTTGCGTGTTGACATCGGTGACTGCGTACGGCGCGACGTTGCCGCCACCCTGCATACCACCGTGGCAACCAGCACAGTTGAAGCCGCCGTTGGCGGTGGTCTGGAACAGTTCTTCGCCCCAGAAGCGGAAGCGCTCTTCCTTACCGCTGACGGCACCGGCCTGGCGGCTGGGCTCGAAGATCCAGTACAGCGGTAGGCCGATCACGATGGTGATCAGCAGCAACACACCGAGCACCTGCATACGCTCGAGACGACGGCCTTCGAGCACATCGTCGTCGTAGTAGGCCTTGCGGTTGGGCGCCATTTCGACTTCGGAGCCGAGCTCGGCGGCGGCGCTTCCCTTGTTGAGGAAGAAGTACGTCACCCAGCCGACGAGGATGATGACGAGCACCACCCACCCGACGATCGAGGTGTTGAGGGCAATCATCCGTGTCCACCTCCACCGGTGATGCAGTGCGGACCCTCGGCCTCTTGGCCGGTGGTGTTGGTACCGATCGGTGCGCCGGTGAAGACGGTCGAGGTGTCGATGATGACGTCGCCGCTACCGCCGACGGCCACTGCGAAGTGGTCCATCCCGCGCGGCGCCGGGCCACCCTTCTTCTCACCGCTGCGGTTGTACTGCGAACCGTGGCAGGGGCATTCGAACCACTGACTGCTCTTGCATTCCGGCACGCGACAACCCAGGTGTGGGCACTTCTGATACATCACGATGATGCCCTGTTCCATACCGGACAGCAGCGGCTGGTACTCCTTGACCCCGCGTGCCTTCGGGATGGCTTCCGACGGGTAGACGGTGACCCACGAGCGGGCATTGGAGGCGTAGAAGAACCCGCCGTTGCTGCGGATGGACGCCAAGATGTCGTTCAGCTTGCCGACGTTGACCTTGCCACCGAAGACGGGAGCAGCGGTCGGCCACAGAAAGGCGACGAAGCTCGCCGCAGCGAAGGTCAACAGACCGGTGCTCATCAGCACGACCGTGGAACGGTTGAGGAACTGACGACGGTTGAAGCCGATCTCTTCGCGGTCCGGCGGAATCCAGATACTGGGGGGTGCAGCGGCCGCGGGAACCAGCGCCTGTGCACGGTCTTCGACCGCAGCGCGCTCAACGGACCTTCCAGTCGGAGCAACCGGCAGGTCGATATCTGCGTCGCGATCGCGGCGTCGGGTTTCGCGGCTCAGGGCACCGGCACCGCGCACGTCTGCTTTGCGTGCGGTGACCAAGAGCACCACGGCGAAGAGGACGACGATGACGCCGACGGCAAGAGCAATGATGACAGCGGGACTCATAGTGGTTCGTGCCTCACAGTTCGAAGAAGAGTCCGTCACGCCAGGGAAGCGTGAAGTTGAAACCGGGACCACGGAAGAACGAGCCGATGATGACGAGCACAGCCCAGAACATGAGGTGGATGGTCATCAAGGATGTGGCGAACTTGCGATCTTCGGGCTTGTTGGAAGGGTTCTTGTCGATGAACGGGGCGAGGATCAACACGATCATGCCGACGCCGGGAATGGTCACGCCAGCGATCATCGGGTGGAACATGGTCAACAGTTCCTGCAGACCTAGGAAGTACCAGGGGGCCTTCGACGGGTTCGGCGTCTTGTTGATGTTGGCTTCCTGCAACAGCGGCGCGTTGACGAAGATCGAGAAGAAGAAGGTGAACGCAAGACACGCCAGCGCCGCCACGAACTCGGCTGCCAACAGGTGCGGCCAGGTGTGGACCTTGTCGATCGGTGATGCCTTGACGTCTTGGATACTGCCGCTCTTGACCACGGTGAGTAGCCGTTGTGTATGACCGCCGGGGCCGGCACCGAGGGGAACGCCCCCGCCGACGGGAGTAGCGGCGACCACGCTGGCCACCTTTTCCTGCACGGCAACGCCGCCGCCGCCCTCAGCAGACGCCTTGCGCGCCTTGCTGCGCTCCAAGAGGTGCGCGGGAATGCGCGAGTCGGTCGGTGCCTCGTCGCTGGCCGCTGCCGGCGCAGCGGCTTCAGCCGGTGCGCCGGACTCGGCGGCAGCCTTGTCACGAGCTGCTTGCGCTCGCTTCAGAAGGTGTTCTGGAATTTCAGTCATCGATCGCCTCCTTCTCTCAATCGCTTCGTCACAACGGCCCCGAGATGCCGCCGTCTTTGCGGACACGCCAGAAGTGGATGGCCATGAAGATGACGATCACGAACGGCAGTAACAGCACGTGCAGCACGTACCACCGCAGCAGCGTGTCGCCACCGATCTCCTTACCACCGAGCAGCACGAACCGTACCTGGGTTCCCAGCACAGGGGTGTAACCCATCATGTTGGTTCCCACGGTGACGGCCCACAGGGCGAGCTGGTCCCACGGGAGCAGGTAGCCGGTGAACGACAGCAAAAGGGTGAGCATCAACAGCACCACGCCGATGACCCAGTTGAACTCACGCGGGGGCTTGTATGCGCCGTGGTAGAACACGCGGGCCATGTGGAGGAACACGCTGAGGACCATGAGGTGCGCGCCCCATCTATGCATGTTTCGCACGAGTAAGCCGAAGGTCACCGAGGTCTGCAGGTTCGAGATGTCGTTCCAGGCCTGCACGTCGGTGGGCCGGTAGAAGAACATCAAGAAGATGCCGGTGACCGTGAGCAGGATGAAGAGGAAAAAGCTGAGCCCACCGAGGCACAGGGTGTAGCTGACCTTCACCGCATGACGCTTCACCTTCACCGGGTGCAGGTGATAGAGGACCGAGTTCATGATCACGTAGCTACGGTTGCGCGGGCTATCGGTGTAGCCCTTGCGGAAGATGCTGCCGGGCCGGAAAATGCTGTTCCATGCTTGGCTGCCCTGCACGTCGCCGACGCCCTTGTTGAGGCGATCTTTGACTGTTGGACGCGGTGTCTCGTCGAGGATTTTGGCCATCGTTCTTCGTTTTCCCTCAGAGCCTCAGGCCGTAGGCATAGCCGTGGCTGTTGGTACGGATGTGTGAGTCACCAGCAACGGCCGGTGCTCCTACCTTGCCCATGATGATGACGCCAGTTGGGCAACGATCGACGCACAGTTGGCACCGTGTGCAGATGTCGTCATCGATGATGAACAACACGTGGTCGCTGGGATCCTGCCCCGGCAGCTCGGTGTTGCTCGCTTCTACGATGGCGTCGGGGGACACCATGTGAATGCACTTCCACGGACAGATGTCGACGCAGCCCTCACACATGATGCATTCGGTCTGGTCGATATGGATGAACTGCTTGGGCTTGATCGCCTTCGACAGGTAGTCCGCGTCGACCTCGACGAGTGAGTACTCGTCGGTGTAGGGCATCATCGGGGGGTTGGCGTCGGTCTTGGCCATGTCAGGTCTTCTTCACCAACGGACGACCGAATGTGCTCGTTGCGATTTCCTTGGTGGTGGCACCGTCGCCACGCTTCTGCCACACGCTCCACAAGAAGATGAGCAGACCGAAGTACCAGACGTGGATGAGGACGACCACGATGTCGCGAACCGCTTCGTACGACATGGTGATGGGGAACTTGCCACCGAGGGCCTGCGGCTTGAAGATGTCGCCGGGCCCGTAGATGATGAGGTTCTTGTTCCAGCCCAGTTCGGCATCGGCGTGAAAGATGAACTTGTCGGGCACGACGCCGAAGGCGACGAACATGAGACCGAAGGCGTACACGGAGGCGAGCATCGCCTCACCCCACGAGGTGGGGGTGCCCTTGGGTCGTCGCTTCGAGTAGGGGATCACCAACAGCGCGCCGATGGTGGTCAGGAAGAATGAAAAGAGGAATGCCTCGTTCATCCCGGGCCACTTCAGTGGGTTGGTTTCGAATGCAATCAGCACCAGTGCTGCCCTTCCTCGTGAACTGCTGCACAAACTGTAGCCACCACACCCCCGGTCGGTGCCAGTTCGTCGAAGTGAACGCGACAAGAAACAGACCAAGTGGCGGGCGGCACGGATTCGTTTCTACCACGCGGCATCAGCGCGCGCCGCCTCGTTGTGAACTCGTGCACGACGTCGGCTGGTGGCTGTGCGGGGAGCGCGGCTGACCACTTCGTCGCTCGACTCGCGCCGGAATTCCCGAATCCAGTCTCCGGGCGTCTATCGTTCGACCTGTGACCGAGATCCCCGAGCACCTGCTGAAGCGCAGCCAGGCACGCAAGGCCGGCGGCGACGCCGCCGCCGCGTCCGCTCCTGCCACCACCCCTGCCACCACTCCCGCTGCCGGGCAGTCGGCAACGCCCGCCGTGGCCGCACCAAAAGCACCCGCCGTGCCGGCTGGGCCGCCGCCGCCCAAGCCCGACATCCCGGTCGTCGCTGCGTACAAGGCGCGCAGGAAAATCCCGGTGTGGGCCATGGTCACACTCAGCATCTTGCCGCTGTGGGTCTTCATGTACGTGCTCGCGTTGCGACCCGAGCCGGTCGTCGCGCAGGGCCCGCTGGGCATCGGCGCTGGTGTGTACAGCAAGAACTGCGTCGGCTGCCACGGGGCCGGTGGCGTCGGTGTCGCCGGAGGTGCGTATGCATTCACCGCGGGTGACGCGATGAAGACCTTCCCGCACATCGAAGACCAACTGCGTTGGGTCGACCTGGGTACCGCTGAGTACACCGCGGCCGGCGTCACCATCCCTGGTGATCCGAACCGCGAGGGCGGGGCGCACGTCACTGGCTCGAACGGCATCATGCCCGGCCAGAAGGGCCAGCAGACGCAGGCCGAGATTCTCGGGGTCGTCTGCGACGAGCGGTACGCACTCGGCGGTGTCGCTGAAGAGGGTCCCGAGTTCGACCTGTGGTGCGCTCCTGAATCGCCGGTGTTCGTCGCTCTCGAGTCCGGTGCCGCCACGTTCGACAACCTGCACACAGTGCTCGCCGACAAGGGCATCATGGAGATCGGCAGCGTTCCCAAGGCCGGCTCCCCCGCCGGCGAATGACCCACCCGTCGTGATCGCCACCCGATGACGACCCAGCCACTCACCACTGAAGTGCTGGTAGTCGGTGGTGGCCCCGCGGGTGCGGCCGCCGGGTACTGGCTGGCCCGCCACGGGCATGACGTCACGATCGTGGAACGCAAGACGTTCCCGCGCGAAAAGACCTGCGGCGACGCGCTGACGCCGCGCGCCGTACACGAGCTCGAAGAGATGGGCCTCACCGAATCGCTTCGGGGGTTTCACCGCTACTCGGGCCTGCGCGCCACCGGTATGGGGCACGAACTGGAACTGGAGTGGCCCAGTCACCCCATCTACCCACAGCACGGGTACGTCGTGCGCCGCCGCGAACTCGACCAGATCGTTGCCGAAAATGCCCAGACGGCCGGGGCAAGACTGCTCACCGGGCACGAAGCAATCCAGCCGATCGTCGAGCGTGGGTTCGTGCGCGGAGCGATCGTCGCCATCGACGGCGGGGCGACTCGCGAGATTCACGCGAAGTACGTCGTCGTCGCAGACGGTGCCAATAGCCGCTTCGGTCGCTCGCTCGGGACGTTTCGCACTCGCGATTGGCCGTACGGCACGGCCATTCGCACCTATTGGGAGACGCCGCGCCACGCCGAGCCATGGATCGAATCTGCGCTCGACGTCAAAGATCGCAATGGCAACCCGATGCCGGGCTACGGCTGGGTCTTCCCGGTCGGCGACGGCACCGTCAATGTTGGCGTCGGCCTGCTCTCGACATTTCGCGACTTCAAGAGCGTCAACACCACACACCTGCTGGACGAGTACGCCCGCCAGATCGCAGACCGTTGGCAGATCGACCCTGACCTGCCGACGGTCAAGGCAACCAGCGGTCGCATACCAATGGGCGGTTCGGTCGGACCCAACGCCGGGCCGAGCTTCCTGGTCGTGGGCGACGCTGCCGGCAGCGTCAACCCGTTCAACGGCGACGGCATCGACTACGCCTACGAGACCGGCCGTCTCGCCGCACAGGTGCTGCACGAAGCACTCGTCACCAATGACCCGACGGTCTTGCAGCAATACCCGCGTCACATCGACGACGAATACGGCGAGTACTTCAAGGTGGCCAGACTCTTCGCCCGAGTGATCGGTCGACCAACGCTGATGCGCGAACTCACTCGCGTGGGTATGAACAGCCGCACGCTGATGGAGTGGTTGCTGCGCATCACGGCCAACCTGTTGCGCGAGGACGAGAAAGGCCCCGCCGAGTTGGCCTACAAAGCGGCGGCGAAGATCGTCAAGCTCGCCCCCAACGCCTGAGGATGTCTAGATGGTGGCGAGCAGGCTGGCTGGCGCCGCGCGCAGCACGTCGGTGGCGGCCGACGCCGGCAACCGATCGCAGGCGGCCTCCGCACGCCCGGCCCATTCGCGGGCCACGGTCATCGCGGCGGCGACGCCACCGTGCGCTCGCACGATGCCGAGCGCCTTCTCCTGCTCGGCGCCGACCAGCGGCTTGCCTAGCAGTGACAACAGCTCGACCGCGGCAACGCCGCCGGCCTGCAGCGTGCGCAGCACCGGCAACGTGTAGACGCCTTCGACCATGTCGTGACCGGCGGGCTTGCCCAACTGCTCGTCGGTGGCGGTGAGGTCGAGGAGGTCGTCGGCGATCTGGAAGACCATGCCGAAGGCCTCCCCGTACTCGGTGAGCGCGTCGATGACCGGACGGTCGAGGTCGGCGACGATGCCGCCGATGCGAGCTGCGGTGGAGAACAGCGAGGCCGTCTTGCCGCTGATGCTGGACAGATAGCTCGCCTCCGGGCGGGCCGCGTTGTACGTGTGGCGCAGCTCTTCGATCTGGCCCTCACACAGACGGCCGATGGTTCGCGCCAGCAGCCCGGCGACTTCGGTGCCCAGCGAAGCTGCGATCTCCGATGCTCGTGACAGCAGGAAATCACCCGCCAGGATCGCCTGTAGGTTGCCCCACTTCGCGTTGACGGTCTCCACACCGCGACGGGTGTCGGCTTCGTCCATCACGTCGTCGTGGTAGAGCGAGCCGGTCTGCACGAGTTCGCACGAGATGCCGCCCTGCACCGCCCGCTCGTGCAGCGCGGCATCGGCGGGACCCGCGACCTGCGCGGCGACGACGGTGAGGATGGGGCGCAGCCGCTTGCCACCGGCAACGATCAGGTGCGACGCAATGTCATTGAGATACGGGTCGGGCGTGTGCACCGATTCAGTGAGCGCAGCCTCTATACGCGCAAGGTCGCCATCGTGGCTGGGAAGCGCGAACAGGGGCATGGACGACACGCCCGCAAGGCTACGCCAGTTCATCACGGGCACCCCCACGATGCCCGTATTCCCGTATTCCCGTCGAGCGTGATTTTGTGCGTGACATACGTCGTGACGCACCCTTGACGTTCCGCGCGCCGTTGTGAGGCGTTGCAGCCGAAAGCCACCGATACACTTCAGACATGTTTGAACGCTTCACCGATCGGGCTCGTCGGGTGGTCGTGCTGGCGCAGGAAGAAGCTCGCCTGCTCAACCACAGCTACATCGGCACCGAGCACATTCTCCTAGGACTCATCCACGAGGGTGAGGGCGTGGCCGCCAAGGCCATGGAGTCGCTGGGCATCTCTCTCGAGGCTGTGCGCAGCCAGGTCGAGGAGATCATCGGCCAGGGCGGCTCGTCGCCGTCGGGTCACATCCCCTTCACCCCACGGGCCAAGAAGGTCCTCGAGTTGTCGCTGCGCGAAGCACTGCAGCTCGGCCACAACTACATCGGTACCGAGCACATCCTGCTCGGCCTCATCCGCGAGGGCGAAGGCGTCGCCGCACAGGTGCTCGTCAAGCTCGGCGCCGATCTCAGTCGCGTGCGCCAGCAGGTCATCCAACTGCTCTCGGGCTACCAGGGTGGGCAGGGCAAGGGCGAGCCACAGGCAGCCGCCGCCACAGGTGGCGCCGCGAAGGAAGAGGCCACCGACAAGGGCAACAGCCAGATCCTCGACCAGTTCGGCCGCAACCTCACACAGCTCGCCCGCGAGAAGAAGCTCGACCCGGTCATCGGTCGCAGCCGCGAGATGGAGCGGGTCATGCAGATCCTCAGCCGTCGCACCAAGAACAACCCGGTACTCATCGGCGAGCCCGGCGTCGGCAAGACCGCCATCGTCGAAGGCCTCGCGCAGAAGATCGTCAGCAACGACGTGCCCGACACGTTGCGCAACAAGCAGCTGTACACGCTCGACCTGGGCGCACTCGTGGCAGGTAGCCGGTACCGCGGCGACTTCGAGGAGCGGCTCAAGAAGGTGCTCAAGGAGATCCGCACGCGCGGCGACATCATCTTGTTCATCGACGAGATCCACACGCTCGTCGGCGCCGGCGCTGCCGAAGGTGCCATCGACGCCGCGAGCATCCTCAAGCCGATGCTGGCCCGTGGCGAGCTGCAGACCATCGGGGCCACCACCACCGATGAGTACCGCAAGCACCTCGAGAAGGACGCCGCACTCGAGCGCCGCTTCCAGCCCGTGAAGGTGGAGGAGCCCACCCTCGCCCACACCATCGAGATCCTGCGCGGTGTGCGCGACAAGTACGAGGCGCACCACCGGGTCACGATCACCGATCAGGCCATCGTCGCGGCGGCCAACCTGGCCGATCGCTACATCAGCGACCGTCACCTGCCCGACAAGGCCATCGACCTCATCGACGAGGCCGGCAGCCGCCTGCGCATCAAGCGCATGGCCACCCCGCCAGATCTCAAGGAGCTCGAGACCAAGCTCACCGACGTGCAGGAAGCCAAGAAGCGAGCCGTCGAGGAACAGCGTTTCGAAGAAGCCGGCCGCCTGCGCGACCAGGAGAAGTCGCTGCTGGAAGAGAAGTCGGCGAAGGAAGCCGAGATCAAGGCCAGCGGCGTCGATCTGTTCGACGAGGTCGACGAGGAGGCCATTGCCGAGGTGCTCAGCATCTGGACCGGAATCCCCGTGTTCAAGCTCACCGAGGAAGAGACGGCCAAGCTGCTCAACATGGAAGCCGAGCTGCACAAGCGCATCATCGGCCAGGAGAACGCGGTCAAGGCCGTCAGCCAGAGCGTGCGCCGCACTCGCGCCGGCCTGAAAGACCCGAAGCGCCCCAGCGGCTCGTTCATCTTCCTCGGCCCCACCGGCGTGGGCAAGACCGAGCTGGCCAAGACGCTCGCCGAGTACCTGTTCGGCGACGAGAAGAGCCTCATCTCGCTCGACATGAGCGAGTACATGGAGAAGCACACCGTCAGCCGCCTGGTGGGTTCGCCCCCCGGGTACGTGGGCTACGAAGAGGGCGGCCAGCTCACCGAAGCCGTTCGACGCAAGCCGTTCAGCGTGGTGTTGTTCGACGAGATCGAAAAGGCCCACCCCGACGTGTTCAACACGCTGCTCCAGATTCTGGAGGAGGGCCGTCTCACCGACAGCCAGGGTCGCACGGTCGACTTCCGCAACACGGTGCTGATCATGACCTCCAACCTGGGTTCTGCCGATCTGCGCAAGGCCAACGTCGGCTTCACCAAGGTCGACGAAGCCATGAGCTACGAGCGCATGAAGGACAAGGTCACCGAGGCCTTGAAGGGCCACTTCCGCCCCGAGTTCTTGAACCGAATCGACGAGATCATCGTCTTCCACGAGCACAGCCGCGATGCCGTGATGCAAATGGTCGATCTGATGACCAAGCGTCTCACCGGCCAGCTGGAGAACCAGGGTCTGGGCATCGAGCTGACGCAGGCTGCCAAGGAACTGTTGGCCGAGAAGGGTTACGACCCACAACTGGGTGCCCGCCCGTTGCGCCGTGCCATCCAGCGGATGATCGAAGACGTGCTGTCGGAGAAGATCCTGTACAAGGAGTTCCACGCCGGTGAGATCATCGTGGTGGACACCGAGGACGACCCCGATCGCCCCGGCGAGCGCAAGCTGTCCTTCCACGCTGTCGAGGGCTTCCAGCCACCGGCAGCGATCGAGTTGGCCACCACGGCCGCTCCCGACATCGCCATCGCCATCGCCGAGCCCCCGGCCGACAGCGAATAGCTCTGCACGGGTCGCGCCGCGGGCAACCGCGGCGCGACTGGCAGAATGGTCGAATGCGCCGCCTACTCGCCCTCGTCGTCGTCGCGCTCGCGCTGACGGCGTGCAAGGTTGATTCGACCGTCGACGTGACGGTGAAGCCCGACGGCACCGGAGCCATCACTCTGACCGCGGTTGCCGACGCCGACGTTGTTGCACAGGCACCAGGTTTGGCCGATGACCTCCGCTTCGACGATGCAGTTGCGGCCGGATGGGTACTGACGCCGCCCGCAGCCACCGATTCGGGCGGGCTGAAGGTCGTACTCACCCACGACTTCGCCACCGTCGAGGAAGCATCGGCACTGCTGCAGTCGATCAATGGTACGCGTGGCCCGCTGCACGACGTCGGGCTTTCGCGCATCGTGACGGCCGACAACATCACGACAGCGCTGGTCGGCACGTTGCGCGTCGACGGTGGCATTGATGCATTCGCCGACCCCGACGTGTTGGCCGCCATCGGCGGCAGCCCGTACGCCGACAACATCGCAGCGACAGGGTTGCGCCCCACCGATGTGGTGACATTCACGTTCACCGCCGACCTGCCCGGCGTGCCCGCGACACCGGCGACGGGCACCGCGACGGCAGCGGAACCGACGCTGAGCTGGTCGGTGCCGCTGGACGGTACGCACACCGATCTGGCCTCGTCGTACGTGATCGCGCAAGGAACACCCTCCAGTATCTGGAGCACGGTCTCGACGATTGCACTGGTCGCGTTCGTCGGATGGTGCGTACTGGCCGTGGCCTTCATCGCTTTCGTGGCCCGCGCCCGCAAACAACGCGCCCAACGCCACACCACTCTGTGACACCCATTTCGTAGGGTGCTGGCATGGCAAAGGTCCGTGTTGTGTATCGCTGTGCAGAGTGTGGCGCAGCCACTCCCAAGTGGGCCGGCCGCTGCGCGGCGTGCGAGGCGTGGAACTCGCTGGTGGAAGACGTCGACCTGCCCGCGCCGGCTGTGGGGCACAACCTGGGCCCATCGGCGCCAGCGATGCCCATCGGCTCTGTCGACGCAAGCTTTGCAAAGCCTCAGCCCACCGGCATACCCGAGATGGACCGTGTGCTCGGTGGTGGCCTGGTTCCCGGCTCGGTCACGCTGCTCGGCGGCGAGCCTGGCATCGGCAAGAGCACGCTGCTGCTGCAGTTGCTGGCTCAGTGGCCACAGCGCACGCTGTACGTCAGCGCAGAGGAGAGCGGCCAGCAGGTTCGGCTACGCGCCGAGCGGTTGGATGCTGTGCGCCCCGAGCTGTGGCTGCTGCCCGAAACCTCGCTCCCCCACATCATCGCGGCCATCGATGATGTGCAGCCCACGTTGGTCGTCATCGACAGCATCCAGTCCATCGCCGACCCTGATGTGCCGTCCGCACCGGGCAGCGTGGTGCAGGTACGCGGGTGCGCGCACCGTCTGGTCGGCGAGGCCAAGCGGCGCAACCTGCCCATCGTGATGGTCGGCCATGTCACCAAGGAGGGTGGCCTGGCCGGGCCACGGGTGTTGGAGCACGTGGTCGATACGGTCCTCAGCTTCGAAGGCGATCGCCATCATTCGCTGCGTCTTCTGCGCGCGTCGAAGCATCGCTTCGGTCCCACCAACGAGCTCGGCGTGTTCGAGATGGCGGGCGAAGGGCTCGTCGGGGTTCCCGACGCCAGCAAGTTGTTCCTCACCGATCGTCGCACCGGCGTCGCCGGCTCGGCCATCACCCCCACGCTCGAAGGGCAGCGGCCGTTGCTGGTGGAGGTGCAGGCCCTCACCAACCCGGTCACGCCTGGTGCACCACCGCGACGCAGCGCCACCGGGGTCGACTCCGGTCGGTTGGCACTGCTGCTGGCGGTACTGGAACGGCGGTCACGTGTGTCGCTCAGCCAACACGAGGTGTTCGCCTCGGCGGTCGGTGGTGTGCGCCTCACCGAGCCAGGTGCAGACCTTCCGCTGTGCCTCGCGTTGGTCAGCGCCTACCTGAACTATCCCATTCCACCCGATCTGGTCGTGTTCGGTGAGGTGGGGCTGGCGGGCGAGCTGCGTCAGGTCGCGCATGCGCCACGTCGTCTGGCCGAGGCCGCTCGAATGGGGTTCACGCGCGCGATCGTTCCTGCCAACTCACCCAACGGAGTGGAGGGCATCTCGCTGACCCGTGTCTCCACCATCGACGAAGCCCTCTACGTCGCCGGCCTCTCCGAGCGCACGCAATGACAGAGGCCGCTGCGTTGGCGAACCGGGGCTCCTCGTAGACTGAGGCCGATGCCGGCCCAAACCTCGCCCAACGATGCCCTGCACACGGCACTTGCGCAGGTGGCACCGGGGACTGCGCTACGTGACGGCATCGACCGCATCGTGCGGGCGAAGATGGGCGCGCTCATCGTGGTGTGCGACGAGCCGGCGGTGTTGGCCATCTGTAGCGGCGGCTTTCTGCTGGATGCGGAGTACACACCGCAGCGGCTCAGCGAGTTGGCCAAGATGGATGGCGCCATCATCCTCACCACCGATTGCACTCGTATCGCGCGCGCCAACGTGCACCTCGTCCCCGATACCAAGGTGCCCACCGCCGAGACCGGTACTCGCCACCGCACCGCCGAACGTGTCGCCGTCTCGTTGGATGTACCGGTGATCAGTGTCAGCGAAGAGATGAGCGTCATCAACGTCTACGCCGGCGGCATGAAACGGCAGCTCAACGACATCGGCCGCCTGCTCGATCGTGCCAATCAGGCGTTGCAGACCCTCGAGCGGTACAAGACCAAGCTCGACGATGCCACCAGTGCGCTCACCTCGTTGGAGGTCGAAGACGTCGTGACGGTGCGCGATGTCGCAGCGGTCGTGCAGCGCGGCGAGATGGTGCGCCAGATCGCCGCCGAGATCGAGACCATGATCGTCGAACTCGGTGTCGACGCCCGGCTGCTCCGTCTGCAGTTGGAGGAGGTGTTCACCTCGCTCGACAACGAGCTGGAACTGGTCGTTGCTGACTACCCGCTCTCTGCGCAGAGCTTCGCCACCCCGGCCGAGGCCGAAGCGCCGGCATCCCCGAAAGGGTTACGCATGCTGGCGCGCGTGCCGCGTCTGTCGGATGCGCAGACGACCGCGATCGCCAATCACTTCGGTGAACTCGCCAAGCTGCTGCGCGCGACGGCCGACGACATTGCCGTGGTCGACGGTGTCAGCCTGAAGGCGGCGCGAGCCGTGAAAGAGACGCTCGATCGCCTCACCGAGACGACGATCTTGGATCAGTACTACTAGCCCTGATCTTTCACGAGTCTGAGGTGGTGTAGCTCGCGTATCCGCGTTG
>DAORTY010000061.1:0-20778 GCA_035432905.1 Ilumatobacteraceae bacterium | reverse complement strand
CCGTGGGCTACCAGCCCACCCTGGCCGACGAGATGGGCCAGCTGCAGGAGCGCATTACGTCCACCCGCGGCCGTTCGATCACCTCGCTGCAGGCTGTGTACGTGCCCGCCGACGACTACACCGACCCGGCACCGTTCACCACCTTCACCTTCCTCGATGCAACCACCGAGCTCAGCCGCCAGATCGCCTCGTTGGGCATCTACCCGGCAGTGGACCCGTTGGCCAGTACGTCCACCATCCTCCAGCCCGAGGTTGTCGGTCAGCGTCACTACGACGTGGCCCGTCGCGTGCAGGAGATCCTGCAGCGGTACAAGGAACTGCAGGACATCATCGCCATCCTCGGTCTCGACGAACTGTCGGAGGAGGACCGTCTGACGGTGTCACGTGCCCGCAAGGTGCAGCGCTTCCTCAGCCAGCCGTTCTATGTGGCAGAGGTCTTCACCGGCGTGTCCGGCGAGACCGTGCCGGTGGCCGAGACGGTGGAGAGCTTCGAAGCGATCGTCAATGGCGAGCTCGACGAAGTTCCCGAGCAGGCATTCCTCAACGTCGGTGGCGTCGAGCAGGTGCTGGCGAAGGCCAAGGCGCTGCAAGAGGGCGCAGCCTGACCATGGCCAGCATGCAGGTCGAGCTCGTGTCGCCGGAGAAGGTCATCTTCTCCGGCGAGGCCACACAGGTCATCACCCGCACCCTTGGTGGCGGCGAGATCGCGTTCCTGCCCGGTCATGCGCCGTTTCTCGGGGCGCTGGTCGAGAGCCACACGCGCATCAGCCTCGTCGATGGCACGGTGCTCGACGTCGCCGTGCACGGTGGTTTCGTCGATGTCAGCGGCAACACGGTCAGCATCCTCAGCGACACGGCGGAACTCGGCGAGAACGTTGATCGCCCGCGTGCAATGCGGGCCAAGGAGAGGGCTGAAGAGGTTCTGCGTCAAGAACAGGACGCTGAGGCCGTCGCTGCTTTGAGTCGTGCCCACGCACGCCTGTCCGCGTCGGGTGGCGTGGCGGGTACGTCGCAGGGCCAGCACTAACTCGTTCACCGACCCAGAGCCCCCCACCGCCGATGGGCAGAAAAGGTGCCAGATTCGAGGGCGGGCGTAGCCTTCCTCCATGGCTTCGTTTCCGTTTACTTCTGCACTGGTCACTGGGGCGTCGAGCGGGATCGGTGAGGCGATGGCGGAGCTGCTGGGTGCCGCTGGCATTCCGACGGTTGTCGTGGCGCGCCGTGCTGATCGGTTGCAGCAGCTCACCGATCGATTCCCCTGCATCGAGGTGCTGGCCGCCGACCTCGGCACGCCAGACGGACTTGCCAAGGTCGTGGCACGAGTCGAGGACGGGGCCGCACCGATCGATCTCGTGGTCAACAACGCGGGCTTCGGTACATCGGGCGAGTTCCATGAGCTCGATGCCGATCGGTTGGACGCAGAGGTGCAGCTCAATGTCGCCGCACTCACGCGGCTGAGCCGCGCTGCGCTTGGCGCGATGGTGCCACGTGGCCGGGGCTATCTCCTCAACGTCAGCAGCGTGGTCAGCTTTCAACCGGCCCCGAAGTTGGCGGTGTACGCGGCCACGAAGGCGTACGTGACCAGCCTCACCGAGAGCCTGCACGAGGAGGTGCGAGGCACCGGCGTGAACGTGACGGCGCTGTGCCCGGGGTTGACTCGCACCGAATTCCAGAGCGTCAGCAACACCGAGAGCTACGCCACCGAGTATCCGTCGTTCGTCTGGCTCGAGCCCACCGAGGTAGCCAAGGCTGGCCTCGATGATGTCGCCAAAGGCAAGGCGCTCTCGATTCCGGGTGTGATGTACAAGAGCATGGTTGCCGGTGTCAGCATCATGCCGCGTGGACTCACACGCCGACTGAGCAGCCTGGTGCAGCGGGGGTAGTGACTAGTACTCCACGGAGGCGAACGAGGCGAGTTTGGCGATGCGGTGATGGGCGTCGATCATGCGCACGGTACCGCTGCGGGAACGCATCACCAGGCTCTGCGTGCGGGCACCGCCGTGCTCGTAACGAACACCTCGCATCAGTTCGCCGTCGGTGATCCCGGTGGCAGCGAAGAAGCAGTTGTCGCCCTGCACCAGGTCGTCGGTGTGGAGCACCCGAGACAGGTCGTACCCGGCGGCGAGCGCGGCGTCGCGCTCCTCGTCGTTGCGCGGGGCGAGCAAGCCCTGGATCTCGCCACCCATGCCTTTCAGGGCAGCAGCGGAGATGACACCCTCGGGAGTGCCGCCGATTCCGATCAGCACGTCGACGCCGGCATCGGGCCAGCCTGTGGCAATGGCACCGAAGATGTCGCCATCGCCGATCAGCTTGACACGAGCACCGGTGCTGCGGACTTCTGCGACCAACTCGTCGTGGCGTGGGCGGTCGAGAATCACCACCGTCAGGTCGCGAACGGACTCGCCCTTCGCCTTGGCGACCCACCGCAAATTTTGTGTAGGTGTGGCGGTGATGTCGATACTGCCGGCGGCTTCCGGCCCGACCGCGATCTTGTGCATGTACACGCACGGACCAGGGTCGAACATGGTGCCACGCTCACCGACGGCAATGACAGCAATCGCGTTGGCCCGTCCGTAGGCGGTGAGCGTCGTGCCGTCGATCGGATCAACAGCGACGTCGGTGAGTGGCGCAGTGCCATCACCGACTCGTTCGCCGTTGAACAACATCGGGGCCTCGTCCTTCTCGCCCTCACCGATGACGACGATGCCGTCCATGGGAACGGTGGAGAGCACGGTGCGCATTGCGTCGACCGCGGCGCGATCGGCTCCGATCTTGTCGCCGCGACCGACCCACCGCGAGGCGGCGAGTGCGGCTGACTCGGTGACACGCACCAGTTCGAGCGCGAGGTTGCGGTCTGGCTTCTGCGAGTTGGCGATCATCACCTCCCACCGTAGCGGTTGGCGATGGTGTCAGGGTTGTCGATGCACCAGCGCTTCGTCGTTCTGTGCAGCGGGCCGGCGCAGCCGACTGTGAGACCGACTGCGGCGAATGTGCTCGTGACGATCACGAACGAGCTGATGCATGACATGGGATGAGTGAGTGAACATGGGAGTACTCCGTGAGAGATGGTGGAACGTGTGAGATGGTGAAACCGGAGTGCTGCGTGACGACGCCGAGGCAGGTACCTGCGACGCGGGCCATGTCTGGCCGGCAGCTGTTGGAATGGGGCGCGGTCAGGCGCCGGCGAGCGGCGCGCCACCGAGGCGGCGCGCGCCGATGTCGTGGTAGGACAGTTGCTGCAACATGGGGCACCTCCTCTCATGTGATCGCGTGGGTAGCGAAAGAATGGCCGGGTGCCTGGCAGCGTGTCCAATGATTAACGGCGCGGTGACATTTCGTCGTCGCAGCCACCGTTCTAGAGTGGCCAGATGGAACCGATCGCGGCAGAGCGCTGTATCGGGGGCCGTGATCTCACCGAGCCACGGCTCGCTCCCGATGGCTCGATACTGGTGTACGCCCTTTCGACGGCGGGCGAAACACGTCTGATCGTCCATCACTTCGATGGCTCGCCGCAACAAGAACTTGCTTCCCGGCCTGCTCTACGCCCGGGTCGTGGAATGGGCGGTGGCGCCTGGACCTTCTCTGCTGACGCGACCTCGGTGGTCTACGTCGCGGTCGACGGCAACCTCTGGCAGCAGCCCCTGGTGGGCGGTGCAGCCGCTGCGCTGACCGACCACGGCCCCGATCGGTCGGCCAGCGGGCCATGCGTCTCGAGCGATGGCCGCAACGTCGTCTACGTCCTCGATCTGGCGGAGGTGCACGTTGTCAGTCTCGTCACTGGCCACACCCGCCGGCTCGACGATGGCACTGCCGACTTCTGTATGGACCCCTTCGTCGACGGAGCTGGCACCGTTCGCTGGATGGCGTGGAACGTTCCTGACATGGCGTGGGATGCGAGTCGTGTCGCGTACAGCAACCTTGCGTCGGGCGCCAGACAACGAAATGACGTCGCACCAACTCGATCGTGCGTTCAGCAGCCACGAGTGCTGCCCAGTGGTGAGCCGATCTGGGTCCGCGACGATCACGATTGGCTGAACGTGTGGATCGGTGACGCGCCGCTGGTCGACGAACCATTCGAGCACGCCGGCCCCAGTTGGGGGCCGGGCCAACGATCGTACGACTGGTCACCCGACGGACGGTTCGTCGCGGTGGCGCGCAACGAGGCGGGGTTCGGGCGGCTGTGCATCATCGAAATTGCAACGGTGAAGGTGACGCAAGTTGCACGCGGGGTGCACGGGCAGCTGTCGTGGCAGGGCCCGCGCCTGTCAGCGCTGCGAAGCGGGGCACGAACGCCGACGCAGGTGGTGGTGTACGACACCGAGACATGGGGCAGGGCGGAGGTGGCCCGTGCAACGACATCAGCGTGGTCGTCCGACGAGCTGATCGAGCCCGAGCTGGTGGAGTTGCCCGTCAGCGACGGTGTGGTTCACGCTCGCCTCTACCGCAACGCGGGCTCCGACGGCCGCCTGATCGTCTGGCTGCACGGAGGCCCGACGGATCAGTGGATGGTCACTTTCATGCCGCGGATCTCGTACTGGTGGTCGCGTGGCTGGTCGATCCTGGTGCCCGATCACCGAGGCTCGACGGGTCACGGCCGGGCCTACCAGCAGGCGCTACGCGGCCGTTGGGGTGAGCTCGATGTGAGCGACACGTTGGCGGCCGCTCATTTCGCCGTGTCCGCCGGTTGGGCCACGCGACATCGCATGGTGGTCTTCGGCAGCTCGGCAGGCGGGTTCACAGCGCTCGGCGCAATGGCGGCCGAGCCCCATTGTTTCGCGGCGGGCGTGGTGCTGTATCCAGTGAGCGACCTTCTCGAATTGGCCGAGCGCAGTCATCGCTTCGAGCGGCACTACACCGACAGTCTGGTGGGTCCGCTGCCGGAGTCCGCAGCCTTGTATCGCGAGCGTTCGCCCGCGTACCACGTGGACCGGTCCGTGGGTACCCCGATCCTGATCATGCACGGCGAGCTGGATGCCGTGGTGCCGGTGGGTCAGAGCCGTGTATTCGCGCAGCGCGTGCGAACCGCCGGCGGCGTCGCTGAGCTTCAGGTCTATCCGGACGAGGGCCACGGTTTCCGTCAGCCCGCGAACCAACTCGACGAGTATCGCCGAGCTGGAGACTTCCTCTCTCGCCACGTGCCGGTAGCGTCTCGGTCGTGAGTGACGAGTGGAATCCCAACGATCCTGACGCAACGCGTGTTTTGTACGACCTGAGCAGCTGGACGTTCGACCAGCAAGCCGAGTTGGCGTCCGAACTTGCCGACGCGGATATCCCGCACACGTGGGATGGCGCCGAGCTCGTGGTTCCCGAGTCGCACGAAGCCGTCGCTGACTCCACCATCACTCGCGTGGAGACGCGACTGGGTGTTGTCTACGACGGCGATCCGGACGCGGGCGAGCTTCACGTCGACGCGGATGCCATCGTGCGCGCGGCGCCGATCGACATTCCCGAGGGTGAAGCCACTACTGAATACGACCTTGCGGAGTGGCCCGAGGGTGACCGGCAATCGATCACCCGTGCGCTGACCCGTCAGTCGGTTCCACACCGATGGGAAGACGATCTGGTGGTCGTGCCGACGGCCAACGAGGCGTTGATCGAGTCGCTGATGGACATGATCGAGCAAGGCAATTTCACTGCCCACGAGGATGACATCGACGATGAGGTCGGGGAACGTCTGCCCTTCGAGACGTTGACGACGTTCTTCTTGGCCGGCGTTCGTCTGCAGAAGAATCCGATGGACGCCGACGGCCTCGAGCAGTTGATCGCCGCCACTGCGCTGGCCAACCCTGCCCGTCCACCGTACGGGGTGGACCCTCGCCTCTGGGTCCGAACGTGTGAGCTGGCCGATGAGCTGGCAGCGGCGTTGGCCGACGCAGACGAGCCGGACCAGGATGAAACTGTCGCAGTGGCCAGCGAGCTGCACGACCTGCTTCGTCCCTACATCTGAGCATCGGCCACGGTCGACATGCTGCTCGCTGAGCTGCAGCTCTGGCACACCCGGCCCCTCACGCCGACCCGCCGCGTCGCGCTCGGCCACCTGGTGCTGCCCACCGACCCTGCCCCCGGCCTCGGTGGGGTGTTGCTCGCAGCCGTGGTCGCTGCATACCTGCCCGACGTCGCCGACGACCTTCACCCAGACATCGGCCGTCTCATCGACCAGGTCGCGCGCGGCGACCGTGTGGTGCAGCCGCGCCTGCAGCATCGCTATCAGATCGATCGTCACGGCCTCGCGACCAGCGTCCACCAACTCAACGGCGATGCCGACCATGTCGAGTTCGATCTCCACTCGATGGGCCGTCCGCTCGCCCAGGTGTTGGGAGCCGTCTACGCGCTCGAACGGATGAACTTCGACGCCCGCCGGAATGTTGCGCCGGTACTTCACCGCGCGATGCGCTGGCGGGGACCGATCGGGCCGTCGTTCGTCGCCGACATCACCGGTGTCAGCCGTATGGATCTGGTCGGGATCGCCGACCCCCGTGTGTGGGCCCTCGATCTGCTCGGCTTCCCGATGGGCAGCGTCAAGGTGACGAAGCAGGAAGTGATGGCTCGTTTCCGTGTTCGGCTTCGGGAGGCTCACCCCGACCACGGCGGCGACGAGAGCTCCGCGGCCAGTGACATCGAGCGGCTGGGCGAGGCCCGTCGTATCCTGCTGGCGAAGTGAAACGCCTGCTGCTGTTCCCCGGTGCCGGTTCCGCTAGCACACATTCCAGCCTGCTGGCGATCGAGGCCGCCGTTGCACCGATGCCATGTGTGCGTGCCGACTTCTCCTACCGCACGCTGGGGCGCAAGGCGCCAGACCGGCCGCCTGTGCTCCTGCAGACGGTTCGCGATGAGGCAGCTCCGCTGGTGGCGTCCGAGCGCGACTCACTCGTGCTGGGTGGTCGCTCGATGGGTGGCCGCATCTGCTCGCTGGCGGTCGGAGACGAGGTTGCACCGCTGCGTGCAGCGGGCTTGGTGTTGATCTGCTACCCGCTGCACCCACCGGGCAAGCCCGAGCGGCTGCGGGTCGAGCACTTCCCGCGGCTCGATGTTCCCTGCCTGTTCATCTCCGGCACCAGGGACGCGTTCGGCACTCCGGCAGAGCTGATGCAGTGGACGGCCACCATTCCCGGGGCAGTCACGCACGAGTGGATGGACGGCAAGGGTCACGACCTCAAGGGCTGTGATGACAGGATTGCTGCCCTCGTCGCCGCCTGGATATCAGCGTTGTGACACGCTCGGGTCGCCTGGGTTGAGCTGCTCCAGCTCGAGATGGGCGGTCTCGGGGTAGTGCCGCACGGCGATGTACGCAGCAATCAGCTGGCCGACACCCATCGCTGCCATCAACATGCCGAAGCTGGCGCCGCGGTCGCGCAAGTGTCCCACGATCAAAATGCCCACGCTGCCGCTGAGTAGGGCGGTGGCGGTGACCAGTCCATTTGCCGTACCACGCTTGCCGGTGGGGAACAGTTCCGCGCGGTAGACCGCGAAGGCCGGGTATGCCATGGCGGCGGTGAAGCCTCCCCCCAGCGACAACGCCCACATTGCCGGCCCGCCGACGAAGAACGCACCAACGATGCAGGCGGTGGAGATGGGGGTGCACACCGCGATCAGTCGGCGGCGACCCATCGAATCGGCGAGGTGCCCCCCGACGATGAGACCGATCGAAGCGGGCGTACCGGTGGCCAGGGTGAACAGTGCGATCCCGCCTCCGCTGTACCCGCGGATGTCGTCGAGATAGCGGTTCTGGAAGAACGAGGCCGGGGCCACGAACATGTTGGCGGCGAGCGCGACACCGGCGATGAGGGCCAACCGTCGACGGTCCATTCGCGGTGAGACCGGGTGCGCCATCTCGAACCGCCTCGTTTCGGTGAGGTGGCGGGCAAGGCTGACGGCGATCGGCAGCCAGACCAGCGAGATCAGGTAGACGAATCGCCATCCCTCATTGCCCAGGTCGGCCAGTTTGAGCGCCGCGACGGCCAGGCCTGCACCCAGGCCGGAGGACATCGCCAGCACACTGACGGCGTATGCCCGACTGTTTCGTGGCATGTCCTCAGCGGCGGCCACGGCCGCCAACAACGCAAGTGCAATGCCCAGCGGGCGGGCGATCGTTTGTGACGTGACGAGGATGCTGAAGGTGGGAGCCAGTGCTCCCAGCGCACAGAACAGTGGCGTCAGCCATGCCAACAGCACGATCGTTCGGCGACGACCGGCTCTGTCGGCCATGACGGCAAATGGCAGCGCAATGACCACGCCCACGCGCACGATGGCACCCCCGACGCTCTGCCCGGTGTTGGAGATGCCGAAGCTGTTCGCTGCGAAGTTGGCGGTCTGGGTGAACAGCGTGTTGGCGAACGCGGCCGAACTGGACGCGACAGCCAACAGTGCCAGCGTGCGAACCTGGCGGTCGCTCAGTCGGTCGGGCGGGGCCCACCATGGACTGCCGCCTCCGGGGAAGCGGCGGTGACGCAGCGCGCGCCGCATCGGCAGTTCGAACAGCCAGCCGAACCAGGGGATCGACAGTCGGTAGGTGGTGGTCTCGACCACGCCGCCGTCGTCGGTCGGCGTGACAGTGCGTCGATAGTCGACAAAGGGGCCGGTCTCCTGGACGAACGAGCCGTCGTCAGCGATCTGCTCGTCGACCACGTCGTGGCGCTCTCGTTCGGCAGTCGAGGCCTGCATCGAGCCGGGCGCCCATACCTGGGTGATGGTGCGCGGTGAGTGTGTGAACAGCCGCAGCACCGCACCAACGCTAGCCCTTGCACCTGTCGGGGATTCGGGCATACTTGTCGCGGCCATGAACGAAGAACGAATTCTCATCCGCCGCGCTGGCCCTCTCCATGGCGAGGTGATGATCCCTGGCGCAAAGAACTCGGTCCTGAAGCTGATGGCAGCGACGCTGCTCGCCGACGGCACATCGACACTGACCAACGTTCCCGACATCGTCGACGTCGCCATCATGGGTGACCTGTTGACGGCGATCGGTGTGCGCAGTGAGTTCCTGGGTGACGGCACTCTCCGGATGACCAATACGGGCGAGATCTCGCCAGTTGCGCCGTACGAACTCGTCGAACGGATCCGGGCCAGTATCAATGTGCTGGGCCCGCTACTGGGGCGCTTCGGCCGAGTGTCGCTGTCGTTGCCCGGCGGCGACGACTTCGGCAGCCGCCCCATCGACATGCACCTCAAGGGCCTGGAGACAATGGGTGCCACCTTCGAGGTGCAGCACGGCGTGGTGGAAGCCAGGGCCGATCGGTTGCACGGTGCCGAGATCACGCTGGAGTTCCCGAGCGTCGGTGCCACGGAGAACATCCTCACCGCCGCCGTGCACGCCAAGGGGCGCACGATCATCGACAACGCTGCGCGCGAGCCAGAAATCGCCGACCTGTGCTACTTCCTGGTCGGCATGGGTGCGCAGGTCACTGGCATCGGCTCATCGACGCTCGTGATCGAAGGCGTCGAGCCCGGCGACCTCCACGTCACCGACCATCAGGTCGTGCCCGACCGCATTCAGGCCGCCACCTACCTTGCTGCCGTGGCGGTCAGCGGTGGCGAAGTGGTGTTGCGCGGTGCCCGCGCTGACCACATGGAGATGTTGCTGCGTCGCTTCCGCGACATGGGCCTGACGGTCACGCCTGTGGCAGGTGGCCTGGCTGTGTGGGCCAATGATCGACTACGTAGCACCGATGTGGCCACATTGCCGTATCCCGGAATTGCTACAGACTACAAGCCACTCGTCGTCACCATGTTGTCCGTGGCCGACGGCGTGGGCATCGTGACGGAGAACCTGTACCCCGGTCGCTTCCGCTACGTCGAGGAACTCCAGCGTCTCGGAGCGGATATACGTGCCGACGGTCACCACGCCGTCGTGCGTGGTGTTCCTCACCTCAGTGGCGCCCCGGTGCGGGCTCCAGACATTCGTGCAGGGGCCGCGCTCGTGGTCGCCGGCCTGGCCGCCGAGGGTGAGACGTCGGTGACAGGGGTTCATCACATCGATCGCGGGTACGACGACCTGGTCGGCCGCTTGGCAGCGCTGGGTGCCGACATCGAGCGTGTGCCTGCCGGCTAGCGCTGCGTACCAGGGGAGAGCAACGAGATGAGACCACTTCGATACTCGATCAACGTCACGCTCGACGGCTGCTGTCATCACGAAGCAGGGCTCCCGCCGGACGAGGAGTCGATGCGTTACTGGACCGCGGTGATGCAACGCGCCGATGGCCTGCTCCTGGGCCGGGTGACCTACGAGATGATGGAGTCGGCGTGGCGGCGGCCGGCCACGGGTACGTGGCCTGACTGGATGGAAGAGTGGGAGGTCCCGTTCGCCGAGACCATCGACCGGGCGAAGAAGTATGTCGTGTCGAGCACGCTGGACGGGGTCGATTGGAATGCCGAGTTGGTGCACGGCGACCTGGGGCACGCGGTCGAGCGGCTCAAGCAAGAGCCAGGCGGGTCGCTGTTCGTCGGTGGCGTGACGCTTCCCTTGGCGTTGGCGAATTTGGGATTGATCGACGAGTACGAGTTCCTCGTGCAGCCGGTCCTTGCCGGACGCGGGCCGACGTTGCTCGCCGGTCTGCGCGAGGGCATACAGCTCGAGCTCGTGGAGCGCCATGAGTTCCGGTCGGGGGCGGTCGCCATGCGGTACCGGCCCAGGCGACTTCCGGCTTCACACGCCGGCTAAATCGTGGGGGTTGACGACGTCGCACGCTCTGTTTGCGACAGACCCCAACCCGCCCTCGAGCCATCTCCCGTTGATGCGAGTGCCACGACGTCAGTGCGAGTGCCAGCGCATCGATCCGAGTACCACGGTTCTATGCGAGTGGGTACTCGCACCCCGGGGTACGAGTACCCACTCGGACTGGCTCGTGGCACTCGCACCGGCGGCGTGGCACTCGCACCGGGGTTCGGGACGCGCGGCGACCTCCGACGCGACGACCTCGGCTTCACCTACCGGCTAGTCGTCGTTGGTGTGGCTACGGGTGTTCTGCTCCCGATTGACGCGGTTCTTGGCCAACTTCAACAATCCGACGATTGCTGCGATCGGGCCGAGGACGAGCAGGATCTCGTCCCAACCACCCTGGTGCGCCAGCAACACGATCATGTTGCTTCGATGACCACCAGTACGTCTTCGGTGATGTGGCTCTCCACCTCATAGGTGCCGGGTGTGTCGATGGTGAAGTTGATGGTGGCCATCTGCCCGGCCTTGGCTTCCTGCTCGATATCCACACCGTGGACATGGAATTCATCGTCGGCGTTGGGATTGGTGATGTTGAGCGTGATGTCGGAGCCGACGGTGACACGCTCGATGCGATCCGGGCTGCTATCGCGGCCGATCACCACATCGATCTGTACCGGGCCGCTCAACACGACGTCGGAGGACGCATCCTCGGCGACTGCAGTGTCAACGGTGGTGGATGCCGGTGTCGCAAGGGTTGTAGCTGCGGCAACCGTGGTGATGGTGGCCGCCACGGTGGTGTCGGTAGCGGCCGAGGAATCGTCGCTGCAGGCACCGAGCGACATCACGGCCAGAGGGATGAAGGCCAGGATGCGAACTGTTCTCATGGTCGCAATCCTATGGTCGGTCCTGGTTCAATGGGGGTTCGGCTCCTCGCGAAAGTTCCCCATGCGCACCCAAGTGGAAGAAACGATCGAAGTGATCCGGCCTGCGCTGCAGGCCGACGGTGGCGACATCATCTTGCGCGATGTGGATGAGGCCAGCGGCGTCATCACCGTCACGCTCATCGGTGCCTGCGGCACCTGCCCAGCGAGTGGTCAGACGCTGAAGGCGGGTATCGAGCGGATCATGCGCGACCGAATCGACGGCGTCACGGAAGTGGTCAACGTCGTCGCCGATGAGCTATGAGCCGTCGCTCGGCATCCGTGCCGCAGCTCTTCTCGTCTGCCTGCGAAGGTGACCGCGGATCGCTCGCTCGACTGTTGTCGCTGGTCGAACGCGGAGGCGATGACGCCCGCGAGGTCAGCCGCCTCTCGTATCCCCTGTCCGGCGGTGGGTACACCGTCGGGCTCACCGGCGCTCCCGGTGCAGGCAAGAGCACGCTGACATCGGCCCTCATCGGTCATGTGCGCGCCAGCGGGCAGGAAGTCGCGGTGCTGGCCATCGACCCGTCGTCGCCGTTCACCGGCGGCGCAATTCTTGGCGACCGGGTGCGAATGCAGGACCACGCGACCGACCCGGGTGTGTTCATCCGCTCGATGGCGACGCGCGGGCATCTCGGCGGGTTGTCGCTGGCAACCCCCGAAGCAGTCCGCTTGCTCGATGCGGTTGGTCGGCGGTGGACGCTGGTCGAAACAGTTGGCGTCGGGCAGGTGGAGGTGGAGATCGCGGGCAAGGCCGACACCACCGTTGTGGTGGTCAACCCGGGTTGGGGCGATTCGGTGCAGGCCAACAAGGCAGGGCTGATGGAGATTGCCGACGTCTTCGTGATCAACAAGGCTGACCGTAAGGGTGTGGAAGAGACCCGCCGCGATCTGGAGCAGATGCTCGAGCTGAGCGATCTTGCGCACGAGGCCTGGCGCCCCCCGATCATCGCGGTGATTGCCACCGAGAAGTCAGGCGTGGACGAAGTGTGGGCGACGGTTGAAGCGCACCGTGCGTTCATCGAAGCGAATGGTGAGCTGGCCCGTCGCCGCGAGTTCCGACTGCGTGAGGAGATGCGCGAGATCGTCGCCCGCCGGCTCGAGCAGCGTGCGCGTGAGCTGGCCACCGGCGACCGATGGAACGAGCTGCAGGAAGCCGTGCTCCGCCGCACCATCGACCCGTGGGCTGCCGCTGACGAAATGCTGAAGTCCGTCGGCGCCTAGAACGTTTTGGCGGGCGCAGTAGGGTGCGGCCATGGGTGAACTGGTGTTGGTCGAGCGGCGAGACGATGGCGTGGCTGTGGTCACGCTCAACAACCCGAAGGTGAATGCACTGTCGCAGGCACTGTTGTCAGAGCTGTACGACGTCGCGACGGACCTGACGGCAAACCCGCCGGGAGCAGTTGTCGTCACCGGTGGTGCGCGCCTGCTGGCTGCCGGCGCCGACATCAGCGAGTTCGGCGGACCGGCAGAAGGGCGCGCCATCGGCGAAGGGTTCCATCGTGCGCTCGACGCGGTGGCAGCCATTCCTCGGTTCGTCATCGCTGCGGTCAGCGGGTACGCCCTTGGGGGCGGGTGCGAGTTGGCGTTGGCTTGCGACTACCGAATTGCCGGCGAGCGGGCCGTGTTCGGCCAACCAGAGGTGCTGCTGGGCATCATCCCCGGCGGCGGCGGCACCCAACGGCTGGCCCGTGCAGTCGGCGCCAGCCGAGCCAAGGAGCTGATGGTCACCGGTCGGCAGGTGAAGGCTGATGAAGCGCTGCGCATCGGTCTTGTCGATGAAGTGGTGGCCGGCGACGACCTGATGGGCCGAGCCCTTGCCCTCGCCGCCGAAGTCGCCAAGGGGGCCGTGCAGGCACAGGCGCTGATCAAGCACGCAGTCGACCGAGGCCTCGAGACCGATCTGTCCTCTGGCCTGGCGTTGGAGCTGGACCTGTTCGAAGCCGTCTTCCACACCGATGACAGCCGGATCGGCGTCAAGAGCTTCCTGGAGAGCGGCCCCGGCAATGCCAACTTCACCGGCCGTTAGCTCGACATCCGAGTGCCGGCCAACCAGTGCGAGTGCTGACCCTCCGATCGGAGTCGGCAGAGCCCATGCGAGTGGGTACTCGCATCCCGGGGTGGGAGTACCCACTCGGATGGTTCGGGCAGCTCAGCGGAGCGGCACCCGCGAAATCTGAACAGTCAGGAATTCCTGCGACAGCCCGTCAGCGTCGTTCGTTTCGATCGTGCCGAGGTTCTTTCAGGCTCAGTTGGCCCAGGCGACCAGACCCAACTCGACCGGCGAGATCAGGTGCGGGTGCGAAGGAACGGCGCGCACGGTGAGACCGTACGGCCCCGCCTCGCCGACGATGTATGTGGCCTCGAAGACGTCGCCACCGACGAAATCGAGGTTGACGACGGCGGGGGTTCCAATGAACTCGCCCTCCGAATTGGTACCGCCGTGCAACACCTGGACTGCAAAGTCATCGACGTCGAGACCGTCGATGTCGACGTGCGCCCGCACGAGGCGGTGGTCCCCCTCGTTGGCGGGAGCGGTGTCGCTCTCGACGTCGAGAATTTTCACCGACGGCCACGCGTCGCGCACGTGTTGCTTCCACTCGGCCAGCTGTTTCGCCGGGGCACCGCCATCGGCGTTGGCCAGGCGCGAACCGGCGGCGGCCGGCTCGTAGAGCTCGGTCGTGTAGTCGCGCACCATTCGGGCTGCCGTGACGAACGGCCCCAGTGACTTCCAGTTGTGCTCCATCTTCTGGATCCAGCCGTGCGGCAGCGCGTCGTCACCGCGGTCGTAGAAGAGCGGCATGATTTCTCGCTCCAGCAGACCGAACAGGCTGGTGGCCTCGCGCTGGTCGCGGCGGCCTGTGTCGGGGTCGTCGTCGGCAGAGTTGATGGCCCAGCCGTTCTCGCCGTCGAAACACTCGTCCCACCAGCCGTCGAGAATGCTGCAGTTCAGCGCCCCGTTGAGCGCCGCCTTCATGCCGCTGGTGCCACACGCCTCCAGCGGGCGTCGTGGGTTGTTCAGCCACACATCGCAGCCGTGATACATGATGCGGGCCACGGCCATGTCGTAGTCGGGGACGAACACGAAGCGGTGGCCGACGTCGAGCTGGCGGGCGAACATCTCGATGTCGCGGATCATGTCCTTGCCCGGCTGGTCGGCTGGGTGCGCCTTGCCGGCGAAGACGAATTGCACCGGACGATCGGCGTCGAGCAGCAGCTTGCGCAGGCGATCCGGCTGTGACAGCAGCAGCGTGGCCCGCTTGTAGGTGGCGAAGCGGCGGGCGAAGCCGATGGTGAGCGCTTTCGGGTCGAGCAGCGCATCGCCCAACCGTGACCGCACGAACGTCACCAGCTCGGCGCGCCCCTTGGCGCGTGCTGCCCAGATCTCGGCGGGGTCGAGGTGGTTGACGCCGGTCCATGACGCCTCGTCGGCGCCATCCCACACCGGGCCGACGCTCTTCGCGAGCAGCGGAGCAATGTGACGGCCCACCCATGTCGGCGCATGGACGCCGTTGGTGATGGCCCCGATCGGTACCTCTTCGTGGGGCACGTCGGGCCACATTCCGGCGAACATCTCGCGGCTGACTGCGCCGTGAAGTTGAGCCACACCGTTGGCGCGCCCGGCCAGGCGCAAGCCCATCACGGCCATGTTGAACTTGCCGTCGTCCTCGTCCGGGCGGCTGCCGACCGCCATCAACTCCTCGAAGGTGACTCCGTACGAGGCGGCGAAGCCGGCGAAGTATTTCGTCATCAGCTCCGGGGCGAATCGGTCGATACCGGCTGGAACGGGCGTATGTGTGGTGAAGACGCCGCCCGCGCGAACGGCTTCCACTGCCTCGCGGAAGGTGAAGCCGGTAGCGACCAGTTCGCGAATCCGTTCGAGCGACAAGAAGCCGGCGTGGCCTTCATTGGTGTGAAAGACCTGCGGGTGCAGGCCGAGCGCACGCAGTGCGCGTACTCCACCGATGCCCAACACCATCTCCTGGCGCAGACGGTGCTCGGTGTCGCCGCCGTAGAGACGGTTGGTGATGGCGGCTGCCTCGGGGCTGTTGCCCTCGACGTTGGTGTCGAGCAGGTACAGCTGCACCCGGCCGACCTCGACACGCCAGACGTTGATCTTCACGTCCTCATCGCCGATCTGCAGTGTGACCTGCACGTCGGTGGAATGCAGCGCCAGCCCCAGCGGGTCCAGCGGTGGGTAGCGTTCCTCTTGCACCCCGTCGGCGTTGAGGCTCTGGCGAAAGTAGCCCTCGGCGTACAGCAAGCCGACGGCGGCCAACGGAATGCCCAGGTCGGAGGCAGCCTTCAGGTGATCGCCGGCAAGAATACCCAGGCCACCCGAGTACTGCGGCAGGGTCTCTGAGATGCCGAACTCAGGCGAGAAGTAGGCGACGAGACCGAGCGGTGAATCGGTGCGGCTCTGGAACCAGCGGGGTGCTTCCACGGCATCGCGTAGTCGGGCGGCGGCTGCGTCGGTAGCGGCAACGACCTCGGGGTCGGCGGCAAGTTCTTCCCAGCGAGGGGCGGTGATGGCGGCCAGGAGGCGCAGCGGATCGCGCCCGGTGGACTTCCACAGCGCCGAATCCAGTGACTTGAACAACGCCTGCGTCTCGACGTCCCATGTCCAGTGAAGGTTGAACGCCACCTGCGACAGCGCCCCCAGTGCCGATGGAATTGCGGGAACGACGTTGAACTCTCTGACTGCACGCATTCGGGTGAGGCTAGTTCCGCTCCGGCCCGGTCGGGTCTGAGACTTGTGTGACATCACGCTGTTGTGCGGGCGCCTGTCACGCGGACCGGTAGACCTCGATGGTCTTGACTGCCACCGCATCCCATGTGTAGGTCTTGCCCAGAAGCGCAGCGGCGTTGACCTTCATTCGATCGGCAGCAGTCGGGTCGGCAAGCACGTCGCCGATGCGATCCGCCAACTCATGGTGGTTCCCCGGCTCGAACAGCATGCCCGCGTCGGTTCCCTCGACGATCTCGGCCAGTCCGCCCGTGCGCGCCACGATCGTTGGCGCGCCGGCTGCCATTCCCTCGAGGGCGACGATGCCGAACGGCTCGTACAGCGACGGGATCACCACACAGCTGGCCCGCTGCAGCAACTCGTGCAGCTCGTCATCGGGTACGAAGCCTGCCAAGTGCACGATGTCGCTGACGCCGTCCATGTCGATCTGCGATTGCAGCTCGGGCAGATATGTGCCGCGGCCGGCGATCACGCAGCGAACATCGGGTACCCGCAGGCGCAGCTCGCCCATTGCGCGGGCCAGGACTTGGAAGCCCTTTTCATACTGGACGCGACCCCAGGCCACTACCAATGGCTCGCGCTGACTGGCGGGCGCGGAAACAGCGCCATTCCACCGATTGGTGTCGACACCGTTGGGGACGAGGTGCACCTTCTCGGACGGGACCTCGAAGCTGTCGAGGACCTCGCGCACCATGAACCGCGAGCAGGCGATGATTTCCCGGGCCTGATAGGTGAGCCACCATTCGATGGAATTGATGGCGCCCGGCAGGCCAGGCGGCAGGTGGCCTCCGTGGCGGCCGCGTTCTGTGGCGTGGATCGTGGCGACCAGCGGTACGTGCAGTAACGACATGAGCGTGTCGCCGGCCCATGCCACCAGCCAGTCGTGCGCGTGGACGACCTGTGGCTTCCAGTCGCCCAATCGTGCTGAGAGCTGCACCAGTTGGTGGTTGACGGAGGCCATCCTTGCGACCAGATCGTCGTCGGGCAACCACGGCAAGCCGGGGTCGGCGCGCAGCACGCGTACCCCCTCGACCACGGCATCATCGGGCTGGTCGGGATGATGCAGGCTGAAAACGACCACCTCGTGGCCGGCACGTTGCATTGCCCTGGACAGGCCGTCGACGTGGGCCGCAATGCCGCCCACGACGAGCGGCGGGTACTCCAACGACAGCATCAGTACTCGCACGGTTGCGAACGTAGCAGCGGCGAGGGGGGACGGTGCCGTACGATCACCCTGTGGTGCTTACCGATCTTGACCTCCATCTCTTCGGCGAGGGAACCCATCGTCGTCTGTGGCAGCTCCTCGGGGCGCAGCCGCTACCGACCGGTGGCGTGCAATTCGCGGTGTGGGCACCCAATGCCGCTTCCGTGGAAGTCGTGGGCGACTGGAACGACTGGGCGTCGGGCACGATGCTCGAGCCGCAAGGTTCGTCGGGGATCTGGGCGGTGGTCTGCCCGTCGGCGCAACCCGGCCAGCGCTACAAGCTGGGGGTCACCTCTGGCGCAGGCGCGTACGTGCTCAAGGCCGACCCGATGGCACGACAGAGCGAGTGCCCACCGTCGAACGCGAGTGTCGTCCCACAGCCTGACACCTACGTGTGGGGCGACGACGAGTGGATGGCATCGCGCAGTCATGCGCTGGGCGCGCCGTTGCGTATCTACGAAGCGCACATCGGTTCTTGGCGTTCGGGGGTCGACAACTACGTCGAGTTCGGTGAACAACTTGCCGACCACCTGGTCGCGCTCGGCTTCACCCATGTCGAGTTGCTCCCGGTCGCCGAGCATCCCTTTGGTGGCTCGTGGGGCTACCAGGTCAGCGGCTACTACTCGCCGACGGCACGGTACGGAACGCCCGACGAGATGCGGGCAATGGTCGACATCTTCCACCGGCGTGGCCTTGGCGTCATCATCGACTGGGTGCCGGCACACTTCCCGAAGGACGAGTGGAGCCTCGCCCGCTTCGACGGCACTGCGCTCTACGAACACGCCGACCCGCGCCAGGGCGAGCACCCCGATTGGGGCACGTATGTCTTCAACTACGGCCGCGACGAGGTGCGCAACTTCCTGGTGGCCAACGCGTTGTATTGGTTGCACGAGTTTCACATCGACGGACTGCGTGTCGATGCCGTGGCCAGCATGCTGTACCTCGACTACTCGCGGCCCGCGGGCGGCTGGGTGCCCAACCGTGAGGGGGGTCGCGAGAACCTCGAGGCGCTTGTGTTCCTTCGTGAGCTGACCTCGGCGGTCGCCGATGAGGCACCGTCGGCGATGGTGATCGCGGAGGAGAGTACGGCCTGGCCGAAGGTCACCCACCCCATTGCGTTCGGTGGCCTGGGTTTCACGCACAAGTGGAACATGGGCTGGATGAACGACACGTTGGGGTACCTGGAGCACGACTCCGTGCACCGCCGCTTCCATCATCGTGAGTTGTCGTTCGGGCTGCTCTACGCGTTCAGCGAGCGTTTCGTGCTGCCGCTGAGCCACGACGAAGTGGTGCACGGCAAGGGCAGCCTGCTGGGCAAGATGCCCGGCGACGACTGGCAGCGTTTCGCCAACCTGCGCGCTCTGTACGCGTGGATGTGGGCGCAGCCGGGGGCTCCGTTGCTGTTCATGGGCGCTGAGATCGCGCCGTTCACGGAGTGGAACGAGTCGACCGGCTTGCCGTGGCATCTGCTCGACCACGCACCTCACCGCGGCATCCGCGACCTCCTGGCCGAGCTCAATCGGGTGGTGGCCGCCTGGCCCGCACTGTTCGAGCGCGATCACGAAGCCGCTGGCTTTCAGTGGCTCGACGCCAACGATGCCGATCACTCGATCTTTGCGTTCCTTCGTTGGGGCTATGCGGGCGGCACTGTCGTTGCGACGGTCGCCAACTTCACCCCCGTGCCACACGGTGGTTATCGCGTCGGCCTGCCCTGGCCGGGCGAGTGGCAGGTGTTGCTCGACACAGACTCGCCGAACTATGGCGGCAGTGGCTTTGCCGGGTACGACCTGGAGGGACTGCGGTTGGGCAGCGCGACGGTGACGGCGACCATGGAGGTGCCGTGGCAGGGCCAGCCGGCGTCCGCGGTGATCGAGGTGCCGCCGCTGGCGGTGCTCTGGTTGGGTTCCGCCCGCCCGTGAACCCCTGGCGCGACGAACGTCTGCGTCCCGTACTTGCGGCGTGTGTCACCCTCGGTTTCGCGGTCGGGGTGTTTGCTGTCTCGTTCGGGGTGACATCGGTGTCGGCGGGCGCGTCGGTGGGCCAGACCTGTGTGATGTCGCTGCTGGTGTTCACCGGCGCGTCGCAGTTCGCGGCAGTCAGCGTGTTCGGTGCCGGCGGCTCTGCGGCCTCGGCGTTCGGTGGGGCCGCGTTGCTCGCCGCCCGCAACAGTGTCTATGGGTTGGCGATGGCACCGCACCTGCGTGGCAGTCTCGGCCGCCGGCTGTTGGCAGCGCAGCTGACGATCGACGAGTCAACCGCCATGGCCGCGGCGCAGGAGGACGAGTCGCACCGAGTTGCCGCGTTCTGGATCACGGGTCTGAGCATCTATTTCTTTTGGAACATCGGCACGCTGATCGGTGCGTTGCTGGGCTCCGCCATCGACCCGAAGGTGTTCGGCCTCGACGCCGCGTTTCCCGCAGCGTTTCTGGCAATCCTGTGGCCGCTACTGCGTGAGCGGCGGTCGGCGATGGCGGCACTGATCGGCGCGACCGTGTGCGTGACGTTGATTCCCTTCGTGCCGGTGGGTGTCCCCATCCTGTGTGCGGCGGTCGGCATTCTGGTCGGGGTGCCGCAGCCCGTCTCGCGTGCCGAATCGGTGGGGTTCGAGGTGCAGCCGTGACCTGGGCGTTCGTCTTCGCGCTGGCCGCGACTGCCTACGGCTTCAAGGTGCTCGGCCTGGTGCTGGTGGGCGACCGTCAATTGCCGCCGATTCTCGGTCGCTGCCTGGCGCTGATCCCTGCAGCGCTGATCGCGGCCATCGTGGTCAAGGACACGTCCAGCGTCGGACAACACCTGCAACTCGATGCGCGGGCGGCGGGCGTGGCTGCGGCCGCCGTTGCCGCCTGGCGCAAGGCCCCGCTGATTGCCGTCATCGTCATCGGAGCCGCCGTCACCGCTGCCCTGCGCGCTGTTGCCTGAACGTGTTCAGCGCTGCCGACTCAGGCACCGCATTCCAACAATTTTCTGGATCTTCCGGGGGCGATGGCGAACCAGCGCCACCATTGGCCGGTCTCCGTCAGGCCGGGTGTTGCTCGACGAGTTGCTTGAGGCCGCGCAGGTTGCGCTGCCAGATGGCGCGCAACACGACCTTGCCGCCGATGTATGCGCCGATCGAGCCACCGAGCCACCAGGGGAAGGTCAGCGCTTCGTTCCACACGAAGCGTGTGCGACGGCCGAGGTCGATCGGCTCCAACGTGAACTGGCCGCTGCCGGTGACCAGCCCTGTGTGGCGCACGCCCATCACCTCGCCGGG
>DAORTY010000060.1:0-20878 GCA_035432905.1 Ilumatobacteraceae bacterium | reverse complement strand
GTCGTCATTGGCTCCGGCCGAGCGCTCGAGAACATCGATGCGATGCGAGGGCTGATGTCGCTCGGTGGCGACGACTAGTCGCGCGGAGGCCATCACATGTTTTCCGCGTTGAGTCGCCGCCGTGTGGTCGCGCTGGTCGTGCTCACCTGCCTGATCTTCATCACGCTCGATCGCAACGGCAACCCTGTCATCAATCGGGTGCGGGGCGTACTGGCGACCGTCCTGCAGCCGATCGACACCGCCACTCGCGCCATCACCCTGCCGCTGGAACGCACCTGGTACGGCATCACTCACTACGACGATGTGGAGCGCGAGAACCAAGCCCTTCGCGACCAACTCGAACATCAGAAGGGCAATGACGTCGAGGCGCGTTCAGCGATCCTCGAGTACCGGTTGCTGCTGAAGGTGCAGCAGTTGGCGTCCAAGTTCAGCTACCCGACAGTGGCCGCGCAGGTCATCGGCGACTCGCCCGGCAACTTTCAGAACACGGTGGAGATCAACGTCGGCTCGATCGACGGCATCAGGGTGGGCATGCCAGTCACCAACGGCGCGGGTCTCATCGGTCGCATCACGCGTGTGTATCCGACACACAGCCTCGTCAAGCTGATCACCGATCCCGCGTACTCGGTGCCGGCCCAGGTGCTGTCGGCGGACGACGACGAGGGCATCGCAGGCCCACTCCCGGAGATTCCCGTCGGTGGTACGACGTCCAGCAGTACGTCGACGACGACCACAACGACAACCGTCGACGTCACCACCACCACCACGTCGCCGGGCGAGACTGCGGCGCCCACGACCGCCACTCCGGCTGCCACTACCACGACCGTGTTGGAGGTCATTCGCGAGACCGGCCTGCTCGAAGGGCAGGGCGGTAACAAGCCGTTGCTGCTGCGTTTCGTGGACAGCAGTTCGTCGCTCGCCAACGTGAAGGTCGGGTCCATCGTCGATACTGCCGGTGGGACGAAGGGTCTGGCGCCGCAGGGCATACCCATCGGGGTCATCACACGGATCGTGGCCCAGTCCGGTGACAGCAGCGCGCTCGTCGAGGTCACCCCCAATGCCAGCTTGCGTCAACTCAACTTCGTGGCCGTCGTCCTGTACGTGTCCGAAACAGCCGGTCCCTGACCGGTGCGGGGTTTCGTCGTCGCGCCACTGATTCGCCTTCTCCCTGTTGGGTTGGTGGCGCTCTCACTGCAACGGGTCGTCTTCGCCAACCACCCGGTCCACGACGTCCAGCTCGAGTTGGTCCTGGCGCTGGTGGTTGCCGCCGGCGCTGGTGGCGGTATGGATCGCGGTGCAGTTGCAGGGTTCGTCCTGGGTCTCCTCTCCGACGCCAGTGGCGACACGCCACTGGGGGTACTCGCGCTGGCCTACGGCATGGGCGGGATGACCGCCGGCTACCTGCATCGATTCACCACCGATCCGCAGTGGTGGCTGGCGGCGTTGTTCGCAACGATGGGGGCGGCGGTGGGGGAGATCTCGATCCCCATCGTGAAGGCCCTGACAGGCGATATCGGCTGGATCAACACCGATCTGCTCGTGATCGTTCCGATCGTGGCCGGCGCGGCCGGCGTGCTGTGCCCGCTCCTGCTGCCCCTCGGCAACTGGATGATGGGTGTGAAGCGCAAAAAGTGGAAGGCAATGACCGAGTGAGCGTGACGAACGCAACGCTCCCAACCGGCTGGACGCGCCGACTTTTGGCGTCGTTCCGGCAAGACTGTCGCAATGGCTGTTGACAAGCGCTCCGCCCGACTTGGCGTCCTTGCCACCGTGTCGCTCATCCTCATCGGCCTGCTGGGTGCCCGGTTGTGGTTCTTGCAGGGCGTCGAGAGCGAGGTGTACCAGGCGAAGGTGACGGCATCGAAGACGGCTGTTGTCTACACCGCGCCCGAGCGCGGCCGAATCTTCGATGCGAAGGGTCGGGTTCTTGCGGACAACAAGCGAATTCTGACGGTCACAGTCGACTGGGCGGTCGTCAAAAAGTTGAAGAATCGCAAGGAGCTGTTCGAGCGCCTGTCCGGGCCGCTGCAGACCCCGGTCGACGACCTGATGCGGCGCTACGACCCGTGTTACCCCGAAAAGCCCAAGGTGTGCAAGGTGGCACAGCTGTACGACCGGCTTCTGCCACTGCCGCTGAAGGAGGACGTCGATGAGGACACGGTGGCGTTCATCAAGGAACGCAGTGAGGACTATCCGGGTGTCGACGTCGTGGTGCAGTACAAGCGTGTCTACCTGTATGCGCCACTGGCGTCACACGTGGTCGGTTACATGGGTTCCATCACCAAGGAGAATCTCGATACCTACCTGGCACAGGGCTACAAGCGCAACGAACGCGTTGGGCAGTTCGGTGTCGAACTGAGCCTGGAGCGCGAGCTTCATGGCCGCTGGGGCAAGCGGGTCTACGAAGTCGATGCTTCGGGCAGCATCGTGCGCGAACTCGCCGATCAACGTGTCGAACCCGTCGCGGGTTTTGACGTGCAACTTTCCATCGACCTCGACTATCAGCAGTACGCAGAGCAGGCGTTGGAAACCGAACTGCGTTCGCGTCGTGATCTGCCGTTCGAGCCCAACGGCGACCATGCGCCGCGCAACCCGCTCGATCCTCTGACGAAGTTCAAGAGTCGGGTGTTCTACAAGACGCTCCCGGACGGCACCAAAGAGGACTACCCCGAATACGTGAACCACAAGGCACCGGCCGGCGCAGTGGTCATGCTCGACAACCGCAATGGTCAGGTCGTGGCGATGGCCAGCTATCCGACCTTCGACAACCGGTGGATGGAAGCCGGAATCACCGGCACGAAGTACAAGCAGCTCTTCCCCAGTACCAATCCCGATGGAACCAAGATCGACCCCGACCAGTCGATTCTCGTGAATCGCGCCGTGCAGGGCAACTACAACCTGGGGTCCACGATCAAACCCTTCGTCGCCTGGTCGGCGATGCACGCCGGGCTGATCAAGCCCTACGACATCTATGACGACAAGGGCACCTACACGTTGGACCCGGCGTACACGGCGCCGGAGACCTGTCAGAACAACGGCGGCAGCTACAAGTGCGTCTTCAAGAACGCGGTCTGCGGCAACGGCGCACCGTGTCGCTACGGTCCGGTCGATGTCGAGAGCGCACTGGCGGTCTCCAGTGACTCGTTCTTCTATCGGTTGGGTGAGCTCTTCTTCTGGGCCAGCAAGGGCCTTCCGGAAGGAAGCCCCAACCTGCTGAAGGTCAACCTCGAGCGGTTTGGTTTCGGGACGAAGACAGGCATCCAGCTCCCGTACGAATGGTCTGGCCGTATTCCCGACGACGCCTCGAAGAAGGCGTTGGTAGACAGGGGAGTACTTGCCAAAGGTGAGGTCGGCCGCCTGCTCGTCGGCGACGAGGTGCAGGTTGCCATCGGCCAGGGGCTGATGGCCGCGACGCCGCTGCAGATCGCAGTGGCCTACTCGACGCTGGCCAACGATGGGTTCCGCCAGCAGGCAACCGTCGTCAAGGCGATCTACGCGCCCCTCACCCCAGATCTGTCCTCCGGGGTCGCCGACCTCGCCCGCGGCGAGATCGTGAAGTCCTACGACAAGCCCGTGATTCTCGATCAGCTCGAGGACGAGGGCACGATCCAACCCATCATCAACGGCTTGACGCGGGTGATGACCAAGGGTGGCGGGGTCGATTCCGACTTCTATCACCGCGCCACCGGGGAAACCCTTTTCGGTGACTTCCACATACCGCTCGCCGGGAAGACAGGTACTGCGCAGGGGGCGGCCAACCTGCCGTGGAACGACTCCTCGGCATTCGGTGCGTTCGGCCTCGGCGACGAAGACCCCTACACCGTGTTCTCGTATCTCGAGAAGAGTGGGTACGGCGCCAAAGCTGCCGGCCCGGTGACGAAGTGCATGTTCGTCGCGATCAGCGACCCCACTGTGATGGCTCCGGTGCTCATCAGCGACACCCTCGATCTCAGTTCCACCTTGCCGGCACCATCGAACCCACTGGTCAACGCAGGCTGCCTGGCACGCATTGCCGATGGGCAGAAGGGGTAGCTCGCCGCGATGGCGATGACGTTCCTGCAGCGCAAACCGGACTCGGGCCTGGGCAACATCAGGTCCAGCCCCAGCGCGCCGACTCGCAACATCGACTGGGTGTTGCTGCTGACACAGAGCGCGCTCTCGCTCATCGGTCTGGCGGTGATCTACTCCGCCTCGCACACCAAGTTCGCTGATCCGTTCCTGTTCGTGACCCGTCAGGAGATCTTCCTCATCGGTGCGTTCATCACGATGGTCATCGTGATGAGCTTCGACTACGACTGGTGGAAGGATCGCTCGCGCTTCCTCTACGGCGTCACCATCATGTTGTTGGTGCTCGTCATCCTGGTTGGTGCCGTCAGCGGTGGCACCTCGCTCAACTTCGACGTCGGACCACTGAACCTGCAGCCCGCCGAGTTCGCCAAGTTCACCGTGTTGCTGACCGTCGCTGCCTATCTGGGTGACGATCGCAGCGACGAACTGCCGTATCACCGTTTCATCATCGGGCTGATGTTGGTTGGTGCCCCGGCAGCCTTGATCATCATCCAGCCAGACCTCGGCTCTGCCTCGGTGTTGATCACGATGGCAATGGGCATCATGCTCGTGGCCGGCGCGAAGGCGCGGTACATGTTCATGATCAGCGCGGTGTCGCTCGCGACCGTGGGTGCCGCCGTGCTGGCCGGTTTCGTCAACGAGTATCAGTTGCTCCGGTTCCGTGCCTTCATGCACCAGGACTCGCGCGACCCGACGCTGCAGGCCGTCATCTACCAGGGTCGTAATGCCATTCGAGCGCTGGCCACCGGCGGCATCGACGGCAAGGGATGGTTGCAGGGTCCGATCACCAACGCCAAGAACGACATTCCAGTGCAGTGGGCCGACTTCCCATTCTCGGCCGTCGGTGAGCAGTTCGGCCTCATCGGCTGCGCAGTCGTGATCGGCCTGTACTCGTTGCTGTTGTTGCGTATCTGGCGCATTGCGCATCTCTCGCGCGACCTTCTGGGCACGTACATCTGCGTCGGTGTGTTCACGATGCTGCTGTGGCAGGTCTTCCAGAGCATTGCGATGACCATCGGAATCATGCCGATCACCGGCCTTCCGCTGCCCTTCATCTCCTACGGCGGGTCGGGCCTGGTGACGTTCTTCGCGCTGATGGGTCTGGTCCAGAACGTGCACATGCGCCGGTACCGATAGCCATCGCTGTTGCCTGCGGGCCGTGGCGGTAGGCTGTCAGACACATGAATTTCCTCTGGGCGCGGATCAAACCGCTCCTGGCTCGGGTCACACAGCCAGCCCGTGACTTCGGGTGCGAGATCGGCGTGGCAACCCACCGGCAGGCGCTGGTGACGGTTCGTTGGCTACTCGCATCGCCCGAAACACACGAGATCGCCGTGACCGACCAGGGGTTGCAGGTCCACTACGAACTCAACAATGAGTGCGGCTCACATGTCGCCCCGCGCGCCGACGCGCATCTGAAGACCTCACACGATCCAACGCGACGGCATCCCGGTGGGTTCTACCCACTCACGCCGAGTCGCGACGCGCGCTCCTGTGGAGTGCGCATGAGAAGGGACTGCACCGATGGACAACAACGAGCTCGATCTGGCACACGCTGCCGAGAGCGCCGATCAGGCTGTATCTCAGCCGGCGGAGATACTTGCTGCTGAGCAGCCTGACCCCGCTGCCGACGGCCTGGACGGAACGGAATCGCTCGGCGATCCGTCGGTGAGCACCGCGGCGCGCAAGCGTCGACGCGGTTCACGTGGCGGTCGCAACCGCAAGAAGCCGCAAGCGTCCGGGCACGCAGGGGCCGACGATGAGTTCGACGACGATGACGATGATGGCTTCGACGACGATGGTGCCGACGATGGTGCCGACATCGCAGCTGACAACCCACAGGTCGTGGCGCCCGTGAAGAAGGCTGCACCCCGTCGCAAGCCGGCGGCTGCCATCGAGAGCGACGTGGAGTTGCCCGACCGCTTGACCGAGGGTCGGCCGTCACCCGAGGCAGCCGAGAAGGCGCTGGTCCGCCGGCCCCAGATTGGTGACACGCGGCCGTCAACGGTCGTCCCGGCGATTGCGCCGCCCGGGCCGGCAGTGGTGCAGAATCCGAAGAACACCCCACGCGCCAAGACCCCCAAGGTCGGCGGTGCGCAGAAGTCGAACGGCAGCGGTGGCGCGAATGCATCTCCGCGAGCTACCGACGCAGACGGTGCTGACGAGTCTGGTGAGAGCGATGCCGCGAAGAAGAAGCGTCGCCGTGGCGGCAAGGGTCGCACCAACGGCGGTGGTCAGGGCGGCCGCAACGAGTCGATGCCCGAGCTCGATGCCGATGTGCTCGAACGCAGGCGTGGTCGCGAGCGCAACGGTCGCCCTGTCGGCCGTTATCTGATGTGTGTGCAGGTGCGCCCCACTCTCACGCAGGTGGCTGTGCTGGAAGGCCGCACGCTGATCGAGCACTATGTCAGTCGGCCTGCTGACGACGTCAGCCAGATCCACGGCAACATCTATGTCGGCAAGGTGCAAAACGTGCTGCCCGGAATGGAAGCGGCTTTCGTCGACATCAGCACGCCCAAGAATGCGGTGCTGTACCGCGGCGACGTGCAGTACGACCAGGAAGACATCGTGCAGAAGCACGACCAGCCGCGCATCGAGCAGATGCTGAAGTCCAAGCAGCTGATCGTGTGCCAGGTCACCAAGAACCCGATCGGGGCCAAGGGCGCTCGGTTGACGCAGGAGGTGTCGCTGCCCGGTCGCTTCGTGGTGTTGATCCCGAACTCGAAGACCTACGGCATCTCCAAGCGACTGCCCGACGACGTACGCAAGCGCCTGCGCAACATCCTCGACCGTGTCAAGCCTGCCGAGCACGGCCTCATCGTGCGAACGGCTGCCGAGCATGCCACCGAGCACGAACTGCGTGCCGACATGACTCGCTTGCTCGATCAGTGGAACATCATCGAGGCCAAGGCGAAGAAGGCCGGTGGTCCGGCGCTGCTGTACCGCGAGCCGGAACTGGCGGTGCGTGTCATCCGCGAGGAGTTCAACTCCGAGTACCGCGGCATCGTCATCGACGATCAGCGACTGTTCGATGACGTGCACGACTACGTCAACGCCTTCAACCCTGAGCTGGCCGACCGCGTCGAGCGCTACGACGCCGACGAGGAAGGGCTGCCGATCTTCGAGCGCTTCCACATTCACGAGCAGCTCCACAAGGCGCTCGATCGCAAGGTGTGGCTGCCCAGCGGTGGTTCGTTGATCATCGAGCACACCGAAGCGTTGACCGTCATCGACGTCAACACCGGCAAGAACGTCGGCACCACGAACCTGGAGGAAACCGTCTTCCGAAACAACCTGGAGGCGGCGGAAGAGGTGGCCAAGCAGCTGCGTCTGCGCGATATCGGTGGCATCGTCGTCATTGACTTCATCGACATGGAGATTCGTGAGAACCGCCGCAAGGTCGTCGACGCGTTCCGTTCCGCGCTCTCTCGTGACAAGACTCGTACGCAGGTCTTCGACATCACTGAGCTGGGCCTCGTCGAGATGACCCGCAAGCGCATCGGCGAGGGTCTACTGGTCAACTTTGCCGATCAATGCCCCAATTGTGAGGGTCGCGGCGTCGTCATCGATGCGGCGTCACTGGAATGAGCCAGCAAGTTCACGTTCTCCCGGTTGGTCGGGCCCCGTTCCCCGCTAGGATCGCAGAGCTATGTACGCAGTAATCGCATCTGGCGGGAAGCAATCCCGCGTCGCCGAGGGCCAGCAGGTCCACGTCGAACTGCTCGACGCCGAGCAGGGCTCTGAAGTGTCCCTCACCCCCGTGATGGTGGTGGATGGCGAGATTGTCCTCGCCACCCCCGACCAGCTCAAGGGTGCCTCCGTCACCGCCAAGGTGGTGGGTTGGGCCAAGGGGCCCAAGATCGACGGCTTCACCTACAAGCGCCGCACCAACCAGCGTCGTCGCTATGGGCACCGTCAGCAGTACCACGTCATCGAAATCACCTCGATCAAGAAGGGCTGAGCCTCATGTCAAAGACAAAAGGCGGCGGGTCAACCCGCAACGGTCGCGATAGCAACGCTCAGCGCCTCGGCGTGAAGGTGTTCGGCGGCAGCGCAATCCACTCCGGCACCATCATCCTTCGCCAGCGTGGCACTAAGTTCCACCCCGGCAACAACGTCGGCATCGGTGGCGACGACACGCTGTTCGCGCTCACCGAAGGCACCGTCCAGTTCGGTCACCGTAAGGGTCGTCGCATCGTCGACGTCATCCCGGTCGAGGCCGCTCCGGTCGCCTGACCACCACAAGCTCTGTGCGAATGCCCGGCCGCGAGGCCGGGCATTCGTCGTTTTCGGCCACCGGCTCCTCGGAACCGCCCCACCACCGTTTTACGTAAAGGCTGTCGGGCTGTGACCTGGGGCTGTGAGTTCCAGGTGTTGACACAAAGGGTGGGTGTGGGGTGCTATGGGTTGGCGACGACGACGTTGCCCGCCTGCACGACCCACCTGATTCGGCTGCGCAGGTCGGCGATGTCGAGCGGTGCTCCACGGGTGATCACCAGGTCGGCACGCTTGCCCGGCTCCAGCGAGCCGCGGTCGTCGACCAGCCCCATCAGCTGGGCTGCGGTGCGGGTGGCGGCGGTGAGTGCAGCGGCAGGCGTCATCCCGCACGCCACCATTTGCTCGAGCTCACGCAGGTTCTGCCCATGCGGTGTCACCCCCGAATCGGTTCCCATTGCAACCTTGACGCCGGCGGCGATGGCCCGCCGAATGCTCTCGCGGTGGGTCTCGATCACCAACTTGGTCTTGTCGATCGCGTACTGCGGCACATTGATACCGCGGTCAACGGCTTCCAGGACGCCCATCGGGGCGATCAGCGTCGGGACGAGATAGGTGCCGTGCGCGAGCATCATCTCGATGGCCTCATCGTCGAGGTAAATGCCATGCTCGATGGACCTGATGCCAGCACGAATAGCCGACTTGATGCCGTCGGTCGCCTGCGCATGCGCCATCACCCATTTGCCGGCAGCGCTCGCTTCTGCGACCAGAACATCGAGTTCGTCGTCGCGGAAGTGGCCATGGCGCGGGTCGTCACGAGGGGAGAGCACACCACCGCTGGTGCAGACTTTGATGACATCGGCGCCCGCCCGGATGAGCTCGCGCACCTTCTTGCGCATCTCCTCGGGGCCATCGACGATGTTGTGCGGCTTGCCGGGGTGCGTGATCCCGATGACGCCGGGCATGTGGGCACCGCACGGCTGCCAGCTGTCGCCGTGCCCGCCGGTCTGGCTGAGAATGGTGATGGCGATCTGCATGTCGGGACCGGCCGCGATGCCCTGCTGCTGGGCGACCTTCACGCCGAGGTCGCTGCCACCGGCCTCGCGCACGGTCGTGACACCGGTGGCGAGCGTTCGGCCCATGCGTTCGGCAGCGAGGTAGAAGTTCAGCGAGAACGGCGTGTGCACGCTGTGCATCGGGTCGAGGTTGCCGTCCATCATGAAATGCACATGGCAATCGATGAAGCCGGGGTACACGGTGTGGCCGGTGGCGTCGATCTCGGTGTCGCCGTCGAGGCCGGGCCCGACAGCGACGATGCGTCCGGCCTCCAGCACGATGTCGGCGGGGTGCGGTTCATGGCCGAGGCCGTCGACGACAATGCCACCACGGATGAGCAGACGGGTCATGGCCCGATCGTACGCGTTCAGGTCAGGGTGTCGATGCCTTGTGGGAGTTGGTCGAGCGGCCACTCCAGCAGGGCGACCCCCTGGCGACACGCAAAGCGATCGGTCATGCCACCGACGTAGGCGACTGCCGCATGGAGCGCTTCGCTGCTACCAGCATCGAACTCGTTGGCATCGGGGAGCAGGCCGGGGTGTTTCGCATAGTGCTCGACGAGTGCCTGCAGCAGGTTGATGACGGCTGTGGCCTGCGTCGTGGATGCCGGTCGGAGATAGATGTTGTCGTAGTTGAAGCGTCGGAACGCTGCCAGGGCCTCTGCCATTGGTGCGACCATGCCGATGCGGCCCGAGCCGCGGGCAGCGTCGATCATGCCGTAGACGAACGCGCCCAACTGCTCGCGGCGCAGCACGCCGCAGTGTTGGCGGACCAACTCGGGCAACATCTCGGGCGTGACCACCCCGGTGGCCACTGCATCCTCGAAGTCGTGGCACACGTATGCGATGCGGTCCGCCCAGCTGACGACTTCGCCCTCGGGTGTACCCGGTGCCGGCCGGCTCCAACTGTGGTTGCGGATGCCGTCGAGCGTCTCGGTGCAGAGATTGAGCGAGACCAGGGTGACGTCGGCGCCCCATGTCGCGTGGTCGAAACCGCCCGGCACGTATGGGCTGAGCGCATCTTCGCTGGCATGCCCGCCTGGCCCGTGGCCGCAGTCGTGACCGAGTGCGATCGCCTCGGTCAGCGCAACGTTGAGGCCCAGGGCCCGGGCAACCGACGTCGCCACTTGGGCGACTTCCAGCGCGTGGGTGAGACGAGTGCGCTGGTGGTCGTCGGGGAAGACGAAGACCTGGGTCTTGCCGGCCAGCCGTCGAAACGCGTTTGCGTGCAGGATGCGATCGCGGTCGCGCTCGAAGCAGGTGCGCCATTCGTCGGGCTCCTCCTCGATGGCGCGGTCACCCGCTGTGGATGACTTCGTGGCCAGCGTTGCCAGCAAGGTCTGCTCACGTTCCTCGCGTGCGCAGCGGGGGACGAGCAGATTGCTGCCGCTGCCCGCCCACGAGTCGGCATGGGCCAGGTGGATGCCGGCAGTGTCGTGCCCCGACATCGTCGCGGCCCAGCGCTGTGCTCGCTCATCGGTGCCTGGCATGCTCCGAAGGGTACCGCGAAGGCCCGGACCTGCCGCCGGTATCCTCACGGGGTCCTATGAGCTCCTTTGTCGACGAAGCCCAACTGAATGTCCGCGGTGGCGACGGTGGCGCGGGCTGCGTCTCGTTCCGCCGTGAGGGGCCGGTCGCATTCGGCGGGCCCAATGGCGGCGATGGTGGCAAGGGTGGCGATGTCTGGCTCGTTGCCAGTCGCAACTCGGCCTCGCTGCTTGCGTTCCGTGACCACCCGCACCGGCGTGCCGGCGACGGCGTGCACGGTATGGGTAAAGATCAGCACGGTAAGAAGGGCAAGGACCTGGAGGTGATGGTGCCCGAAGGCACCGTCATTCTCGACCTGCACACCGGTGAACTACTGGCCGATCTCGCCAATCACGGCGATCGCTGGTTGGCCGGTGCAGGTGGCCGCGGCGGGCGCGGCAATGCCAAGTTCGCGTCCAACCGCCGTCGCGCCCCTACGTTCGCCGAGCAGGGCGAAGAGGGCGACGAGCAGTGGCTGAAGCTGGAGCTGAAGCTGATGGCCGATGTGGCACTCGTCGGCTTTCCCAACGTCGGTAAGAGCACGCTGATCAGTGTGATCAGTGCCGCCAAGCCAAAGATCGCCGACTACCCGTTCACCACGCTTGAACCGAACCTTGGTGTCGTTCGCTACAACGACACCGAGTACATCGTTGCCGACATCCCGGGCCTCATCGAGGGTGCCAGCGAAGGCAAGGGCCTTGGTCATCGCTTCCTGAAGCACATCGAGCGTGCCCGCGTGTTGTGCGTCATGGTCGACCTCGCGGCCATTGATGGCGTCGACCCCCACGAGCAAGAACGGGTGCTGCTCAACGAGCTCGAGGCGTACCGACCGGAGCTGTTGGATCGCCCGCGGCTCGTGGTCGGCACGAAAAGTGATTCCGCGGTCTACGACTGGGATGGCGAGGAAATTTCCGCCATCACCAATCAGGGAATCCGTGAGCTGGTCGGCAGGCTGGCAGCGCTGGTGCACGGTGCCCGCGCCGAGCAGCCCGAGACCGAAGGCATCGTCATCATCCGGCCCAACGCCGATGGTGCTCGCGTCGAGCGACTCGGTGACCATGAGTTCCGCCTCATCGGCCGCCAGGTCGAGCGCCTGGTTGCGCTGAACGACGTCACTACCCCAGAGGCGCTGTCGTACATCGACCACCAGCTGAAACGAATCGGCGTACCCCGCCTGCTCACACGCGCCGGCGCCTCCGACGGGGACATCATCTGGATCGCCAAGTTCAGCTTCGAGTATCAAGAGGAAGTCTGACCGTGCGGGTCGTTGCCAAGATCGGCACGTCATCGCTCACCGATCATCTCGGTGTCATCGACGTCGCGATGATCGACTCGGTGTCTGATCAGCTCGCGGTGCTGCGTGCCGCAGGGCATGAAGTGATCCTGGTCAGTTCTGGTGCGGTGTCGGCGGGCGTGTCCGTTCTCGGTCTACCCGCTCGGCCGACCGACGTGATCACGCTGCAGGCCATCTCGGCCGCCGGCCAGAGCCGGCTGATGGAGCACTACAACCACTCGCTGGGCCGTCACTCGCTGGTGGCCGCACAGGTGCTGCTGGTGCCCCACGACTTCGTGGACCGTCGTCAGTACCTCCACGCCCGCCAGACCTTGGGTCGGCTGCTCGAGCTCGGTTGCGTTCCCATCATCAATGAGAACGATGCAGTGGCCAGCGACGAGATTCGCTACGGCGACAACGACCGGATCGCCGCGCTGGTGGCGCACAACGTCAACGCTGACGTGCTCGTGCTGCTGACCGACACGCCCGGGCTCTACACCGCCGACCCACGAACGGACCCCACTGCGCAGTTGGTGGAAGTCGTCGCCGCTGACGACCCGCTGCTGTCCGTGGCCGCCACGGTGTCGGGCAGCAATCGTGGCAGCGGCGGTATGGCATCGAAGCTGTCAGCGGCGCGGATGGCATCGTGGTCGGGTGTGCGAGCCGTGATCGCAAAGGCGGATCGGCCCGATGTGCTCATCGATGCAGCCAACGGTGTCGCTGTGGGTACGACCTTCCTTGCCAGCGGCCGAAAGCTCCCTGCCCGCAAGCTGTGGATCGGCTTCGCGACCAATGTCGAGGGTGCTGTGGTCATCGACGACGGTGCTCGGCGAGCGCTGCTGGAACGCGGCACGTCGCTACTTCCCGCAGGCATCGTGGAAGTGATTGGCGAGTTCGGCGACGGCGACGTCGTCGACATTCGCGATTCGGCCGGCATCACCGTGGCCCGCGGCATCGCGCTGTGTGATGCCGACGTCTTGCGTTCGGTGCGCGGCAAACGCACCACCGACCTACCTGCCCACGTGGCGCACGAGGTCATCCACCGTGATGACCTGCTGGTGCTGATCTAGGGGGTCAACCCTCGGTCGGGGTCGCCTGCTGCTGCACGTTCTGCTCGACGGCCGGGGCGGCTGTGGTTGCAGAATCCAGGCCGAGTTCGGCGCGGAGCTGGCTGAGGCGGCTCTGCGCCTCGACGTTGGCCGTTGCGTGTTCAATCTCGAGCATGCTGCTCTCGACGGTGGTTCCGGCCAGTTCGCTGTGGGCCTTCGCCTTGGCGTAGCGGGCCTCGATCTTTTGTTGAACTTCGTTGAGCGTCGGAACGTCGTCGCCGACGGTCTCTTGCAGCTGCGACATGGCAGAGTTCATCTGCTCTTGCATCTTGGCCTGGTCGAGCTGCGACAGCAGCTTCTGCTTCTCGGACAGCTTCTGCTGCAGCAGGCGACCGTTCTGCTGAACGGCGGCTTTTGCCTGGTCGGAGGCCTGTGTGGAATCGACCACCATCGCCTTGAGGCCCTCGACATCCTTCTCCACCTGGATCAATTGATTGGCGATGGTCTCGGCGGCGCCGGTGTACTGCGCCGACTTGGCAGCGTCGCCACCCTTCTGGGCGTCGGACGCCATGATGAGCGCCTGCCGGGCGGTCGCGTTGAGCTTCTCCAATTCGGTCATCTTGGCGTTGAGGCGTAGCTCGGCTTGCTTCTGACCGGCGATGACGTTGGCCGCCTGCTCCTTGAGCCGACGGTGCTGATCCTGTGCCTCGCGCAGGGCCTGCTCGAGCTGGACAGCAGGGTCCGCGTTCTTGTCGAAGTCACTGTTGAACTTCGCACCCAGATATTTCCACCACTTCTTGAACAGCTTGATCATTTCGGCAGCCTACTGCGCGGTGGAGTCGCCTCGCGGTCGACCCAGCTTGGCGAGCAGCGCATCGAGTTCGGGTGCTCGTAACAGCAGCAGCATGGCCACATAGACGCCGATCCCCACCGTGCCGGCGACCAGGATGCGAAGCAGCGAGGGCAACCCGGTGTTGCCGCCCACCAACCGGGCGACGGCCCAGACGGCCTCGGCCATGATTGCTGATGCAAGGACCACGCGATAGAGCCCGTGCAGCACCGGCCGCAACTCGAAGCCGCGAATCTTGTAGGACAGAATTTGCAGCGACCACAGCGCTGCCACGATGTACGCGATCGCGAACGAGGCAGCGATGCCGAGCATTCCGAACTGTCGGTAGAGCACGATCGCGAGCACGATGTTGACCAGGTTCTCGCCGAGGTTGAGGACGAACGGCGTGCGCGTGTCGTGGTGTGCGTAGAAGGGCTTGAGCGCGAAGAGGTAGATGGAGAAGGCCCCGAGACCCAGCGCGAAACCTCCGAGCGCGCGGCTGGCGGTGAGGGCGCAGGCGGCGTCGCATTCACCGTGCTGCAGCGCCACACCCGTGACGGCTCGGCGAAGCACGAAGAGACCGAACCCGGCTGGAATGGTGAGGAGCGCCACCAAGCGAATGCCGAGACTGGTGCGTTCGACGAGCCGCGCGCGATCGTGGTTGGCAATTGCCCGTGTCATCTCCGGCAGGAACGTGGTGGCGATGGAGACGCCCAACAAGCCGTGGGGGAGTACGAAGAAGGTGAAACCGTTGACGTAGGAGGTCTGGTTGCCGGCACCGGATCTGAACAGCAGGTTCTGGACCACCAGGATCGAGATCTGGTTGGCGATCACGTAGCCCAGTGCCCACCCGCCGACGCGTCGGAGTTGAGCGACGGCCGGGTTTCGAAAGTCGGCCGTGAAGCCGAAGGGCACGCCCGCTCGTGCCATCGATGGCAGCAAGGCGATGGCCATCATCGCGATGCCGACCGTGGCGCCGAGGCCGAGCGTCCACCGCAGCGCGGTGTTGGTGAGGACGTCGGCGAGCGACGCAGTGCCGCTGTTGACGGTGTGGGGCACGTACAGCAACGTCGCGATGATCACGACGTTCGAGAGCGCGGGCGCCCACGCGGCGGCGAAGAATCGACTGCGTGCCTGCAACTGCGCACCGAGCAATGCATTCATGCCATAGAAGAAGATCTGCAGCAGGAAGAACGCGGCGAGGACGGAGCCGACCTTTTGATACGTGGCCTGGTCCACGTCGACCGAGGTGGTGGCGGTGTAGAGGCGGAAGATCAACGGTGCCGCGGCAACGGCGATGGCGGTGAGAATGGCCAGCGCCACCAGCGTGACGGAACGGACAGCCTTCTCGCCCTCTGCATCCTTGTTGTGGTGCAGCCGGGTGAACAACGGGACCAGGGTGGAGGAGAGCACACCCCCGATCACCAACTCGTAGACGAGGTTGGGGCTGGAGTTGGCCTGGTTGTACGCGTCGGTGAGCGATGAACGACCCAAGACGTAGCCGAACGCCATGACCCGCAACAGTCCGCTGACGCGTGACATCGCCGTGCCGGACGCGACCGCCAGGTTTGACTTCAGCAGGCTGCTCACGGTGAGGTAGCTGGCCGACCCGGCTCGTTGATCTCGGTGATGGCGAGACGCAGGGCTTCCAGCTGAGTGACGACATCGCCCACGCCGGTGCCCAACTCGTCGGTCGTGTCGGTGCCGACACTGACCTCGGCGGCCTGCGCGACCAACTCGCCCATACGGGTGGTCAAGAGCCGCAGACGCGAGTCGGTGTCATCGCGGGTGGTGCGAATCCGAGCGGCGGAATCGAGCTGTGATTGCACCGAGCTGCGTGTGGAGTCATCGGTGGCGTGCTCCAACTGGCGGCTCAGCGCGCCGGTGTCGAAACGCGACAGCGCGTCGTCGAGGTCGTCGCCGCGGCGTGCAATGGTGAAGCACTCCTCGACAGCGTGATCGACCTGCGTGTCGATCTCGCGCAGCCGGTCGCGTAGAGGGCCGTCCGGTGTGGAGCGGGCTATCTCCCGGTAACGCCGTTGCGTTGATTGTGCTGCCGCAACATGGCGACGCCACGGTTCGCTGAGCGTGAACGGGTCGATGGCCGCCCTGCGGGGAAGGCCGCGCCGGCGACGGCGAGCCAGGAACGCCACCGAGCCGACCGCAAGTACGACAAGGCCGACAATGACGGGAACCATGTGCGAGAGGGTACCTCAGGGCTATGCGTCGACGGGGGCGATGTCGTCGGCGGTCAGTGTGGTCAGTTGCTCGTCGCTCGGGTCGGTGAGTGGCGCCAGGCGAACAGCTTGATGGGCAACGGCGGTCTCGAAGAGGTTGCGGACGTAGCGAGCGTTGCCAAAGCCGCGTGTTCGCGGTTCGGCGGCGATGAAGTGCCGAACCCGCTGGAGCGCATCGTCACTGAGTTCATACTGATTCTTGTCGCCCAGCTGCAGGAAGATTCCGACGAGTTCGTCCTCGGTGTAGTCAGGGAAGCTGATGGTGCGGGTGAACCGACTCTTCAGGCCCGGATTGCTGTCGATGAAGTCGGCCATCTCGGCCGGGTACCCCGCGGCGACGATGGCGATGTCGTCACGATGGTCCTCCATGAACTTCACCAACGTGTCGATCGCTTCCAGCCCGAAGTCGTTCTCACCACCGCGGGCGAGTGCATACGCCTCGTCGACCAGCAGCATGCCGCCGAGTGCCGACTCCAACGCCGACTGGGTCTTCAGCGCGGTCTGACCGACGAAACCGGCGACCAGCTTGCTGCGATCGGTCTCGACGAGTTGGCCCTGCGTGACAACGCCAACTGCGTGGTAGACCTGTGAGAGCAGCCGAGCCACGGTTGTCTTGCCCGTGCCCGGATTGCCCGTGAACACGAGATGGTGGCTGGTCTCGATGGTGCGCAGTCCTCGCTCGGCGCGAAGTTGTTGCACTTGCAACAGGCTGCTGAGGCGGCGCACCTCGGCCTTCACGTTGGCGAGGCCCACGAGCTGGTCGAGCTCGGCCAGCAGCTCGGTCAGCGAGCGAACCGGAGCCGGTGGGGCAGCGTGTTCGGCTGACGACCCTGCTGGCGCGGCGGGAGTCGATGCAACAGGCGTGGACGGTGTGGGTGTCGCCGGCGCAGGGGTGGGAGGCGGTTGACCCGGACGCGGAACTCCGAGGCCGTCGAGGTGACGCAGCAGCACGGTTCGAAAGCCGTCGATCACGGTGAGCTCGGACGGTGACGGGACGAGATCGAGTGCGGCGGCCACGTGGGCGAGCCTCATCGCGAGTTCGTAGTACACGTGGCTGCGCAGCGAACCATGCTGTGCATCGGCCCGGGCGAGCAGATCGAAGAGAACACTCGGTGTTGCGAGCCGTGCGGTCATCCCCTGGAACAGCTGCAGGTCGCGCGCCGCGCGCGTGGAGATGGCCAAGGGCGGGTTCATCAGTGGCCCGATGGTGTCGAGGTAGGCATCCAGCTCGCCATCGGTGACACGGTCGTCGGCGGTGATGACGCCGCCGACGATGTTGGAGGCTTCGTTGGCGGCATCCGCCATGAAGGTGTCTGTGGGCTTGCCGCTCAGCGCCGCCAGCTGTTCGCTGATGGCCGAGAGGAACGAGTTGGTTGCGTCAGCGAGCATCGAGTCATTCATTTCGGAGTTGCAGACTAGACGAATCGAGCCGTGGTCAAGAGGAGTCCACCACGACTTTGTTCTCTGATTGACCGGGCGGTCAAGGTCGAAAGTAGGGTGCTGGCATGGCTCATCGTTTCGAGAGCGTTCAAGAGGTCCGCGATGGCCTCAAGAGCGTCAACTACCTGGCCGACGACGGTATTGCCGGCGTCGCATTCCTAGCCGACCGCCTTGGCAAGCCCGTGTTGGTGGAAGGCCCCGCCGGTACCGGCAAGACCCAGCTGGCAAAGAGCATCGCCGACATGACCGGCTCGCGGCTCATCCGCCTGCAGTGCTACGAGGGCCTCGACGAGAGCAAAGCGCTCTACGAGTGGAACTACAAGAAGCAGCTGCTGCGCATCCAGGCAGACAGCAACAGCGACTCGTGGAGCGACATTCACGACGACATCTTCGGGCCCGACTTCTTGCTCACCCGTCCGCTGCTCGAAGCCATCACCGCTGAAGAGCCGGTGGTGCTGCTGATCGACGAGGTCGACCGCGTGGAAGTGGAGACGGAAGCACTCCTGTTGGAGATCCTCTCCGAGTATCAGGTGTCCATCCCCGAGCTGGGCACCATCACCGCCAAGCAGATCCCGCTGGTGTTCCTCACGTCGAACAACACTCGTGAGCTCAGCGAGGCGCTGAAGCGTCGCTGCCTCTTCCTCCACGTCGACTACCCCGACATGGATCGCGAGAAGGAGATCGTTCTCACCAAGGTCCCCGGCGTCTCCGAGAACCTGGCCGACCAGATCGCCCGCATCGTGCGCAGCATTCGCCAACTGGATCTGAAGAAGGCGCCGTCCGTCAGCGAGACCATCGACTGGGCACGCACCCTCGTGCTGCTGGGCATCGAGAACATCGAGGCCCAGCAGGCCAAGGACACGCTGCACATTCTGCTGAAGTACCAGACCGACATCGCGAAGGCAGCCAAAGAGCTGTCGATCGACAAGTAGTCGGCGCGCCACCTCATGCTTGATCTGCTGGCCGGCTTCGTCGTCGAGCTTCGAAACGCTGGGCTGCCCGTCAGTCTCACGGAGAACCTCGACGCGATGGAGGCGTTGCAGCACATCCCCATCGAAGATCGCGATGCGTTCAAGTATGCGCTCGCGGCCACGATGGTGAAGAACAATGCACACTGGCGTGCGTTCGAGACCGTGTTCGAGGTCTACTTCTCGATGCGCGGCCCGGAGTACAAGATTGCCGAAGGCGACACCGATCTCGACGAGATGTGGCGCGAGATGCAAGAGCAGATGCGTCAGGGCGACGGCAAGGGCAGCTCGGGCGGCATGGACAACCTGACGCCCGAGGAAATCGCTCAGATGCTGATGCAGGCATTGATGAACGGCGACCAGGCGATGATGCGGGCGCTGGCCAAGCAGGCCGTGCAGCGCTTCGCTGGCATGGAGCCGGGGCGGCCCGTCGGCGGTACGTATTACCTGTATCGCACGCTGCGCAACCTCGACCTCGAAGGCATGCTCGAGAAGCTGATGGAGGCCAGCCGCGACCAGGTCGGCGGCGAGCTGACCCCGCTCGAAGAGCGGCTGGAGCAGGACGAGTACAACGACCGCATCGAGCAGTTCAAGAAGGAGATCGAAGCCGAGATTCGGCGTCGATTGGTCGCCGACCGCGGCGCCGAGGCCATGGCCAAGACGCTGCGCAAGCCGCTACCCGAAGACGTCGAGTTCATGCACGCCTCACGCGACGAGATGCAGAACCTGAAGAAGGCGCTGCAGCCGCTCACTCGCAAGCTCGCTGCCCGGCTGGCGCGCAAGCGCCGTCACGGCCGTAAGGGCCCGCTCGACTTCCGCAGCACCGTGCGTCACTCGCTCAGCTACGGCGGCGTGCCGGCCGAGCCGAAGTTCAAGTACCCGCGCCCGGCCAAGCCCGAGCTGATGGTGGTCGCCGACATCTCCGGCTCGGTTGCCGCATTCGCCCGGTTCACGCTGATGCTGGTGTACGCGATGCAGGGGCAGTTCTCCAAGGTGCGATCGTTCGTCTTCATCGACGGCATCGACGAAGTCACCGACTACTTCAAGGGTGAGGAAGACATCACCAACGCCATTCATCGCGTCAACACGGAAGCCGACGTGGTCTGGGTGGACGGTCACAGTGACTACGGCCATGCGTTCGAAGTGTTCTGGGAGCGATACGGCAAGGACATCAACTCCAAGACCACGGTGCTGCTACTGGGCGACGCTCGCAACAACTACCACGCCAGCCAGGCGTGGGTGGTGAAGGAGATTCGCCAGAAGGCACGCAAGGTCTTCTGGCTGAACCCGGAGCCGAAGAGCTACTGGAACACCGGCGACTCCATTGTCGGCGACTACGGCACCCACACCGACGGCGTGTTCGAGTGTCGCAACCTGCGTCAGCTGGAAGCATTCGTCGAGAAGTTGGTCTGAGCGGGCTACTCTTCGCCCATGACCAGCCGGAGTGTCTACGTCGAACATTTGCAACGAGTGGCGCTCTTCTCAGGGCTGACGAAGAAGGAGCTGGGTCTCGTCGCCGCTGCGGGTACCGAAGTCGACGTGGCTGCGGGAACGGTGATCATGGAGCAGGGACGTCGGGGTGTCGATGCGTTCGTGATTTTGAAGGGAACGTTCGTCGTACGCCGCAACGGTCGCAAGGTGGCCGTGCTGAGTGCCGGCGACATCTTCGGCGAGCTGGCGCTGCTGGACGACGGCTTGCGTTCTGCCACGGTCGAATGCACCGGCGACGGCAGCGTGCTGGCCCTCTCCGGCGGGCAGTTCCGTGCTGTGGTGGACAACATCCCGGCTCTCTCACACAAGTTGTTGGCATCGATGGCCGGGCGCATCCGAAACCTCGACCGAACGGTGCTTGGCTAAATCTCGGCCCGCACCAGTTGTTCTAGCTGCGCTGGTAGTTCGGCGCTTCCTTGGTGATGGTCACGTCGTGGGGGTGACTCTCGTTGCGGCCGGCGGTGGTGACACGCATGAAGCGAGCGCTGTTGCGCAGCGAGTCGAGCGTGCCGGCACCGGCGTAGCCCATTCCACTTCGCAGTCCGCCGGCGAGCTGGTACACCACATCGCCGAGCGTGCCGGCGTACGGCACACGGCCTTCGATGCCCTCTGGCACCAGCTTGCGTGACTGGCCGGCAACCTGGCTCTTGTCGGTCTGGCCGCTGGCGTAGCGGTCGGCGCCGAGGCCCTGCATCGCGCCCATCGAGCCCATGCCGCGGTAGCTCT
>DAORTY010000059.1:0-20962 GCA_035432905.1 Ilumatobacteraceae bacterium | reverse complement strand
GGTGTGCCGACGGTGCTCGTCGTGGAGGACGAGGCCAGCTACGTCGAGGCGCTGATCATCGGGCTCACTCGCGAAGGCTTTCGTGTCGAGGTGGCAGTCGACGGCGCCGAGGCGCTCGCCCGCTTCGACGTCGTGCAGCCCGATGTCGTCCTGCTCGACGTGATGCTGCCCAAGATCAGCGGGATCGATGTGTGCCGCCAACTGCGCACACGCAGCCAGGTGCCCATCATCATGGTCACGGCGAAGGGTGCCGAGATCGACACGGTCGTCGGCCTGGAGGTCGGCGCCGACGACTACGTCACCAAGCCGTATCGCATGCGCGAGTTGGTGGCCAGAATGCGCGCAGTCATGCGCCGCCAGGCACCCACGGGCCCCGACGAGCCTGAGCTGTCGGTTGGCGCTCTCACCGTCGGCGCGGTCAGCCTCGACCCCGATGAGCACCGTGTGCTGATCGACGGTGTCGAGGTACAGATGCCGCTCAAGGAGTTCGAGCTGCTGCAGCTGCTCTTGACCAATGCCGGCCGCGTGCTGTCGCGCGATGTTCTGATCGACCGGGTGTGGGGCAGCGACTATGTGGGTGACACGAAGACGCTCGACGTGCACGTGAAGCGACTCCGCGGCAAGGTGGAGATCGACTCGGCCAATCCGACTCGAATCGTCACGATTCGCGGGCTTGGTTACAGATATGAGCGAACCAAGCTCTGAACGTTCCTCGCGGCGTGGCGGCGCCACCTACGATGCGGGGGTGAGTAGCGAGCGAGTGCGTGCCGACGCGGTGTACCGCAGTGGTCGGCGCCCGGTGCAATCGCAGTCGCCCTTTCGTCGATTTGCCCGCACTCATGCCTTCATCGCCATCGGCGATGCCGCGATGTACGGCGCCGTCGCAGGTGAGGTGCTCAGCCTCGGCCCCGACGCGCAGCGTTCGGCGGTACTGCGGTACTTGATCGTCAGCTTTGCGCCGTTCGTCGTGGTCGCCCCATTGATCGGGCCCACCATCGACAGGATCCCCGGTGGTCGCAAGATGGTCGTGCAGATCACGGCCATCGTGCGCGCCGCGCTGTACGTGCTGATGGCCTTTCACACCGACGACATCTTGCTGTACCCGTTGGTGTTCGTGGCACTGGTGATGCAGAAGACCTACGCGGTGTCGAAGTCGGCGTTGGTGCCCAGCGTGGTTCGCAACGACGATGAACTGGTCGAGGCCAACTCCAAACTTGGCCTGATCTCGGGGTTGGTCGGGGCCCTCGCGATCGGTCCGCTGCTGGGCATCGGTCACTTCAGCGCCGCCGCCGCGCTCATGATCGGCGTTGCCGCGTTCGTCGTCGCCACTGCCTCGGCTCGTCAATTGCCGGGCGAAGCAACTGCCCCGAAACCGGCGGAGCGTGCCGAGCGCGAGGAACTGCGCTCTGCGGGCATCGTGTTGGCTTCCGCGGCGATGATGTCGATCCGCGGCGTGATCGGTTTCCTCACCTTCCACCTGCTGTTCTGGCTGCGCGAGGACTATGGGCTCGCCCAGTTCGGCATCGCGGCGGGTGCGAGCACCCTCGGTTCGATGGGCGGCAACATCCTCGCGCCGCGCCTGCGCAGCGCACTGCGCGAGGAAGTGATGCTGACCATGGCGCTGACCGTCATCGCCGGCGCAGGCATTGCCGCCGCGTTGACGGGTGGGCTGGGTACTGCAATAGCGGTCGCGTTCGTCGCCAACTTCTCCGCCGCCATCAGCCGACTGGCGTTCGACTCGATCGTGCAGCGCGACGCGCCAGACGCCAACCAGGGCCGGGCCTTCGCTCGCTACGAGACCCGGTTCCAGCTGTCATGGGTGTTGGCAGGGCTGCCGCCGGTGTTCTTCACCCTGCCCGGCCAGGTGGGTTTCCTGGTGGTCGGCCTGGTCGGCACGTTCGCCGCTGCCAGCTATCTCATCGGTTCGCGAGCCGTGCACTCCGGTAAACCGCTACCGATGTCGCTCACCCAGCGCGCGCGTCGAGGGCTCGAAACGACGGTGGCGAAGCGCCGCGTGAATACCCCGCCCAAGGGCAGCGTCCGGCCCAGGACGCGCCGCCGCTGATCGCCGGCTAGAGGGGGAGTCTGGCAGCGGCTTCGCTCCGCTGCGGCCTGACGCCCGCAAGAGCGCCGAACCCCCACGCCCCCGCCGGCCGGAGAAATCGATTTCCGATTCCGTTGATCTGTAGGCTCGGGCCGATAATGATCATCTTCTATATCATTCGACTAGCGGCCACATGTACTGCGCAGGAGTATGACATATTGGAGATGGCTGTGGCCGCTTCAGATCGGATGGGCGGTGAAAGGGTCCATTACCGCTCAGATCGGCACCCGGTCTTCACTCTTGGGTACCCAGTGATGGACGAGACGGCCCGCCGATGTGTCGATTGGGAGTCGACCATGGCTGTAACGGAGGAATGCTGGCTAGATGTGCTCGTGCAATGCCCAGGGCTTGAGAATCACATGGCCGAACCCCGGCTGTCCTGGTGGCCGATTGCCCTCCTGGACACGGAGGATCTGAGTGCGTTCGGTCAGGCAATTTGCTGTGTCGGTTCAGGCGAGTTCATTGTCGGCTGGGACGGCGCCGTCGCGCGACAGGCTCGACCGGGCGTTTGCGAAAGGTGGTGCGAGATTGCGGTTCGAGCGCAGGCGCAATGGACGGCAACCACCAATGCAATTGAGGGTAGCAGGACGGCACTTCGCACGTCACGGGCATCTATAGCGGCCCTCGATGCTTCACCGATGCCGCACCTTCTGACAGCCAGATTCGATCTTGTTGAGGCGCTCGTTGAGCTCGACGCGCGGGTTGGTCTCTACTATGAATTTGAGCTTGGCTTTGTCCGTGAGATTTTCAGTCGTTGGCAGATGAGTGCACAGATCGACCAAGCGCAGAAGTGCCTTGACTCGGTGAGTTCGCTGATTTCGATTTCGCAGCAGCAGGCCGCGCTTTTGTCCCAAAGACTTCAAGAAGATGCGGCGAGGTCGGCAGCGTTCTGGCTCTTCTTGGTTTCGATGGCCAGTGGTGTGGCAGTTCTACTTGCAGCGATTGACTTTGTTTCGTTGCCGAGAAGCCCGACCGTTGGGAACGTCGTGAGGCTGGGAATCTTGCTTTCGTCGCTCGTTGTAACGGGAGTTGTGAGCTGGAGACAGCGAAAGTCTGTCCGGTGAGCCGATGAAGGATTCGAGAGCACCGGCCGGCTGAAGGGCTGTCCGGGCGGCCAGCAGTTTGGCCAGTCCATCCCCGCGATCGCGAGGCGCAGGCGGGTGGCCTCGTCCAGGAGGTGGGGTCGAACTGCAGTTTGACGTCCACCCACTGGCCGGGGACGACCGGCTGCGGCTCGGCATCTACCTCGCCGAACGGATCGCTGAGCCAAATGTCGCGCTGGGTCAGAAGGGCAAATACAGGGTTCCGGCCGCCACCCTGTCTGTCAGGGTGAGGTGAGACACCTGGTGTAGCGGTTCTTCACTCCCCAGGGCAAGAACGGATCACTGAACCTGATGACTTTGACCTTTGCAGATCTCGATCGCGCCCACACTGGTGGGATGAATGAGATCGATCCCTCTGCTCGCCCGCGACGGCGCAGCTTCACCGCCGCTGACAAGCGAGCGTACTTGGACGCGTATGACGCGTTGCCCAAGGCGCATTGACTCATTGGATACCTCCGCGTGGTGGGGTTCGTTGCCTCATGTAGGAATCTCCGGTTTGGGGTGGGGTCCGCTACGCCTGATCGATGGAGCTTTCGATGGTGCAGCGGCGTGCGGTGACGAACCGGTTGGCAACCAAGTACCGCCAGGCGTCGCGGTTGGGGAAGACCGGAATTTTGGACCAGCTGGTCGAGCTGACGGGCTGGCACCGTGACCACGCACGCGCGGAGTTACGTCATGCGGGCGCGGTTCGCACGGTGCCGGTGCGTCAGGCGCGCACTCCGGTCTACTCGGCGCGGGTGGTGTCGGGTTTGGAGCAGTGCTGGAGGGTGGCGCGTTGTCCGACTGGTAAGCGTTTGGCGCCGATGCTGACGGTGCTGGTGCCGATGTTGCGCCGTGACGGCGAGCTCGTTCTCAGCGTCTTCGAGGCTGGCCTGCTGGTCGCGATGTCGCCAGCAACGATCGACCGGCGTCTCGTCAACGCGAAAGCAGTGGCCGGTTTCACCGGCAGGTCTCATACCAAACCGGGATCTTTACTGAAATCTCAGTTCCCGATCCGCACGTGGTCGGAATGGGACGAGAATCAGCCGGGGTTCGTGGAGATCGATCTGGTCGGCCATGAGGGCGGCAACAGTTTCGGCGAGTTCTGCTTCACGCTGACCGTGACTGACGTGGCCACGGGTTGGACCGTGAACCGATCCGTGGCGAACAAGGCTGCGGTCCACGTCGTTGCCGCGATCGAGTACGTCACCAAGCGTTTCCCGTTCCCGATCCTGGGTATCGATTCTGACAACGGATCGGAGTTCATCAACGCCCACCTCTACGACTACTGCCTGGACAACAAGATCACTTTCACCCGCGGTCGGCCCGGCAACAAGAACGACGGATCCCACGTCGAGCAGAAAAACTGGACCCACGTGCGCAGCCTCGTTGGCTACCTACGATTCGACACCCCAGCCGAGCTGGCCCTGCTGAATGAGATCTGGGACGCGGACTGGAAGTTCACCAACCTGCTGTGCACCCAACAGAAACTCATCTCACGCCAGCGAGTCGGCGCCAAAATCATCAAACGTCACGACCCCGCCCTCACCCCACACCAACGAACCATCACGGCTGGTGTGCTCACACCAGCCAAGAAAGCGACACTGACACGGACCCGCAATGCCATTCGGCCAGGCCAGCTGCAACGCCACATCGACACACTCACCGCCCGCCTCGAACGCCTCGCTCTCACCAAAACGACAGCCCCACCACGACCCATCAACCGGGCCTTCAACAAGACCGACCGTCCGGAGATTTTAGCTGAGGCAACGAATCACCGCTCCCGGAGGATTTGACATGAGGCAACAGGCAAGGGCGGCGCGGAACGGGGTGCGTTCTTGCGGCGTGAGGGCCTGTACTCGTCGCACCTGTCGGAGTGGCGCAAGCAGCGCGACAACGGTGCTCTGGCCGGTCTCGAAGCCAAACCGCGAACTGATCGGCGGCCGGCAGCCGATGTCGAGCTGGACCGGTCGCATCGGCGGGTTGCGCGGCTTGAGGCCGAGCTGCAACGCACGAAGATGGCGTTGGAGATCATGGGAAAAGCGCACGCGCTCTTGGAGCTCATCTCCGAGAGCGCGGACACCGAGCCGAGGTCGAAGCGGTGATCGACGATCACTTCGACGACCTTGCCAAGGTGACCTGCACCCGCCGCTCAGCAAGTCTGCTCGGCAGGTCGCGAGCGACGCACTACCGGCACCTGCGCGGGCCCGTGCTCGGGCCGCCCGCGCCACGACCGACACCTCCGAACGCGTTGTCGGAAGCGGAACGTCAACGGGTGCTGACCGTGCTGCGTTCCGAAGAGTTCTGCGATCTCGCCCCGCGCAGGTGTGGGCCCGCCTGCTCGACGACGGGATCTGGCTGTGCTCAATCTCGACCATGTATCGACTCCTCGCCGTTGCGGGCGAGAACCGCGAACGACGACGCCAACGCACCCACCCCGCGAAGAAGAAGCCCGAGCTGATCGCGACCGCAGCGAACCAGGTGTGGAGCTGGGATATCACCAAACTCCGCGGGCCCGAGCGTGGCGTCTACTACGAGTTGTTCGTGATCATCGACATCTACTCGCGCTACGTCGTCGACTGGTGCGTGGCCGCCGCGGAGACCGGCGAGCTCGCCAAAGAGTTCATCGACGCCGCGATCACCAGCCAAGGGATCGGGCGCGGTCAGCTCACCCTGCACGCCGACCGTGGCACGTCGATGACCTCGAAACCTGTCGCCCAGCTCCTCGTCGATCTCGGCGTCACCCGGTCGCACTCGAGGCCACATGTGTCGAATGACAACCCGTACTCCGAGGCCGGGTTCAAGACCCTCAAGTACTGCCCGGCGTTCCCCGGCAGCTTTGGCTCGATCCAGGATGCCCGAGCGTTCTGCGAGACGTTCTTCGCGTACTACAACCACGAGCACCGCCACTCCGGCATCGGGCTCCACACGCCGGCATCGGTGCACTACGGCACCGCCACCGAAATCCGCGCTCAACGCGCCGTCACCCTCGACGCCGCCTACACCGCCAACCCCGACCGCTTCCGCGGTCGCCGACCAACCCCACCCCGACTACCCACCGCAGCCTGGATCAACGACCCCTCACGACAAGCCAACATCCAAAGCAAGTAACCCCGCTCGTGTCTCAAACCCCTTGACAGGTTCCACCATGGCGCCCTCTTCGACCGAGATGGAGACGAGCTGCTCTGAAACCTGCATAGCCGTTCAGGGTAGCGTTGCGTGAATGACGGTGGTACGGACAGCAGATGTCGCAGTCGTGGGTCTTGGCGGGCTCGGCTCGGCAGCCGCGTATTGGTCGGCGCGGCGCGGGGTCAGCGTCGTCGGGTTCGAACAGTTCGAGCTGGGCCACGTGCGCGGCGCGTCGCACGACCATTCGCGCATCATTCGCCGCTCGTATCACACGCCCGAATACGTGCGACTGGCTGCCCAGGCCTACGACGCCTGGCGCGCCGTCGAGGCCGAAAGCCGGCAGCGGATGATCACCATCACGGGCGGCGTCGACCTGTTCGCGCCAAACGCCGTCATCGACCATCGCACCTACACCGCCAGTCTCGATGCCGAACAAGTGCCGTACGAGTGGATCGACGGTGCCGAGATCCGTCGCCGTTGGCCGGCCTTCGCCGGCGGTGACGTCGTCACCGACGACGTGATGGGCGTGTACTCACCGCAGACCGGCATCGTGCCCGCCGGTCAGGGCACGCGTGTGATGCAGGAGTTGGCGCTCGCTCGCGGCGCGATGCTGCACGGCACGACACCCGTACGTGCCATCCGCCCAGTCGGCGGTGAGGTCGACATCGTCACTGACGAAGGCGTCACTCGGGTGGGCAGCGTCGTGATCACCGCCGACGCATGGACCAATCGAGTACTGGCGAATCTGGATCTGCGGATTCCGCTCGCTGTCCTCAAGGAGCAGGTCAGCTACTTCCAGCAGGCCGACCTGTCACCCTTCGCTGTCGGCCGTTTCCCGGTGTGGATCTGGATGGATGATCCCAGCTTCTACGGCTTCCCCGTGTTCGGCGACATGACAGCCGTCAAGAGCGCCGAGGACTGCGGCGGCCGCGAGGTGGACCCCGATACGCGCACGTTCGACGCCGACACGGAGATGGAAAGCCGCCTGGGAGCATTCCTGCATCGTCTCACCGGTGGGGCGTGGGCGGCGCCGCGCACGACGACCTGCCTCTACACACTTACCTCGGATCGCGACTTCGTCCTCGACCGACTGCCGGGCTACCCGCAGGTGTCCGTCGCGCTCGGTGCTGCGCACGGCTTCAAGTTCGCGTCGTGGTTCGGGCGTACCCTCGCCGGTCTGGCCTGCGGCGACGAAGCAGGCCCCGAATTGGCCCCGTTCGCGTTCACTCGCGAGTCGCTGCACCAGCCCATCGATCGCGCCGCCTGGATGGTGTGAACGTCCCGATGGTGTGAACGTCACGAGCGACGACGTGTCACAACGCCGTGCGCATGCTCCACAGCTCGGGGAACAGCTCCGTGGCCAACATCGCCTGTAGGTAGCCGACGCCCGATGTCCCGCCCGTGCCCTGCTTGAACCCGATGATGCGCTGCACGGTGGTGACGTGGCGGAAACGCCAGAGGCGGAACGCATCTTCGAGATCCACGAGTTCCTCGCCCAACTGGTAGAGATCCCAGTTGGCCTCAGCGTTGCCGTACACCTGCAACCATGCCGCCTCGACGCCTGGGTCGGAGGTGTACGGCTCGGTCACGTCGCGGGCGAGTACGTGGGCGGGCACCTCGATGCCGCGCCGCGCCATCAGCCGCAACGTCTCGTCGTACAACGACGGCACGTGCAAGGCAGCTTCCACCTCGTCGAAGCGATTCCGGCGATGTCGATGCGGCTCCAGCATCGCTGCCTTCTTGTTGCCGCACGCGAACTCGATACAGCGGTACTGCCAACTCTGAAAGCCGCTGCTGCCACCGAGATACGGGCGGATGGCGGTGTACTCCGGCGGGGTCATCGTGGCCAACACGTCCCACGCGTGCACCAACTGCTCCATGATCTTGCTGACGCGACTGAGCATCTTGAACGCGGGCTGCAGGTTGTCGGTAGCGACGTTGGCGATGGCACCGCGCAGCTCGTGCAGCATCAACTTCATCCACAGTTCGCTGGTCTGGTGCTGCACGATGAACAGCATTTCGTTGTGGTCGGGCGACAGCGGAAACTGCGCGCCCAGCACTCCGTCGAGATGCAGGTAGTCGCCGTAGTCCATCCCGGGCTCGGGTGCGTCGCCCATCAGGCCCTACCCAATGCCGAGCCGACTGCAGCCGCGGCGAGCGCGTTGGCTGCACCGCCGTCGTCGAGGAAGTCGGCGAGCGAGAAGAATCCGTGGAACATCCCGCCGAAGCGAACATGGCTGGTCGCCACGCCCAGATCGGCCAGGCGACGTGCGTACGCGTCGCCTTCGTCGCGCAACGGGTCGAATTCGGCCGTGATGACCAACGCCGGTGGAGTGGCGGCCAGCACGTGGTCGGCCGCGAACAGGGGCGACACCCGCGGATCGGTGGGAGCGGTGTCGCCGAGGTAATGGTCGATGAACCAGGCCATGCCTGCTCTGCTCAAGAAGTAGCCGTCGGCGTTCTCCTCGTAGCTGGGCTGCGCCTGCGTGCAATCGGTGACGGGGTAGACGAGGAGCTGGTAGACCAACGGCACCGGTCCCAATTGGGCGACGACGGCGGCCAGGTTGGCCCCCGCAGAGTCGCCGCCGACGGCAACCCGGCCAGCGCGGCAACCCAGCTCTGCGGCGTGTCCGTGCGCCCAACGGGTAGCGGTCAGTGCGTCCTCCAGCGGTGCCGGAAAAGGGTGCTCGGGGGCCAGGCGATAGTCGACACTGAGCACCGCATGACCGCTGCCGTTGGCAAGGGCGCGGCACACGTTGTCGTGGCTCTCGAGGTCGCCGATCACCCAGCCCCCACCGTGGAAGTAGACCAGCAGCCCAAGGTCGCTGCGGTCGTTGGGGCGATACAGGCGTGACGCCACACCACCGGCATCGACGTCGCGGACATCGTGTACCGGCTGGCCGTCGGCCCGGGCGCGGGCTGCCCGAATCGCCCTGGCCTGGGCGGGGGTCTGCTCCTCGATCGGAGGATCACCCAGCGATGCGATCATTTCCAGCAGGGAGGCGGCTTGAGGGTGCAGCGGCATCGTCGGAGTTTGTCACGGTGGTGCAGCACGAAGCCACCGCTACGGTTCTGGCCGTGCCGCGGATGTTGTCTGCCCTCATCGTCTCGCTCGGATTGTTCGTCGTGGCCGGCTGTGGCTCGGTGCGCGATCGGGCGCACGACGATCTTGTCGATCAGCTCGTGGACGACGGGGGGTTGCCTCGCCCGGTGGCGGGCTGCGTGGTCGAGGGCTTCTTCGCAGCGCGTTCCACCGAAGAACTCAAAGAGTTCTTCGAACGTGAGGGCCTGACGGATGCCGAGCGCGCCGAGTTCGCTCGCCTCGGCGACGAGTGCACCCCCGCCGACTCCACCCCGTAGAGCTCGCACCCGCGGGTGCGGAACTGCAGAACTCCTAACTATTGGCACCCTCGGAGAATCGTGCCAATTACCGGGACTACGTGGGCTCAGGGCGCCTTGGGTGTCTCGGGCTCTGCGGCGGCCGGGGCTTCGACGACGACCTTCTTCTTCGGCGGCGGCACGCCGACGCTGGGGCCCTTGTCGGCCCATTCGGGCCAGCGGCGACGACTGACGATGGACAGCGTGCGCAACAGTTTCATGGCCACCTCGTCCTCCTGTGCGGGGCGGGCGATGATGGTGCCGTCGGCGATCATGCGGTTGATCACTTCCTCGCCCAACTCGGTGCGCACGATGGTGAGCGTCCAGTCATTGTCCTTGCCGATGCCGCCGGTCGCGATGTCGGAGTGTTCGGCTGCGAAATCGGGGCAGTTCTTGCAGCCCTGTCGCGTCCACTGGTGGCATTCCTTCAGGTCGACCTCGTGGTACGAGCCGTCCTTCATCCAGATCTGGAAGACGCCCTTGATGTTCATCTTCACCATGTCCTGCTTGCGCAGGCCGTACTTCGCCTCGAACAGTTCAGGGAAGATGGAATCGTCGAAGGTCTTGCTGCACAGCAGGCCGATGTTGAACAGGAACGGACGGCTGACCTTGCCGGCCTTGCGATCCCACATGATCGGCGGCGACGACGTCTGGCACCCCATTCCGACCAACGCGAGTCGATCGAAGCCCTTCGCCCGTGCCTCGGGGAGCGCCAGCGGATTCGCACAGTAGGTGTAGCGGCTGCCGGCGGTGGCCAGCACCTCTTCGCGATTCGAAACCACGACCGGCTTGGCCTTCCACGCGTCATCAGCTTCGACGCCGCTGACCAAGGCGGCGTCGATGTAGTCGTGCTCCAGCAGCCAGTTGAGCATTGCCGACACGAACCCACCGTCTTGGCCCTTGGTGTGCTCCTCGTCGTTGGCTGCCCGCGTCAACAGCAGTTGCCGCCAGATGCCGCTCATCTCCTCGGGCTCACGAACCTTTCCGAAGAGGTGCAGGTCGGCGGCGGGCTCCCAGGCGCGAAAGCGAGGGCAGGCGCGTGTGCAGGTGGTGCACCCCTTCTCGCCGTGAATGCAGTTGTCGACGCCCAATTCTTCCTCGAGATGGAACGGGATGTACTTGCCCTCTTCGTGCTCGTACCCGATGACGTCGTGCGGACAGGTGACCACGCAGCCGGCGCACCCTGTGCACAGCCCGGTGGTGATCACCTCGGCGTACAGTTCTTTCCACTGTGCGGTCCAGCGGCCAGCCTGAGCGGGGGTCTGCAGCGTGTCTGTCATGTGAACGACTCTACGACTCCCAGGCTCCCCGCTGCTCGTCCGGGGTCGCTCTCGTAGGCTTGGCGGATGCAACCGGTCGATGCTGCCACCATCAAGCGCATGCGTACCCACCTGGTGGGCGACCCGGATCTCGCCGGGAGAACGTTGGCCCGGCGGCTCTCACAGCAGGCTGATGCGTGGCTGTACAGCCTGGCGTCGGACCTGCCCGGCGGCTGGGCATTGATGGCCACCGGTGGCTATGCGCGCGGCGTGCTGTGTCCCGGCAGTGACATCGACGTGATGCTGGTTCACCCGGTGAAAGCCCGCGACGCAGAGGTGCAGTCCGCCGCCGAGCGACTGTGGTATCCGATGTGGGACGGTGGCTTGAAGCTGAGCCCTGCGACGCACACCAGCAAATCGTTGATGGCGCTGATCGCCGGCGACCTCGATACCGCGACCGCCGTTCTGAAGTTGCGCTGCCTCGCCGGCGATGTCGAGGTCGTTGCCGACCTGCAACGCCAGGCGTTGGAGCAGTGGCGGCGCAAGCCGATGGCGTGGCTGCAGCGACTGCTGGAGACCGGTCAGCAACGCTGGACGAAACTGGGCGACGTCGCCTCGCTGCTCGAGCCCGATCTCAAGGACGGCCGCGGCGGGCTGCGCGACTACGACATGATTCGTTGGGCACTGGCAGTCGATCGTGCCGACGTGGCGGCGGCCTTCGATGGTCCGGTCGACGATCTGGCCGGCCCCGCCGACCTCCTCCTGGCCGCGCGGTGCGAGCTGCATCGGCTCACCGGTCGCATGTCCAACGTGCTGCAACTGCAGGACCAGGACAAGGTTGCCGAGGCAATGGGCTACGCCGACGCCGACTCGTTGATGCTGCAGATCTCGGGCGCAGCGCACACCATCGAATGGGCAACCGAGCGCTTCTGGCGTCGCATCGAGCGCATGTTGCACGGCGGCCGCGGCGCCCTACGGTCCGGTGCGTCCATCGGCTCGGGCGTGACGGTCATCGACGGCGAGGCGCACATCGCAGCCGATGCCGAAGTCGACGAGCCGTCGTTCGTGTTCCACCTCGCGGCAACCGCGGCGCACGCCGGCATCCCGGTGAGCGTCCAGTCCCTGCAGGTGCTTGCCAGCCGCGGTGCAGAGCCTGGCGAACCGTGGAGTGAACGCACGCGCCGATCCTTCGTCAGCCTTCTCGGTGCCGGTCAAGGTCTTGTTGGTGCGGTCGAGGCGCTCGAGCGCTACGACCTGTTCAGTCGGTACCTGCCCGAGTGGCGGCACGTCCGCAGCCTGCCGCAGCGCAACGCCTTCCACACCTTCACCGTCGACCGTCACCTGCTGCAAACGGTCGCGAACGCGAACGAGTTCGTGCGCGAAGTAGCGCGGCCCGACCTTCTGCTGTGCGGTGCCCTGCTGCACGACATCGGCAAGGGCCACCCCGGCGACCACACCGAAGTCGGGATGGAGCTCGTGGTCGGAATCGCTGACCGTATGGGTTGGTCATCCGACGACAGCGCCACGCTCATTGCGCTTGTCGAGCATCATCTGCTCATCGCCGAGACTGCAACTCGGCGCGACCTGGAAGACCCTCGAACCGCTGCCAACGTGGCCGATGCAGTGCAGAGCCTTGGCCGACTCGAACTGTTGGACGCACTCACGCGCGCCGACAGCCGTGCCACTGGTCCGTCCGCGTGGTCGTCGTGGAAGGCCGGTCTCGTCGACGAACTCGTCGGTCGGACGGCTCGGTTGCTGCGCGGCGACGGGCGAGTCGATGAACCGTCTGGCGATGAGGACCGCTTCGCGGAGCTGATTTCGGCGTTCAACGAGCGTGGTGGCCTGCAATTGCAGCACAGCGCAGACGGCGAGTTCGACGTGCTGCGGATAGCCAGCAGTGACCGCAGAGGTCTGTTCGCGCTGATTGCCGGCACGTTGTCGCTGCACGGCGTCGACGTAGTCGCAGCCAATGCGCACACCGGTCCGGACGGTACCGCTGTCGACGAGTTCCGCCTGTCGCGCTCGCGGGGCATCTCTGTTCCGTGGGACCGGATCGAGCACGACCTCACCGCTGCGCTCGACGGCCATCTCGACATCCCGGCACGGCTGACGCAACGCATGACCGCACGGGCGCGGAGGCGGCCGCTGGCTGCGGCGTCACCGCGTCGCGAGGTGCTGATCAGCAACGAGGCATCGGACGACGCAACGATGATCGACGTGCGCGCGCCCGACGGCCCGCTGGTGCTCTACCGCCTCTCTCACGAACTGCTGTCGGCGGGTCTTGAGATCCGTTCGGCGAAGGTGGCCACGCTGGGGCACGAGGTTGTCGATGTGTTCTACGTACAGACCGTCGACGGCATGAAGGTGCCCACACCGGAACACGAGGCCCTACGCGCTCGGCTCAAGGCCGCGCTCGCAAACGGCTGAAGGGCCGTGACAGGCCGATCCGAAGATCGTCACCCATCACGGCCCTCCCGCTGGAGTTCGCCGGCTACAGCTAGATCGCCTCGGCGCCTTCCTCTCCGGTTCGGATTCGGATCAAGCGGTCGATGTCGATCACCCAGATCTTGCCGTCGCCGATCTTGCCCGTGCCGGCGGCGGTGCGCAGCACCTCCACGACAGCATCGACGCTGTCGTCATCGACGGCCATCTCCAGCTTCACCTTGGGCACGAAGTCGATGTCGTACTCGGTGCCCCGATAGACCTCGGTGTGGCCTCCTTGGCGACCGAAGCCGCGTACCTCCGACACGGTGATGCCGACCACGCCGGCAGCCTTCACGGCTGCCTTCACGTCGTCCAGCTTGAATGGTTTCACGATTGCGGTGATGAGTTTCATTGTTGACTCCTCTCAGTCGATGTAGGCGACGACGCCCATTTCGGGAATGTCGAGACCAGCGAGTTCGTCGTCCTCTGGGGAGCGAATGCCGCCCTTTGTGAACTTGTTCTGCAGCGTGAAGAACGCGAAGGCGATCCCGAAGATGACGGTCCAGATGACGACGGCGCCGAGTGCCTGGGCGCCGAGTTGACCCCACTCGCCCTTGATGATGCCCGCGACGCCGGTGGTGGTGGATCCGTTCCAGCCGGCGCCGTACGTTCCGTTGGCGAAGATGCCGACGGCCAACACGCCGAAGGTTCCGCACACGCCGTGCACGGCGATGGCGCCCACCGGATCGTCGATCTTGCAGCGCTCGATGAAGAACACTGCTTCGATTGCCAGAATCGCGGCGATCGCCCCGATCAGGGCCGCTGCCCAGGGTGCCACGAAGGCGCACGGGGCGGTGATGGCGACCAGACCGGCCAGCATGCCGTTGACCATCATGCCGGGGTCCGGCTTACCGGTCTTCCACGTGATGTAGTACATCGACACCACCGCGCCGAGCGCGCCGGCAATGGCGGTGTTGGCTGCCACCGTGGCGAACTGCACGTCGGTGGAGCTGAAGGTGGAGGCGGCGTTGAAGCCGAACCAGCCGAACAGCAGGATGAAGCAGCCGAGCATCGCCATCGGGATGTTGTGCCCCGGGATTGCTCGCGCCTTGCCGTCGGGGCCAAACTTCCCGATTCGTGGGCCGAGCACGATGGCGCCCGCGAGCGCCGCCGCGCCGCCGACGGCGTGGACCACACCAGAACCGGCGAAGTCGACGTAGCCGACACCCAGGTGCATGGTCTCCCACGACTTGGCCAGCCAGCCGCCGCCCCACGTCCAGGCAGCGAACAACGGGTAGTAGAGAGCGCCGCAGAACAAGCCCCACCACACGAAGCTCTTCCACTTCCAACGTTCGGCCATCGAGCCGGTGGGGATCGTGGCGACAGTGTCCATGAAGGCCACCATGTAGAGGAAGAAGCCGAGCAGTGCCGGTGTTGCGGCGTCGCCGAGATGGGTGTAGCCCCAGTAGAAGATGCCGGTGAACTCACCGCCGACCGCCGGTAGGCCGGTGCCGTTCATCGGTGCCAACCCGAACTGCCCGGGCAACGTGCCGAAGCCGCCGAACGCCAGCGGGAACCCGATGAACAGGAATCCGACGAAGCCGAGTCCGAAGATGGCGAAGTTCGTGCTCATCACTTCGGCTGCGTTCTTCTTCTGAGTGAAGCCGGTCTCGACGAGCGCGAAGCCTGCTTGCATGAAAACCACCAGCACTGCGCCGAGCACGACCCACAACAGGCTGGTCTGCTCGCCGAGCTTGGCGACTGGGTCGAGGTCGTCGGCAAACGCCGTCGTGCCGATGAGCAAGGTGGTGGCAACGGCACCAAAGGCCGCGCCGAGTATGTATTTGGGCACTCGTGTGCGCACGTTCTCTCCTGTGTGTTCGAGGGACGGTTCCAATGACCTCGCCGCGGCGCTGGAGCGAGTGACCGCACGATACGGAGACGACGTTTCGCGGTTGTGGCCGCTTTGTTTCCGTACTGTGGCGCTCGCGTTCGTCGTCGAAGTCAGCGGCCGCGGCGACGTCGGCCGGCCGTGCGGCCCTCCGCCAAGGCGGTGCGGATTGCATCCATCGAGGCCGCGTCGAGCTTGCGTCCGGCTCGATCTCCGACAGCAAAGCGGTCGTTGACCTGCCGGTCGTTGACCTGCTGGTCGTTGGTCGAGATGCGGGCAGTGTGAAGCACGGCGCCGGCAGTGGCGAGCGCCGAGCTGACGGCCAGCAACGCACCGGGCCGGTCCGGCCCGGTGACGATCGCCAACGTGTGCCACGGAAGCGCCGTGTTGTCGAACTCGATGGCCAGCGTGGGCATCGCGAGAGGGGACAGGGGCTTGCTCAGCCTGGCCTCGAACGCGAGTGCCAGCTGCTTGGCACTGGGTCGGTTGTGGCTGGACACGATGAAGCTGTCGAGCACGGCACCGTCCGCCCACGTGGCGATGCTGGCGTTGATGATGTCCAGCCCGTGTTCGCAGAACACGTCGGTCAGCCGAGCCAGCAATCCGTGGACGTCGCGACAGGCAACGTCGATCTTCCACAGTGCGGTCTCGGGCATCGGTGAAATCGCAACTCGTACGGTGCCGTGGCGCGGAAGTGGTTCGATCAGCTCGACCTGCCGGGCGAGTTCGTCCGGCTCGTGCGACAACAGATACGTGTTGCTGGCGAACCGCAGCCGGTCGACGGCAGCCGGAGCATCGAGCAATCGCTCCGCGGCAAGACGCCGAGCGCCTGCGAGGTTGTTGGCTGTGCCGCTCGTCAACTCGGGGTGTTCGAGCGCCTCGATGACCTGCGCGAGCCGTTCGTCGAGCACTTCGCGGTGAAGGGGCGACAGTGTTCCAATGGCCAACGCCAGTTCGTACGAGTCGCGGGCATGGGCGCCTGTGGCGAGATGGGCCGCCAATTGCAGGATCTCGCCCCGGTCCAGTGCATCCGCGCGATGGGTGCTCGCGCGCATCAGGTGGGCGTCGCGGACAATTGTCGCGATTCGTTCGGCCTCACGCTCCGACACCAACCGACGAGCCAATGCCAGCGAGCACTCGCCCTGGTCGTCGGCCTCCACGCACACATCGGCGGTCAAGGCCGCAAGAACCAGATCGTCGCTGGCGACGCCGAGGACCGGCGCGAGGTCGTCGAGCCGGTCGACGACCGGGAACCGCAATGCCCCCATCGGGTCCAGGTCGGCGAGGTCGGCTCGCCGGCGTTTCATCGCTTGCGCAACCTCGGGGAGTGCGCGTTCCAGCACCCCGGTGATGTCGAGGAACCGCCAGGCTCGCGGGTTCGCGGTTCGCAGCAGCCGGACCAGTGCACAGGTGTCGTCGAAGTTCCATTCCGCCGGATCGTTGCGATGTGCCGAGAACCAATCGAGGAGCTCTGGCGACGGACGAGCAGTGTTCGAAATTGCCGCCGTCGATAGTGCAAGGGGAACGATGAGCGACGCCGGCGGCGTGCCGTTCAGCCGAACCGCCCCGTCGAGCGTCGTGAGCCATCCCGAGGGTGGCTCGCGAGTGACCACCATCTCGGCTGCGTCGCCGGCACGGCCCAACCGCATGCGCAGCAGGGGTGGTGTGATGACCGTGGTGAGCAGCACGACCATCAGCAGCGCGCCGTACTGGTCGCCGTCGAGCACACCATTCGCCAGACCGATGGACGCGAAGATCAGCCCGACCTCGCCACGGGGAATCATTCCGAGCCCGACGAGCAGCTTGTCGGCTCGTGTACCCGCGGCGCCCGCTGCTGCAACGAGCTTGCTGAACACTGCGACGACGCTGAGTGCAGCGGCCAGCCCGATCACCGCTGGCTTGGCCATGGCTGCGAGATCTGCGTTGAGTCCGATGTGCGCGAAGAAGATCGGGATGAACAGATGGCCGATCGACCCGAGGTCGCGGGCGATTCGATCGTGGTGACGTGACGTGGCGAAGCCAAGACCGGCCATGAATGCGCCGATGATGAAGGCCAGCCCGGCGGCGTCGGCCAGCTCCGCGAAGCCCAGCGTGACCACGATGGCGGCCACCGTGACCGTCGCCGGAGAGCCCGCCCCGCGGTGCACCGCGTCGAGCAGGCGGGGTACCACGCGGAGGCCGACAATGCCTGTGAGGATGAGGAAGCCGATGGCGAGGCCGAGCGTGGACGCCACGGTGCCCACGCCGACCGACCCGCCTGTCACGATCTTCACGACCACGGTGAGCACGACCAGGCCGAGCACGTCGTCGGCGACGGCCGCACCCAACACGATGCGTGCCTCCATCGTCGACAGGGCGCGCAGGTCGCCGAACACGCGGGCGGTGATGCCCACGCTGGTCGCCGTGAGTGCGGCTCCGATGAAGATCGCCGTGTTGGTGCTCTGATCGAACAGGATGCCGACGCCCGCGCCGGTGACGAACGGTATGACGACGCCGATCACGGCCACGAGCAGCGAGGCTTTGCCAACCTTGCCCAGTTCGGCAAGGTCCATCTCCATTCCCACTTGGAGGAGCAGCAACAGCACACCGATCTCGGCGAACAGCGCCAACGACACCCCGCGGGCATCGGTCAGCTGAACGAGGCCGAGCCCCGAGGGGCCGATCAGGACGCCGGCGAGAATCTCGCCGAGAACGGCGGGCAGTTTCACGCGTTCGGCCAGTTCAGCCGCCAGCTTTGCGGCGGCAAGAACGATCAGCAAGTCGAGGAGGAGGCGTGCGAGATCAACAGCCTCGCTGGTGGCGATCACGCCGGATCGCCGGCGAGCAGGGCCTCGGCCGCTGCAAGGGCATGATCGGCCAGCATCCAGCCGCGACTGCGAACCGTGATGACGGACTCCGGGCCGAGCTGACGTCGCACGCCCACCAGAACACTGTCGCAGCGTCGCTGGTTCAGTTCGGCCAGGCCGGCCAGACGTGCCAGGTCGCGGCGCCCGACAACGCGATTGCGATTGGCGAGAAGGACCGCCACCACAGCCCGCTCCTGCCCGCCCGGATACACGAGGGGGTCGGTGTCTGGGCTCGAAGCAGGAGCAGGGCTGGCCATGGCTCGAACCTAAAGCCCGCAGGTTTCGACACTGTTCGTCGGGTGTGAACGCATCGTGAACCGACGTGCGATGTTGCCCGCTACACCGCGTCGTGACCGTGTTCGCCGGTGCGGATGCGCACGACGTCGTCGACGGACGTCACCCAGACCTTGCCGTCACCGATCTTGCCGGTGGCAGCGGCGGCGACGATGCAGTCGACCACACCGTCGACCAGGTCGTCGTCGACGACGATCTCCAGCTTCACCTTTGGTACGAAGTCGAGTTGGTACTCCGTGCCTCGGTAGGTCTCCGTGTGACCGCCCTGGCGGCCGAAGCCACGGACTTCGCCGATCGTCATGCCAACGACGCCTGCTGTGGCGAGGGCGGCTTTGACGTCGTCGAGCTTGAAGGGCTTGATGATCGCTGTGATGAGCTTCATGGTGGGCTGCTTTCGTTCGACGGTCAGTGGTAGGCGGTTTCCGCATGCTCGGCGAAGTCGAGCCCGTTGGTCTCGGTCTCCTCACTGACGCGGACGCCCATGGTCTTCTTCAAGACGATCATGATGACGGCTGTGACGGCGAATGACCAGATGATCGCCGAGAGGTTGGCCAACGCCTGCTCGCCGAGCAGGCCGAGACCACCGTCGTAGAAAAGCCCGGCCCTGAACTCGAGGCCGAAGAAGTCGGGGTTGGCAAAGAAGCCGATCAGCAGCGAGCCGACAAGACCGCCGACGAAGTGAACACCGACCACGTCGAGCGCATCGTCGTAGCCCAGTTTCACCTTGAGTCGTACGGCGTAACAGCACACTGCGCCGGCGATGGCGCCGATGGCGAGCGGTGCCGCTCCCGAGACGAAGCCTGCTGCCGGCGTGATCGCGACGAGTCCGGCAACGATGCCGGATGCGGCGCCGAGGTTGGTGGCGTGGCCATCGCGGACCCGTTCCACGAGTACCCAGACCAGGCCGGCGGCAGCCGCTGCCAAGAACGTGTTCATGAACGCCTGTGCCGCCTGACCGTTCGCGGCAAGGGCCGAGCCGGCATTGAAGCCGAACCAGCCGAACCACAAGATTCCGGTACCGAGCATGACGAGCGGCATCGAGTGCGGCGGGTGGCCTTCTTTCGGCCAACCCTTGCGTTTGCCGAGCACCAGCACTGCGGCGAGCGCGGCAATGCCCGCATTCACATGAATCGCGGTGCCACCTGCGAAGTCGAGCGAGCCGCGGTCGCCGAGCCAGCCGCCGTAGACCCACTTGAACACCGGTACGAACACCAGCAGCAGCCACACCGGCACGAAGACAGCCCACGCCGAGAACTTCATCCGGTCGGCGACGGCTCCGGAGATCAAGGCGGGCGTGATGCACGCGAACATGCCGAGGAACGCGACCGTGGCGAGCTTGCCGCCATTGTCGTCGATGATGCCGATGCCGTTGAGGAAGAGATGATCGAAGTTTCCGATGTAGTTGCCGTTTCCGCCCTGTGCGAGCGAATAGCCGACGATCACCCACACGACCGGCACGATGAGCACGCAGTAGAAGTTCATCATCAGCATGTTCAGGACGTTTCGACTCCGATCCATTCCCCCGTAGAAGAAGGCGAGTCCGGGGGTCATGAACAGCACCAGGGCGGCCGACACCATTACCCATGTCAGGCTTCCAGAGTCCATGCATTGCTCCATTCGTCGTGTTGTCGACACAATGACGCGGGATTGTTTCCGGCTGATTTCCATGAGGCGGCGGGAACGTGAAATCGTCACGCGTTCTGTGTCTGCTCGAGAGCAGTTGGCAAATCTTGACCCGCGGGTCAATACTGGTGTCATGAACTTGAGCTACACCCCCGAAGCCGAGCAGTTTCGTACCGAGATCCGCGCCTGGCTGGAGTCGAATCTGCCCGCCGGCTGGTTCGAGCCGGGCTTCGAACTGAGCGCCGAGGACCGCAAGGAGTTCAACGCCGGTTGGCCGGCAAAGTTGTTCGAAGGTGGTTGGATCTGTGCGACCTGGCCCAAGGAGTACGGCGGTAAAGGCCTCTCCACCCTGGACGGAGTCGTACTGGCCGAGGAGTTCGCCCGCGCCAAGGCGCCCATGCGCGCCGACTTCTTCGGCGACACGCTCGTTGGCCCCACCATCTTGCAGTGGGGTACCGAGGAGCAGAAGAAGGAATTCCTGCCGCAGATCCTCAACGGCACGATGCGTTGGTGTCAGGGTTTCAGCGAGCCCAACAGCGGCAGCGACCTGGCATCGTTGAAGACGTCGGCCATCCTCGACGGCGACGAATGGATCATCAACGGTCAAAAAGTGTGGACCACCGGTGGCCACCACGCCGACTACTGCTTCCTGCTCACCCGCACCGACCCCGACTCTCCGAAGCACAAGGGCATCAGCTACCTGTTGGTCCCCATGAGGCAAGACGGCGTCGAGGTGCGCGGCATCACGCAGCCCGACGGCACCGCCGAGTTCTGCGAGGTCTTCTTCGACAACGCCCGCTGCCCGAAGGACAACGTGGTCGGCGGCGTCAACAACGGTTGGAAGGTAGCCAACAGCACGCTTGCCTTCGAGCGCGGGATGAGCGCCACCACCGGCTACCGCCGCTTCGAGGAGGAGTACAAGCTGATGGTGG
>DAORTY010000058.1:9691-21015 GCA_035432905.1 Ilumatobacteraceae bacterium | reverse complement strand
CTGGATGCAGTTGGTCACGCAGTTCCTGCTGCTGTTCGCCATGCCGGTCATCACGGTGGCGTTGTTCCTCCTCAGTTTCCAGCGCAGCTTCGGTGCGGCATTCTTCGATGTCGACAAGGGTGCCGACCCGTTGCTCTGGCAGCACCTCTTCTGGATCTTCGGGCACCCGGAGGTGTACATCATCATCCTGCCGGCTTTCGGCATCGTGTCCGAAACGCTGCCGACGTTCGCTCGCAAGCCGCTGTTCGGTTACAAGTTCGTGGTCTTCTCCGGTTGCGCCATCGGATTCATCGGTTGGGGCGTGTGGGCTCACCACATGTTTGCCAGCGGCCTCGGCCCCGTCAGCGTCGCGGTCTTCTCGGCGGCCACCATGATGGTTGCCATCCCGACCGGTGTGAAGATCGTCAACTGGACCCTCACGTTGTGGGGCGGCAAGCTGTGGTTCACCACGGCCATGAACTTCTCGATCGGCATGATCGTGTTGTTCACCATCGGTGGACTGTCAGGCGTCACGCACGCGTCGGCTCCCGCCGACACGCAGCAGACCGACACCTATCACATCGTGGCCCACTTCCACTATGTCATCGTCGGCGGTGCAGTGATGGGGCTGTTCGCAGGCTTCTACTACTGGTGGCCGAAGATCTTCGGCAAGATGCTCAATGAGCGTCTTGGCACGTGGAACTTCTGGCTGATGTTCTTCGGTGTCAACCTCACCTTCGGCCCCATGCACATCCTGGGCATGCAAGGCCAGCCGCGGCGGATGGTCGTATGGCCGACGAAGCTGACGGGCGAGGGCTTCTTCAACCTCGGCTTCTGGAACGAGGTCGCGACGATCGGTTCGTTCACGATTGCGCTCGGCGTGCTGCTGTTCGTCATCAACATCTTCATCACTACGAAGAAGGGTGCGAAGGCGCCGCTCGATCCGTGGGATGCCCGCACCCTCGAGTGGCTGACCGCCAGCCCGCCGAAGGAGCACAACTTCGACAGCATCCCCACCGTGCACGCGCTCGACGAGTTCTTCCACCGCAAGTACGAGGAAGTCGACACCGACGCCGGCCCACGCCTGGTCAAGGTGAAGAGCGGCGAGGAACTGCTTGCCATCGAGGAGGCTGCAGGTGATACGCACATCCATCTGCCCTCGCCGTCGTATTGGCCGATCGTGCTCGCATTGTCGCTGCCGGTGATCGCCTACGGCATCATCTTCAACCGGATGTTGTCCATCGTCGGCCTCGCCATCTTGGTCCTTGCTCTCTTCGGCTGGACACTCGAGCCGTCGGTGGCTGATGACACTGATTACGACCCGCCCGTCGAGGGAAGCGGTCCTACGAAGGAGTTGGCGTCAATTGGCTGACATCACGATCCAAGAACCCGAAGTGGTGCATGACGATCATGCCCATGCTGGGCCACACCTGGGCTCGACCGGGCTCAGTAACAACAAGCTGGCAATGTGGCTCTTCTTGGGCAGCGAGTGCCTGCTGTTCGGTGGGCTGATCAGCACCTACATGTTGTATCGGGGTCGTCACGGGTCAGGTCCCGGCCCGGCTCAGGTGTTCGACATCCCACTCACCTCGGTCAGCAGTTTCGTATTGCTGATGAGCTCGCTCACGATGGTGCTGGCAGTGAACTCCGCGAAGCGTCACGACGACAAGAACACCCGACTGTGGCTGCTGGCCACGGCGCTACTTGGTGCACTGTTCGTCGGCGGCCAGGTCTACGAGTTCACCGCCTTCTATCAAGAGGGTCTCGGCTTCACCACCAGCCTGTTCTCCTCCAGCTTCTTCGCTCTCACCGGCTTCCACGGCGTCCACGTGTCGGTCGGTGTGGTCATGCTGATCGCTCTTGCTGCCATCATCGGCCGTGGGCGTATCCCCGGCGACAAGGCCGAGGTCGTCGAGATCGTGGGCCTGTACTGGCACTTCGTCGACGTCGTGTGGGTTGTCATCTTCACTCTCGTTTACCTGATCCCGGCCTGAGGTAGTAGCCATGAGCGCAGTCTCCGAACACGTCGAACACAATGGTCTCGTAGCTGACGAGTCCGACGTCCACCACGTACCCTCCGACCACTACTTCATCAAGGTCGCGCTGGTGCTGGCGGTGCTGACAGCACTCGAGACGTCCACGTACTGGATTCACCTCGGTGGGTATGCGACACCCCTGCTGCTGATCATGATGACCATCAAGTTCTTCATGATCGTGCTCATCTTCATGCACCTGAAGTTCGACAACAAGCTGTTCGGCGTGCTGTTCTACATGGGGCTCGGGCTCGCGATAGTCATCTTCCTCGTGTTCCTGGCGACGTTCAAGTTCTTCGACAGGTGATCTGATGTTCGCTGCCGCTCCGTTCGCGGATCCGTGGCGTTTTCAGCCGAACGTCGAGGTGTATGTGCTCGTTGCGTTCTTGGTGGGCGCCTACACGTACATGGTGCGTGTCATCGGGCCGGATGCTGTTGCTCCCGGTGAACCGGTGGTCACACGCCGTCAGTTCAGATGCTTCATCGGATCGATGGTGATGCTGTTCGTCGCCAGCACCTGGCCGATCCACCAGATCGGCGAGGACTACCTTTACAGCGCCCACATGTTGCAGCACATGATGCTCAGCTACTTCCTGCCGCCGCTGGTGTTGTTGGCGACGCCCGAGTGGCTGCTGCGGGTGCTGGTCGGTGACGCAACGACGTACCGCGTCGTTCGCTTCTTCACGAAACCGGTCGTCGCCGCCGTCATCTTCAACGGTGTCGTGATGGTCACCCACATTCCTCAGGTGGTCAACGGCAGTACGGTCAACGGGCCGCTGCACTTCCTGTTGCACTTCGCGGTGGTAACCACGGCAGTCTTGGCGTGGATGCCGGTGGTGGGCCCGCTGCCGGAACTGCACATGCGCCATGCCGGCAAGATGATCTACCTCTTCTTGTTCAGCGTGGTGCCCACCGTGCCCGCTGCGTGGTTGGCCATCGCCGACAAGCCGGTGTACACCCACTACGGCGACCAGCCGGTACGGGTGTGGAACATCGACGCGATCAACGATCAGCAGGTTGCCGGACTGATCATGAAGGTCGGTGGCGGTGTGTTCCTGTGGACCGTTGTGATCTACATGTTCTTCAAGCGCTTCGGACGCAGTACGCCGCAGGAGAACACATACCGCCGTGCTCCCGAACCCGAGGAGCTGTTGACGTATGACGACGTTGCCGCCGCCTTCGACGCCAGCAAGGCGCCGGCCGAGCACTAGTTGTTCGGCCGCTCGGCGAGGGTGACCTCGAACGACTTGGTGGCGCCATCTCGCTTGACGGTGACCGTGACAGTGGAACCCGGCGTCGTTCCCCGCAGGACGGTCGACAGCTGGTTGGCGGTGGCGACCGTCGCATCGCCCACCTGGGTGATGATGTCGCCGGCCTTGATGCCGACTTCAGCAGCGGGCGTTCCATCCTGCACCGTGGTGACCGTCACGCCGAACGGGGTCTCGGCAACATTGACGCCGATGAATCCGATCGGTGAAGCCGTGACGGACTTCCCAGCCTTGAGGTCGTCGAGCAGCGGCTTGATCGTGGCCACGGAGATGGCGAAGCCGAGGTTTTGCGCATCAGGAATGCCAGCCGAATTGATGCCGATCAGTTCCCCACGACGGTTGACGAGCGCCCCGCCTGAATTGCCGTGGTTGATGGCCGCGTCGGTCTGGATGAGGCCGTGCAACGTGATGGAGCTTGATTCCTGCAGCGTGCGGTCGAGAGCCGAGACAATGCCGGTCGTGACAGTGGGTGAGTCGCCAAGGTCGAGTGCGTTGCCGATGGCGACGACGTCGTCACCGACTCGGATGGTGGACGTGTCCGCCAGCGCGAGTGGGTGAAGGTTGCTGGTGTCAGCCAGCTGCAGCAGTGCGACGTCGTAGTCGGGCGAGGCGCCGAGAACCTTGGCCGAGCGAACTGTCCCGTCGAACATCTTCACCGTGAACGTGAGGTTGTCGATCGTGTTGCCGCCCTGATCGGTCAGCAGGACGACGTGCGCGTTGGTCAGCATCAGACCGTCGTTGGAGATGACCACTCCAGAACCGGCGGCAACCGGGGTGAGATCCTTCCCGTCCCCGGTCGACACCTCGATCGCGGCAACGGCGGGCTCGGCCCTGGCGAGCAGTGCATACAGATCGTTGGTAGCGGCCGAGCCGTCGGTGTTGGCGCTGGTGGCGACGTACGACACCTTGGTGCCGTCCTGCTCGGTGAACCGAACGGTGCCATAGGCCACCCCGGCCGACAGAACAGCACAAGCCGCCGCCGCTCCCACGAACCGACCGGAACGGGAGGAGGACCGGACCGGTGCCTGTGCCTCGGGCAAGGAGGGGGGTGGCGGCGGGGGCGGGAGCGGCGACGGAGGCCTGTGCTGGGGGAGTTGTTCGTTGACGACGAGTGTCATTGGTAGATGATGCCAGGTCATCCCTGAACCGACGCTGAAGCTTGCTGAAGCCACCTTCAGCCACAGCGCCATCCAGCCCGAGCAACAGCGGCTGATCGGTGCGACAATGCACACGATGCGAGTGCTGGTGGTCGACGACGAGGTACGCCTGGCGGCTGCAGTGCAGCGCGGGCTGCAGGCCGAAGGGTTCACCGTCGACGTCGCACATACTGGTCCCGATGGTCTGTGGGCCGCCACCGAGAATCGCTACGACGCGATCGTCTTGGACATCATGCTTCCCGGCATGAACGGGTACCGGGTGTGTGCCGAGATCCGCAGTCGGGGCGTCGACACACCGATCCTGATGCTGACCGCGAAGGACGGTGAATTCGACGAGGCCGAGGCGCTGGACACGGGCGCCGATGACTTTCTCTCGAAGCCCTTCTCCTATGTGGTGTTGGTGGCGCGACTGCGAGCGCTGATCCGTCGGGCGAGTGGGCGCAGCACGAACGAGATGCGAGTCGGCCAGGTCACTTTGTCGCCATCGCAGCGGCGATGCACGGTCGACGGTGTCGACGTGGTGCTGACGACGCGTGAGTTCGCGATCCTGGAGTGCCTGGCGCGGCGGCCGGGTGAGGTCGTGCCCAAGCGTGACATTCTCGACAACGTGTGGGACGACACGTTCGACGGACCCGACAACGTGGTCGAGGTGCACGTGCACGCGCTGCGACGCAAGCTGGGTGCTGATCGCATCGAGACGATCCGTGGCGGCGGCTACCGGCTGGCGGTTGTGTGATGGCGGGTCGGTCGCAGTGGGCCGCACGCGTGCGCGGTACGTCACTGCGGCTGCGCGTCACCGCTGTGGCGACGATCGTGGTCGCCCTCACCTTGCTCGCCACGGCGCTGTTGGTGACCCGCTGGCTGCGCTCGACGTTGGTGGACGACGCCGACCAGCAACTGATCCGGCAGGTCGAATTCGTTGCCGACCTGGCCGAGCAGGGCAAACTGTCGCCCACCCTGACGGCGACCGGGGTCGACACGGGCCAGGTGCAGGTGATCACCAGCGACCGAGTGGTCGTGGCCGTATCGCCAGGGCTCGCTGCCACCGTGCGGCTCGACGTGTTTCCGGCCCCGTCGGTCGGCACGCAGGCGGCCCAGACCGTCCCCGGGCCGGTGGTCGGCGGCGTTGGCAGCACTCACTATCGGGTGGTCGCGCGCACCGTCCAGACGGGGGCGGGTCCGCTCACCGTCTACGCCGCCTCGTCACTGCGCGCTGCCGAGAAGTCGGTGGCTGCGCTCGTGGCCGGCCTCTGGGTCGGGTTGCCGTTGTTGACGTTGCTGGCCGTTGCCGGCATCTGGTTCGTGGTCGGGCGCTCGTTGTCGCCGGTGGAGCGCATGCGTCGCGAGGTTGCCGCCATTCCGGGCACTCGACCGGATCAGCGAATCTCCGCCCACGCGCGTGCGGCAGAGCTGGATCGTCTTGCGGCGACGATGAACGGGTTGCTGGAACGCATCGACGCAGCGGCCTCCGCGCGCCGTCAGTTCCTGGCCGATGCGTCTCACGAACTACGTAGCCCACTCGCATCGGCTCGGGCGCAGCTCGAGGTCGGGCTCGCCTACCCGAACGGCACCGACTGGCCGGCCACTGCGACCGAGGTGATGGTGGACATCGACCGTCTGCAGTCGCTGGCCGGGGAGCTGCTCGACCTCGCTCGGGTGGACGGTGGCGGCAGGTTGCCCACGACCGAACGCCTGGATCTCGCCGCGCTGGTGGACGTGGAGTTGGCACGGTACTCGGACCCGCGGCTCGCGGTGGTCAGCGGCGGCGCGTGGGTGGCTGCCGACGCAGCGCTCTTGGTCCGCCTGGTTCGCAACTTGGTGGACAATGCGCTACGTCATGCCCAGCAGGTCGTGCGCATCACCGTGGGCATCGAGGGTGACGTGGCCAGGCTGCGGGTGTGGAACGACGGCGCCACGATTCCCGTCGCTGAGTGGGACCGCATCTTCGAGCCATTCACTCGCCTCGACGAGGCGCGAACCACCGATGAGGGCGGGGCCGGTCTGGGGTTGTCCATCGCCCGCCGCATCGCCGAGTTGCATGGTGGTTCGTTGGTCGTGGGCGCTACCGAGACGGGTGCCGAGTTCGTCGCCATGCTGCCGTTGGCGCCGAATCTCCTGCCGACCTGATCCTTCTAATCCCAGCGGAACAGCGCTGCTGCAATCAGCGGCGTGATGGCGGCCCAGGCTGCGAGCACGATCCAGCTGGTGGTCGGCTGTGTGCCGTTCCCGCCGAGCGCCTCGCGTAGTACGTCGGCTAGCGCGCCGCTGGGCAGGCCGTGGGCCAGAGCGCGTAGCGCTCCGGGGAGCTTGGTGAACGGAATCACCATTCCCCCCAGCAGCAACATCACCAGATACAGACCGTTCAGCGCGGCGAGGTTGATCTCACCGCGCAGCCTGCCGGCAAAGGTGAGGCCGATGCCGGCAAACGCCATCGTGCCCAACACGACGGCTCCGACCGCTGCCGGCCAGTTGGTGGTGGCGGGTGACCAGCCGAGTGCGTACGCCACAGGAATGAGGACCGCGAACTGCACGATCTCGACGATGGTGACCGAGGTGATCTTGGCCGCGATCAGCCGACCCCGCCCCAGTGGTGTCGCGCCCAGTCGCTTGAGGACGTGGTAGGTGCGCTCGAAACCGGTGCCGATGCCGAGGCTGACCATCGCCGTGCTCATGACCGCGAGCGCCAGCACACCCGGGGCAAGGAAGTCGATGGGTTCGTCGGTGCCGGTGGGCAGCACGTCGACCAGGCTGAAAAACACCAGTAGCAGCACCGGAATGCCGAGCGTGAGCAGGAGTTGCTCGCCGTTGCGCGAGACCAGTTGCAGCTCGGTGCGCAGCTGCGTGCTGAAGCGCTTCATGACTGCTCGTCCTTCTCGTCCTTCTCGGCGGTCAGGCGCCGAAAAACATCTTCGAGACGTTGGGCGCCGGCCCGAAGATCCGTGAGCGGGTGACCTTCCTCGGCAAGCCAGGCGGTGAGTTGCGCCATCAGGCGGGGGTGCGGTGGCGCGTCGATCACGTATTCGTCGTTGCCGACGCGGCTGGCGACCATTCCGATCTCACTGGCCAGTGCAATGGTGTCCAGGTCGGGGCTGCTGCGGAAACGGATCTCGTCGTGGCCGCGACGCAGCTCGGCCAACGTGCCGTCAGCGATCACCAGACCCTGATCGAAGATGATGACACGGTCGGCCAGACGCTCGGCTTCGTCGAGTTCGTGCGTCGCGAGCACTACGGCGCAGCCGGTGTCGGCAAGGCGACGCACGATGCCGCGGATGGTGTCGCGGCCGTTGACGTCGACGCCAGACGTCGGCTCGTCGAGGAACGCCACCTCGGGTCGTGCTGCCATCGCAAGGGCCAGCGAGACGCGCTGTTGCTCGCCGCCGCTGAGCCGCCGCCAGGTTGCCTTCGCGCGACCGCTGAGGCCGACCTGCTCCACCAGTTCGGTGGCGACGGCGCCCTTGCCGTAGAGCGCGCAGTAGTGACGCACCGTGTCGAGCACCCGCGCGCTGGGGTAGACGCCGCCTTCCTGCAGCATCACGCCCATCCGCTCGCTGAGCAGTCGTTGCTGCGTGGCCGGGTCGAGATCGAGAACCCGCACGCTGCCCGACGTGGCGCGACGAAAGCCCTCGCAGACCTCGATGGTGCTGGTCTTGCCGGCGCCGTTAGGGCCGAGTACGGCGGTGATCTCGCCGGCGGCGGCGGTGAACGACACGCCACGCACGGCCTGCAGATCGCCATAGCGAACTGTCAGCTCTGAGACTTCGACAGCGGCCACGACCCAGAATCTACCCGTGGACAAAGGCTGCGCACCCGAAAGCCCTGGGGACGCTGAAAGGCATGGGAGTAGCCTGAGCGAGTGATCGACGTCCGACTTCTCCGCACAGACCCCGATGGCGTTCGCGCCGCTCTGGCCCGGCGCGGTAGCTCCGAGGTGCTCGAGCAGCTGGAGCGGGCCACCGATGTCGAGGTGGCGGTACGCGACAACCAGTCGCGCCGCGACGGGTTGCGCGCCGAGATCAACGAGCTGTCCAAGCAGGTCGGCCGCAAGCGCCGTGAGGGCGACGCCGACGGTGCCGAGGCATTGCAGGCGCAGAGCCGTGCGTTGGGCGAGCAGGAGAAGGCAGCGGCCGACGAACTCGAGGTCATCCAGGCCGAGCTGCGCGACCTGTTGTTGCGCATTCCCAACCTGCCGCACCCCGACGCGCCCGATGGTGCCGGTGAGGACGACAACCCCGTCATCAAGGGCCCGTTCCTACCCGATTCGTTCCCCGAGTACCAGCGCATCCCCCACTGGGAGACCGCGAACGCGCTCGGCATCCTGGACAACGAGCGGGCGACCAAGATCAGCGGCTCGATGTTCACGATGCAGCGCGGTGCCGGGGCAACGCTGGCGCGTGCGCTGTGCCAGTACGCACTCGACATGAATGCCGATGCGTTCGAAGAGATCCGTCCGCCCTCGCTGGTCACCACGGCCACGCTCACGGCCACCGGTCAGCTGCCCAAGTTCGCTGACGACGCGTATGCCATCGAGCGCGACGATCTGTGGTGCATCCCCACCGCAGAGGTGCCGCTCACGTCGCTGTATGCAGGCGAGGTCATCGACGACACCCAGCTGCCAATCCGGCTGATGGCGTACACGCCGTGCTACCGCCGCGAGGCCGGTTCGGCCGGGCGCGACACGCGTGGCATGTTGCGCACCCACGAGTTCGACAAGGTGGAGATCCTGGCGGTCACGACGCCCGCGCAGGGCCCGGCAATGCTCATCGAACTGCGCGACCGCGCCGAGGCATTGATCAAGGGTCTCGGCCTGCCGTATCGCATCATCGACATCTGCACCGGCGACATGGGGCAGAGCCATCACCGCAGCTTCGACATCGAGGTCTACGCGCCCGGCTGCGACATGTGGCTGGAAGTCAGTTCGGTCAGCTGGTTCGCCGACTATCAGGCCCGTCGTGGCGACATTCGCTACCGCACCGCCGCCGAGAAGGGCACCACCGTCGCCAACACGCTCAACGGGTCGGCGCTGGCCGTGCCCCGTGTGTGGGCTGCGATCGTGGAGAACTATCGCCAGGAGGACGGCACCGTCGCCGTGCCCGAAGCCTTGCAGCGGTACATGCGTGGCATGACGGTCATCGGTCCGCGCGTCGGCGCTGCGTGATGAGCGAGCTGGCGCCCAACGAACTGGCCTCGCGGCGCAAGGACTACGAGACGGCTGGCCTCGACATCGCCGACGTTGACGCCAACCCGATGGTGCAGTGGCAGCGGTGGTATGCGGAGGCCAGCGAAGCCGGTTGCGTCGAGCCGAATGCATTTGTACTCGGCACGCTCGACGATGACGGGTGGCCGGCCTCGCGTTACCTGTTGGTGCGTGGTGCCGACGAGCGCGGCTTCACGTTCTTCACCAACTACGACTCGGCCAAGAGCCGCCAGCTCGCGGCGTCGCCGCGGGCGTCGATGTTGTTCACCTGGCTGCAGTTGCATCGCCAGGTGCGCGTGGTCGGTGAGGTCGCGAGGGTGAGCGACGAGGAGAGCGACGAGTACTTCGCCTCCCGCCCGCAGAGCTCTCAGGTGGGTGCCTGGTCGTCGCCACAGTCGCAGCCGATTCCCGATCGTGGCTGGCTCGAGCAGCGCGTCGCCCAGATGGCCGAGACGTTCGGCGACGGCCCCGTCCCGCGTCCCGCGTTCTGGGGTGGCTGGTTGCTGCGGCCGCACCGCTTCGAGTTCTGGCAGGGTCGTCCCAGTCGTCTCCACGACCGCCTCCAGTACACCCCGTCCACCGATGCGGACGACTGGCAGATCCAACGCCTAGCCCCGTAACGGCCAGCTCTGAGCGGCGGCCACGAGGCCGTCGATGAGGGACTCGGTGTGCGGGACGAGGCCGGGGCCCTTCCAGTCCTTCCAGATCGGGCTGGCACCGCGCACGCGTGGCGGCAGTTCGATCTGCACACCCTTTTGGCGCGGCACGTTGACCGGGTTGGTGGCGTGCAGGCCGCGTAGCTCCCGGGGCATTGCGTCCAGATCGGTCTCGATCGTGTAGTCCGCAAGGTGCGTGCGCAGGTGGCCGGCAACGTGATCGGCGAGTGGCCGGTTTTGACCCCCGAGCAGCAACGTCGTCCAGAACCCGTGCCTGCCGTAGCCGTGGATGGTGATGACGACATCGACGTGGTCGACGAACGCGGCCAGTGTCTCGGACTCGTGCGCGGACACGCGGTGCGACGGGATGTGCGACGTGAAGTCGGCGGGCTGCAGAACGCCGTAGTAGCTGGCCCCGCAGCGCTGCGCAGCGCGCGACGCGACGACGTCGGTCAGCGCCTCCAGGGAGCCCCCGTGGTAGGCCATGAAGCCCAGCCGGCCGCGACGCTCGCACACCTCACGAACGCCGGGCATTGCCAGCAGATCGCGAAACGGCGTCGCCGTCACTCCTGTGGTCGGCGCTTGACCGACATCGACGCGACGATGGCCGTCACGATCACGACGCACGCGACGACAACCACGGTCGTCTGGTTGCGCTGCACGAAGCGGGTGAGTTGTTCCTGCCAACTGGTGGCCTTCGACGTGATGCTGCTGCCGTAGTTCTCGTTGATACTGGAGTACCAGTAGTAGGTCAGGTAGACGCCCGTCAGGAGTACGAAGACGCCCGCGATGTACTCGAACCACTCCATTCCGTGGCGCAGGAACTTCAGCAGAGCAGTGTTGGCCATGGCCAGCGTCACGGTGAGCGCCGTGACCAGTAAGGCCATGCCGATTCCATACAGCGCGATGGCGGCGATTCCGGTTGCAATTCCATTGGTGGTGATGGCCCCGAGCACGGTGCCCGCGAAGGGCCCCAGGGTGCAGCCGAACGAGGCGACGGCGTAGGCGATGCCGAAGACGAACATGCTGGTCACCGA
>DAORTY010000058.1:0-9591 GCA_035432905.1 Ilumatobacteraceae bacterium | reverse complement strand
TCGCTGCCCGGCCGCAGGTTCTCCATGCCCAGGAAATACATGAGGTATGTCGGCAGCAACACGAATCCACACGGGTTGATGGCAGCGAGCAACCCGGATGTGAACGCCAGCGGCAGGCGACCGTCGACGGCAATCACAGCAGGTCGCTTTCGAGGAACGAGGTGAGTGAGTCTTCGTTCAGCTGTCCGGTCTGGCGCACGATCACGCCGTCGGCATTCACGAACAGGGTGACCGGGAAGGCGGCGATCCCCATGGCGTTGATGAATGCGCCGTCGCCGTCGTAGAGCAGTTCGTAGTTCACGCCGCGGTCACGGGCGAATGACTCCTCGCGGTCGCTGGCTCCGAGGAAGCTGATGCCGACGAAGCGAACCTGATCACCGAAGGCGAGGTGAGCGGCGGCGAAATCGGGAAGTTCTTTCTGGCACGGCACGCAGGTCGACCCCCACACGTTGATCACCAATGGCTGGCCGACCAACGAGCGAACTGACACGACGGTGCCATCGAGGGTCTGCACGGTGGCGTCGGGCAACTGGTCGCCCTTGACCACCGCGTTGGTGCCGATGGTGGGTGGCTGTAGCTGGCTGCTCGCACCATTCGTGTCGTCGACGATGACAGTGTTGGCCGACGAGGAATCGGTGCCGCCGCGGGCGATGACCCAGCCGAGACCCACTGAGATGATTGCGGCGATCAACAGCGACACCACCAGCAACCTCGGACGAAGCTTCACGTGGGCCACGCTATCGGCGTGCCCTTTGAGCGGACGGTTGTAGGGGCCGCTCGCGGCCCCCTGCCGCGCTGCCCTCGGGGGGAAGGGCAGCGACAGTGACAGGGGGCCGGCGGCTTGCGAGCCGATGGGTCGCAGTGTGCGTTGCCATCGACCGGCGATCTGGAGCCAAACAACCGTGCTCGGTGGGTTTGCATTCCCGAGCGGGAACACAAACCCACCGAATGATCAAGCGACTTGATCCATCCGCACCTGCAAGAGGTGCGGGGGAATCGGTACTTCGTCGATGACCACGGCAGGGCGTGGGTGTTTGGGTGGTCGACCGCGAGGCCGCTTGTTGGCGACGATGCGACCGTTCTCGACCAGCTCGCCACCCCACACACCCCACGGCTCGGCCCGATCGAGCGCACCGGTCAGGCAGTCTTCGGCAAGTGCGCACTTGCTGCAGATGGCCTTTGCGCGAGCGGTGTCGAGCGGGATGTCCGAGAAGAACAGGTGGGTGAGGGTGCCGTTGCCATCGGCGCAGCGCGGCTTTGCGGCGCGCACCGCGATTGGCTCGACGAGCTCGTCGAAGGTTGTCCGAATGTCTGTTTCATTCAGGGTGGCGGTTTCGTTCAGTGTGTACATGTGTCCCTCTCGGACGAAAGAAGTGGGAAAACCAGAAAGGCCGCCAGGATCTTGCGATCCCGACGGCCTCGGTGTGGAGCTTGCGACGTTCGTTACGTCGAAAGCATCCCGAGGTGTCGGGCTGTGCGCTTGGTTGCGATTGCATTGATGGACGCACCAAAGGTCTTCACGTTCATCGGGTTTGCTGCAGACCGCATACGCCACTGGTAGCCGTGACCAAAATCGCCGCACGAACGCGCAGCGCTGGCGACGGTGGCCAGTTCTGTTGCGAGGTTCGTGGGCTGCATGGTTCTTCGTTCTTTCGTGGTGACGATGAGCCGCCGTTCGCGGCGCATCAGGTGAAAGGAAATCACGTTCGGAAACGAACGTCAACCTATTTATTCGCCGAGCGCTACTTCTCCGGTGGAACTGCCACTTCGGCGGCTGGCAACACGAACCCGGCGGTGGGCACGAAGATGTGTTGGCGGTAGAACTGCAACTCGTTGACGCTCTCGCGGATGTCGTCGAGCGCCCGGTGGCTACCGGCCTTCTGCACACGGGTGTTCAACAGGCCGGGGTACCAGCGACGCACGAGCTCCTTGATGCTGCTGACGTCGACGCTGCGGTAGTGCAGGTGGTTCTCGATCTCGGGCAGGTAGGCGGCCAGGAAGCGACGGTCCATACCGATCGAGTTGCCACACAGCGGCACCCTGCGGGCCTCGGGTGCGTGCTCCTTGATGAACGCCAGCGTCTGCGCGCCGGCATCTCCGAGGGTGATGATGGACGCCCGGATCTGGTCGATCAGGCCACTCTTGGTGTGCATGTCGACGACGACCTGGTCCATGATCGCAAGCGCTTCCTCGGGCTGGTGCACCACCAGTTCGGGGCCTTCGGCGATGATGTTGAGGTCATCGTCGGTCACGAGCGTCGCAATCTCGACGATCACGTTGCGGTCCGGTTCGAGGCCGGTCATCTCAAGGTCCATCCACACGAGCACGTCGTCGACCCTATCGGTGTGTACGGTGCCCGCATGGCTGATATGGACGTACCTGTGAAGGCGGCGGCGACGGTGATGCTGGTGCGCGACACGACCTCGGGGCTCGAGGTGTTCATGCTGCGGCGCACGCAGAACGCGGCGTTCGCCGGCGGCATGTACGTGTTTCCGGGTGGCAAGGTCGACCCGGCCGACGGCGAGGGTGACGAGGCCTACCGAGTTGCCGCCGTCCGAGAGTGCTACGAGGAGGCCGGCGTTCTGCTCGCTGTCGACGCCGACGGCAAGATGGTCAGCGACGGTCACCCGGCACTCGCCCATCGGCACGCCGTGCACGAAGGCGATGTGGACGTCCGTGCACTCGCCGCCGAATACGGCCTACGTCTGGCCACCGACCTGTTGCCATGGATGAGTCACTGGATCACCCCGAAGGGCGAGATGGCTCGCCGTTTCGACACGAGGTTCTTCATGGCTGCCAGCCCCGCCGGCCAATCGTCGTACCACGACGACAACGAGACCGTCGCCAGCATGTGGGTACGACCAGCCGACGCCATCCAACAGTTCGAAGCAGGCGAGCTGCTCCTGATGCCGCCGACGGTCACCAATCTGAGCTTCCTCGACGTGCACGTCTCGGTCTCGGCCGCGATGGAATCTGCGTGGGCGGTGGGCACGCCACCGTGCATCCTGCCCAAGATTCGCCTCACCCCCGAGGGCCGAATGGTGGGCATCGCGATGCCCACCGATCCCGATTACGACTCGCTGCCCTAATCCTGCCGCCGGCTATGCCTGTCACCAGGTATATTCCACCTATGGAGATGGCCGACCGGCTTCGAGCCGCGAGAACCAACACTGGTTTGTCGCAATCCGATGTAGCGGTTCGGGCGGGCACAACCCAGTCGGCCATTGCTCGTTACGAGACCGGCGCCGTGACGCCGCACCACGAGACGTTTGCGCGGATCATGGCCGCGATCGGTTACACCCCCAGCCAGGCGCTTCGTCAGCATCACGAACGCGTGGTCGAGGTGGTCACGCAATACGACGTGTCTGAGCTGCAGGTCTTCGGCTCGACTGCCCGCCACGACGACACGTGCCTGTCGGATCTTGATCTGGTTGCCACGTTTGGCCCGCACGTCTCCTTCGTCGACATCACGTCCTTCCAGGAGGACCTGGAGTCGGTGCTCGGGGTGCCCGTCGACGTCATCTCGGCGGCGGGACTGCGGCCGGAGCGGCTGACAGCGCACCGCGAGATCATCGCCGAGATGGTCCCAGTGTGACGGAAAGCCTGGACCGACTGGAGCGATGGTGGACCGTCGTGCGAGTGCGCAACAGCCTCGAGCTCTTGGTGGACTACGGACAGCGGTGTGCCCGGCTGGCGGCTCGTGGCGTGGAAACCATTCGCAAGGACCCAGACCTGTGCGCCGCGGCTCACCTCTATGTCGAACGGATCGGCGAGACGGCCAACCGACTTCCTGCCGAGTTCCGTGCGGACTTCCCGGAGGTGCCGTGGAAGAGCGTGGTCGGAATGAGGGTGCGGCTTGCGCATCACTACGAAGCCGTCGACGACAATGTGGTCCTCAACGCGTTGTTCGGGTTCGTTCCAGAACTCTTTGCGCTGATGGGGCTGGACCTCACTGAGCCGTAGCCCGAGTCGCTCGTTCAGTCAGCAGTCGGTGGAGGCGGCAGCCTTCGCTGCGTCTTTGGCGTCGAGGGCTGCGGCCACCATGTTCAGCATGCGGGCGCTGCAGCCGGCCATGTTGGTGGGCGGGGCCACCTCGTCGACGATGAGCCGGGCGATGGTGCGGAACTCGTCGGCCGCGGCGCCGGTGCCGTCGAGCGCAACCGGTGCGCCCGTATCGCCGCCGGCAGCGACCGCGGCCTCCAGCGGAATGCGACCGAGCAGCGGTACACCGACCTGGTCGGCCAACGCCTGCCCGCCACCCTCGCCGAACAGTGCGTACGACGTGCCGTGCTCGCAGGTGAACGCACTCATGTTCTCGATGACGCCGCAGACCCGCAGGAAGCTGCGCCGGGCCATGTCGGCTGCGCGTGCGGCCACCTTCTGTGCTGCCAATGCGGGCGTGGTGACGATGAGCAGATCGGTGCGCGGCAGCATGCGGGCGAGGCCCATCTGCACGTCGCCGGTGCCCGGTGGCATGTCGATGAACAGGTAGTCGAGCTCGCCCCACTCGACGTCGTTGAGGAACTGCTCGACGGCCTTGGTGAGCATCAACCCTCGCCACATCAACGCAGTGTCTTCGCCGACCAGGAAGCCGGTGCTGACCACCTTCAACAGACCCTTGGAGAGGCCGCGACCCACCACGAGTTCGTTCGGCACGATGCGCGGGCGGTCGCTGCCCTCGGCCTTGTGGGCCTCGAGTGGCTCGTCGATGCCCAACAGACGCGGCACGGAAAAGCCCCAGATGTCGGCGTCGAGCACGCCGACGGTGAAGCCCTGTGCGGCGACCGCAGCAGCGAGGTTGACGGTGACGGAACTCTTGCCCACACCGCCCTTGCCGCTGGCGATGGCGATGATGCGGGTGGTCACCGGGATGGCGGTGTCGGTCGCCTTCTCGCGGGCGTTCCAGCGGGCCTTCAGCATCACATCGCTGCGCTCCTCGCTGGTCATCTCACCCCAATCGATCTTCACCTTGGTGACCCCGGGGTGCACAGCGACTCGCGTCTCGACGTCCTTCTTGATCTGCCCCCGCAGCGGGCAGCCGCCGATGGTGAGCTTGATACCGACGGTGACCACGCCGTCGTCGTTGACCGATACGCCGGGAACCATGCCCAGGGTGACGATGTCGGCACCCAGCTCGGGGTCGATCACCGCTCGCAACATCTCGGTCACCTCAGCGGCGCTCGGTGGAGTTGTAATCACGAAGTCAATGCTACGGTAATTCCCGGGTTACACTTCCAGGTCCGCTCCGGAAACACCTCCGGCTCGCCAAATCTCGCAAGAGGAGCAGCACCAAAATGATCACGGTCACCGACGACGCCGCCCGCAAGGTGAAGGAACTCCTCGAAGCCGAAGGCGCAACTGATCTTGCGTTGCGCGTGGCCGTGCGCCCCGGTGGCTGCAGTGGGTTCTCGTACGAGATGTTCTTCGACGGCGACTTCGCCGAGGACGACGAGAAGGCTCAGTTCGGCCCGGATCAGGTCAGCGTTGTCGTCGACCCTGCCTCGGCACAGTTGCTGCTGGGCGCAACCCTCGACTACAAGGACGGCCTCAACCAGGCCGGCTTCGCGATCACCAACCCGAATGCAAGTCGTAGCTGCGGCTGCGGCCAGTCGTTCAGCTGAGGTCGCTACAGCGCGAGTAGCGCGTCGATCCGCTCGGTCAGTTCGCCGGCGTCCCAGATGGCGTCGAGGCGATCGACAATCGTGCCGTCGGCCGTGCAGAGGTAGATGATCGGCTCGTACTGCACGCCCAGCGCGTTGACTGCCGGCGCAACTTCGGTGGCAGCGTTGTCGGCGTACACGTCGGCGTGCACTATCGCCATCTTGTCGCCGACCCGGGTGTGCTCGTTCATCAAGAACTGCAACCCGGGGGCGCAGGTGCCCGTCTGACAGTGGGCCGGTGTACCCACCATGTAGGCCAGTGGCTTCCCGAGCGCCAGGGCGTCGGTGAGCGTGAGTTCATGCAGCGGGCATGGGTCGGGCGTGAGGCTGCAATACGGCTCGACGCCGCGATGGTCCTCGACGGTGGGGGTGTCGAACGGGGGTAGTTCGCTGCCCGTCTGAGGTGTGATGATGTCGGCGGGCGAGTACACCTTGAAGCTGGCGCCGTACCCGTCGTCGCCCTCGACGCGCAGTGCGTACGAACCCTGAGCGGGCAAGGTCGCGCGCACCTCCCAGTACGGCGTGGAGATGCCGTCGCGCCGACGGATGCCGGTGATGTCGGTGACCCGTGTGCGCGCGTCATCGTCGGTTTCGATCCACCCGGGCAGCGTCGCGGGGCCATTGTCGAGCATGCGCGTGTCATCGGCCAGCGAGATGGGGAGGCGTACATCCCCGGGGGTCATGAGGGGCTCGCTGGGGAACCGTTGGACCAAGATCCAACCGCCGCCGGGAGCCGCAACGGGGTCGGTGGACGATGACCCGCCGCTGGTGTTCGAACCCTTCGATTCGGCGCTATCACCACATGCAGCGAGGAGAACGGCACTGCCTGCGGCGGTGATGACCTGACGTCGCGAGAAATTCACGGTGGCACCGTACTTCGGTTGCGCCACCGATTGGCAGCGTGCGAGGGTGCCGTGCGATGACCTATGCCACACACCCTCGAGCGCTGCGGATCATGGTCGGTGGCGCGGTCGCGTTGGCTGCGTTGTTCGTTGCCGGAGCCGTCGTGCAGGTACCGCGCACGGAGACCGATCTGACGACGAGGGTGGAGTCGAAACTCACCGCTGTCGGTATGGCTGTGCGCGCCGACTTCTCCGGCCAGGACGGGATGCTGAGATGTGCGACGCCGTTGGTCGACCCGACCTTGGCGCTCACCGTCGCCCAGGACGTGTGGGGTGTTCGCTCCATCGATGTCGACAGCTCGTGCGCGCCCGGCGACGTGACCGCCAGTGTGTCATCAACGACGGTGGCACCGGCGACCGTCCCGCCAACGACTGTCACGCCAACGACCGTTTCGCCAACGACTGTTTCGCCAACGACTGTCACGCCAACGACTGTTCCAGCGGCGTCGCCCGTGTTCACAGCCACGCTCCAAGACGGCAGGTACATCCTCGATGGCGTGGTGGCCGGCGACCTCGAACGGCTGGCACTGGTCGATCGCGCAGGCAGCGCGTTGTCGCCGGGCAACGTCGTTAACAACTTGACCGTCGATCCGCAGATCGCGCCGGTACCGCCTGCGTCATTCGGCGGGCTGTTGGCGGTACTTGCCGTCATGCCCGCCAACATGGTCAGCGGCGAGCTGAGCTGGAACGGAAGCGACGCCGGCCTCGTCGGCTCGTACGCCGCTGATGACGGACGCGCCGTCATCGAGGCGGCAGCCGCTCAGGGCGGCGTGACCGCAGCGCTCACGCCGCGAGCCACCGCCACGGCCGAGCAGGGCGCGGCGCTCGAGGCGGAGCTCAACGCGCTCGTCAGCGAGCAGCCGATCCTGTTCGACAAGGGCAGTATCAACATCAGCCTTTCGTCCCTGGGAACGGTGCAGCAGGTGGCCGGCATCGCCAAGCGCTACGGCGGCCTCACCATCGAAGTGCAGGGTCACACCGACAGCGAAGGCAGGCCGTCGCGCAACATGACCCTGAGCGAGCAACGTGCGGCTGCGGTGCTCGATGCGCTGGTCACGATGGGCGTACCCGCAGCGGATCTCACCTCGCAGGGCTTTGGCATGACGCAACTGATCCGTGACAGCAACGGCAAGGAACTACCCGACAAGAGCCGCCGCGTGGTCTTCGGCGTGACCTCCATCTGACCGACACCACGACGTACTCGAGACAGGAACAGCACCGTGCCGTACACACTTGCCAAGTGGGCTCTCTGGTTGATTGCCGCCGCCGCGATCGGCCTCGTCGTCGGCTGGATGCTGCGCGGCGTGCGTCGTTCTCCGGTCGTGCAACTCAGCGATGATGAATCGAAGGAGCACGGTCGCCTGCGCGACCTCGAACAAGACATGGACCGGGTCGTCAACGAGCGCGAGCGCCTACGCATCGAACTCGACGATTGCCGGACAACGGCAATGCTGGCGCCATCACCCCGCCCCGAACCCGTGGACCACAGCGAGCGTGATCGGCTCGCCGCGCTGGTCGCTGCCCACGAGACGACCATCGGCGACCTGCGCGCCAGGCTCTGGAACCACGAGGCCAAGATCGGTGAGCTGCAGGGTTTGGTCACCTCCCACAACCTCAGTACGGCCCCAGCCGACCCAGACCTCGAGCACGGTGCAGAGGTGTTGGGTGAGAAGGTGCGGCTCAACGACCTCACCGTTGTCGAAGGCATCGGCCCCAAGATCGCCGACCTGCTGCAGACCACGGGCGGCATCAAGACGTGGTGGGAGCTGCACCGCACCGATGTGACCACGTTGCGGACCTTGCTCGAGGGTGCCGGCCCGCGGTTCAGAGTTCACGATCCGTCCAGCTGGCCACAGCAGGCGGGCCTGCTCGCTCGAGGCGAGTGGGAGGACTTCAAGGATCTCACGGCTCATCTCCAGAGTGGCCGCTTCGACGGTTAGTCGGTGGCGTACGATGCCGTCATGACCAAACCCCTCGGCCCGTACACACCCGCAGTTCGCGCCGGCGACTGGATCATCGTCAGCGGCCAACTCGGCCTGGTCGACGGTGCGCTGGTCGAGGGTGGGGTGCCGGCACAGACCGCGCAGGCCGTCGAGAACCTGAAGGGCCAGCTGGCCTCCATGGGTGCCACGGTGGCCGATGTGGCCAAGACGCTCTGCTTTCTCACCGACATGGAAACGTTCGCTGCATTCAACGAGGCGTACGTCGCCGGCTTCGGCGACAGCCGTCCGGCGCGCAGCACCATCGGCGTGGCCGCCCTTCCCGCCGGTGCCGCCGTCGAGATCGAGGCCTGGGCGTTCAAGCCCTTGGCCCCGGACGCCTCGCTGTAAGCTGCTGACGTGCCTGGCATCGTCGCAATCATCCTTGTCCTGCTGGTGTTCCCCGTGGTCGCAATCATGGGTTCGGCCACCATCGCTGTACTGCTCGGCTACGTGCTCAACCGTGATGGCGAGCAGCGCAACGCCGGCAGCGAGCTCCTCGACACGAACTACTGAACGCAGTAGGTAACCTGGGCGACGTCACAGTCTCCACAGGTTGTGACCACGACCCCGGGCCGCTTGTAACGGTGCCGGGGTCACTCCGTTTTGCAGGTGTCCGAGAAGGATCGCGACCGGAACGTCAGCTGCACCATCACAGGGGTCTGGGCGTAGCTGGCAGACTGGCGGCTATGCATCAGCACGACGCCTCCACCGAGGTGCTCACGCAAGCCATCGTCCGCTACTCGATCGACCGGGTGCGCATGGAGCCGCCGCTCGACGGGCCACGCACCTTCGCCGAGTTGAAGGCAATGGCGGGGCACACGATCACCGAGCGCGGTCTGGGCGGGCTGGAAGCGCTGCGGGTGTTCGGCGATGTGCTTGCCCCCGCATGCATCTCGGTCGACCATCCACGCTTCTTGTCGTTCGTGCCGTGCGCGCCGACCGAGGCCTCGATCCTGTTCGACCTCGTCGTGGGTGCGTCCAGCATCTACGGGGGCTCGTGGATGGAGGGCGGCGGAGCGGTCTATGCGGAGAACGAGGCGCTGCGCT
>DAORTY010000057.1:0-21111 GCA_035432905.1 Ilumatobacteraceae bacterium | reverse complement strand
TCACATTCGACGCACCCGGACGCACCGACCCCGCAGGAAACACCGTCGCCCAACCCGCCTGCGACGGACGCGTCACCGTCACGTTCAACACCACCGCATCCACACCCGACAACGGCACCCCACCAACACCCACCACCGACACATCCAACGTCGACGCACCCAACAACCCCGACCCCACCGGCAACGAATCACGCGTATCCACCAACCGCGACGGCTCCAACGCCGTGTAGCCCGACCCAGCCGCGAACCAGCCCTGCACATCGACGATGTAGTCCGCGGTGCCCTGCGCGTTGAAGATCGACACCTTCCCATCCACACCAACCTTCGCGACCACCAGATTCGCGACCGTCTCACCCGCACCAAAGTTCACATTCGACGCACCCGGACGCACCGACCCCGCAGGAAACACCGTCGCCCAACCAGCCACCGACGGACCCGTCACCGTCACGTTCAACACCACCGCATCCACACCCGACAACGGCACACCACCAACACCCACCACCGACACATCCAACGTCGACGCACCCGACAACCCCGCACCCACCGGCAACGACCCACGCGTATCCACCAACCGCGACGGCTCCAACGGTGTGAAGCCAGCGGCCCCCTGCAACGCGGTCGCAGTCGTCGACGATGCGGTGCTTGCCGCCGACTCAGCGACGACTGGCTGGGGCGCGGACGCGCCAACACCCACCGCGGGCACGCTGACCATCACGGCCGAGCCCACCAACGCCGTTGCCAACAAGTACCCGAACTGCCTGCGCATTGCCACTCCCCGTCCTGAGCCCATCGGGCTGACGGCATTCTCCGGTAGCACTGGTAGCAGCTCGGTAGCAGCAGACTCGGCACCGGTAGCAGCCCGGCGCCGAGCCAGGTGAATGCCGGCTCAGGAAAGGGCGGCGGCGAGCGCGTCGATCTCGTGCTGGAAGACAGGCGCGTGCAATCGGTCCACCAGCCGCTGCGCTGTCGCCAACGATGACCGCGCCTCATCGGGCCGGTCGAGCGCCACTTCCAGGTCGGCCAGCGCGAGCGCAATCGGGCCGTACACGCCGTCGCCGAACCAGGCCATCAGGTTCGCATGTGGCCGCAGCAGCCCGTGGACGGCTTGGCAGCGGCGTGCATCACCGAGGCGGGCAGCCGCCCGCCCCACCGCATACACGGAACCGGCCCACGCCATCGTGTGAGGCAGCGCTTCCCCGTCGTCGACAGTCGCAAGCAGCCCCTCGCAGCGCGACAGGTCGTCGCTCGCCGCCGCCACCCAGCACTGCGCTCCCTGCCAGAGCCCGAACCCTGGCTGCTCCACCGCCAATCGGTCGACTCGCTCGCGTAACTCCGGCAGGCGGCCCTGCGCCCACCGCACCGGCACCTCCTGCGAGGTCACGATCGCATCCAGCCTGGTGGCCCCGATCGACAGCCGATCGCCGAGTTGGCCGAGCACCTCCATGCACTCGTCCAGCCGGTTCTCGACGTGGAATAGCGCAGCCTGGAGGTAGCCATGCATGAACCCCATTGCCCGCAGCTCGTAACGATTGCCGAGCAACTCCATCCGGTCGAGCGATGCCCTGCACAGTGGATCGGCGAGTTGCAGTTGGCCGGAGAAGATCTGCTGCATCACGATCGCACGACGTCGGGCATGACCCGTTCGCTCCGCGACGCTGGCAGCAAGCTGGGCCAACTCCTTGCGTCTGATCCATTCGTCAGGATGACCGAGGGCGATACACAGGCCATCGATCGCCTCCAGCAGCATCTCGTCGTCGCCGGTCAGTTCGGCCATCTCGTACGACAACTCGGCGTACTTTCGACATCGCTGGACGTCGCTCAGCGAGAAGACGTCGGTCACCGCCGAAGCAGCTTCCGCGCGCACCGCTGGATCGGATGGCAATGCGAGTGCGCGATCGATCAGTTCGACCAGCTCGGGCGGCGGCTCGGCCTCGAGGGTGGTCCGCATCGCCGCCATCAGTCCGACGAGACGGACCAGGTTGGTGTGGTCCTCCAACGTGGTCAGACGGTCGACGAGCTCCCATTGCAGTTCGGAGCGAACATCCGTCGAGTACACGGTGAACCAGGTGAGGTCGATCTCGCGGCGCATCACCAACGGATGGTCAGGGCCGTGCAGAGCAATCATCAGGTCCCGTGCCCGTTGTGCGTTGAGCAACGAAGCATCGTGCAGACCGCGACTGTCTGCCCAGGTGTACGCGCGATCGAAGCGCTCGATCGCGTCATCGATGGGCCACTCGGGTAGCGCTGCCAAGTGGTCAGCAGCGGCCAGGACGCCGTCGTCCTGCTGATCGAGCACGGCAATCCAGGCATGACGCGCCGAGCGCTCCCAGATTGGCGGACGATTGTCCAGCAGCGCTGCTCGCACCGCCTCGTCGCGGCAATCCAGCCGCCCTTCGGTCGCCTGGTGCAGCACGCGGCGGGTGAGAGCCTCTGCCAGCTCGGCGATGCCGCACTTCATGCCGGCGTTGGCTGCGGCCGCGAACGCTGCTGCCGGCGAAGTGGGTGCGGTCGCAATGGCAACGATCGCGGCGAAGTCGCGAGCGTTCTCGCTCAGACCGCGCACCAGCCGATGCGACACTGTCGAGTGAGCGGCATCGCGGCCGGTCTCGATCACCAACTCCATCACCAACGCGGGCACCCCACCGCTGCCCGCGGCGATGGCATCGACGAGTTCGCCCGACACGCTCTCGCCATTGGTCAGTTCCACCAGCTGCCGCACGCCGGTGCGGTCCAGCGGCGGCAGTTCCCACACCTCGAGGCCATCGGCGACCGGCGGGCGACACGCGCTTGCCAGCCGCAGCACGCCAGGGGTGCCATCGATCAGCCGCTGCCAGTCGCTGACGGACAACGCGTCGCAATCGTCGGCCAGGACGAGCAGCGGACGCCCGCTGGTCGACCCCTCCGCGGCCACGAGATCGCCCACCGATCGCGGCTGGGGGCACTCCACGACGGTCCAGCCGCCGAGGCGACCCTCCAACCCTGCGCGGGCGAGCAGCGCGGACTTTCCGATGCCAGTCGGCCCGACCACCACTACCGGCGAACGGGGTGCCGCAGCGTCGAACTCGATCGACAGGAGGCGGCCGACGTCGCGCACCTCGCGCTCGCGGCCGACCAGAACCGGCGCGACCGAGCCGGCCTGCGACGGTTCGGCGACGGCGTACGGATCGCCCGACAGCAGCGCGCTGTCGTCGGCGAGGAGTGCCTGTTCCACCTGCAGCAGTGGACCACCGGGCTGCAGTCCTCGCTCGCGCAACACCTGTCGGCAGCGATGCACGATCCGCAACGCCTCCAGCCTGTGACCAGCGCGGTACGCGGCGGTCGCGGCAAGCACCCCTCGACGTTCACTGGTGCCCGGGTCAAGCGCACCCGCAACGGCTCGCGCCGCAACGGCGTCGCCCGTGTGGAGCAGCGCAAGAATGCGACCGTCGGCAGCGCTGTCGATCAGTCGGCCCGTCCGTTCGCGTCCCATCGCCACACCCACCGTTGACTCGAGATCCGCAAACGGCGCACCGCGGACACGTCGCAGCGCCTGGGCAAAGTGCAGCCGGGCCCCGTGGTGATCACCGACGGATGCCGACCGTTGTCCCGCGGCGCACGCGTGCTCCAACTCGGTGGTGTCCAGTGACCAGCCGTCACCGAGCTGGTACGACCCACCCACGGTTCGGATCGAGTCGGCGCCCAGCGCTCGACGAATGCGCGCCACGTGATTCTGCAGGGTCTTGCCCTCGGTGGGTGGCGGCGACAGCCAGAGCAACTCGGCGAGTTCGCCCGTGCTGACGGGATGCGGATGCGCAACTGCAAGTGCCGCCAGCACGTCGCGTTCGCGTGGACGCAGATTGGCTGCCTGCGAGTCAACGGTGACGACGGTTGGCCCGAGTACAGCGAGTCCGTAGCGCGTCACGGGAATCGAACGTACCAGCGCACCCCGCAGGTGCGCACCCCCTCAGCAGACGCAGTTGGCTACTGGTTGCCCAGGCGCTTGCCGCCGAAGACCGTGATCTCCTGGCGCAGCGGCACCAGGTCTCGGCGGGGCGTGCGTCGGTCGGCTTCGGCGAGCGCGCCTGCGGCCAGCGAACGCAACTGCTCGTTCTCCACCCGCAGGCGGTCGACCTCGTGCTCGAGCGCCATCACTCGGCGAATGCCCTCGAGGTTCATCCCCTCGGCGGCGAGCTCGCTGATGCGACGCAAACGATCGATGTCGATGTCGCTGTAGCGACGGTTGCCGCCCTGCGTACGGGCGGGTTGCACCAACCCGCGACGCTCGTAGATGCGCAGCGTCTGGGGGTGCATGCCGGCCAGCTCGGCGGCGACGGAGATGACGTAGACGGCGTGTTCACGTGATCGCATTCGTCAGCCCTTTCCCTCAGCGTCGCGGAGGCTCTGCCTGGGCGACACAGTAGTCGCCGTGGCAAAGGCCTCGATTGCGGCACGCTGCTCGTCGTTGAGGTGCTTGGGCACCTCGACGTCGGTGGTGACGATCAGATCGCCGGTGCCCTTGGAGGTGGTGAAACCCTTGCCCTTGACGCGGTGACGACTGCCGGACTGCGTACCGGCACGCAAGCGCAACGTGACGCTCGGCCCCTCGAGCGTGGGAACATCGATCTCGCCACCCAGTGTTGCCTCGGCGAAGGTGATGGGAACTCGCACCGTGAGGTTGTGGCCGTCGCGCCCGAAAAGAGTGTGCGGCGCGACGTGGCACTCGACGATCAGATCGCCCGCCGGCCCGCCGCTGCGGCCCGGCGCGCCGCGACCCTTGAGACGAATCTTCTGGCCATCGGCCACACCCGCCGGAATGCGCGCCTGCACCTCACGGGCACGACGCTCGACGCGTGTGCCATGACACGTGGGACACGGCTGCTCGATGGTGACACCGGCGCCGCCACACGCGCGGCACGGCGCCGAGAAGGAGAAGAAGCCCTGGTTGTCGTCGACCACACCGCGACCGCCGCACAGCGAGCAGACCCTGGGTTGTGTGCCCGGCTTGGCGCCGCTGCCGTGGCAGGTGCTGCATTCCGCCTCGCTGGTGAGGTGCAACGTGGTGGTGATGCCCTTGGCCGCATCGACGAAGTCGAGCGTGAGTGTTGCTTCCACATCGGAGCCACGCTGCGGCCCGGCCGACGCCGACGCCCCGCCGCCGCGCCGACCACGCCCGAACATGGACCCCAGCAGGTCGCCCATGCCATCGGGGCCGACGTTGAAGTTGTAGCCGCCCTGGCCACCGCCAGGACCACCAAAACCGCTTGCGCCGCTCGGCCCGAGCCGACGGACCTCGTCGTACTCCTTGCGCTTGACGTCGTCGCCCAACACGTCGTACGCGCTGCTGACTTCCTTGAAGCGTTCCTCGGCCTCGTCGTTGCCGGGGTGAGTATCGGGGTGGCTGTCGCGCGCCAGCTTGCGGTATGCCTTCGTGATTGCTTTCGCGTCGGCGCTCTCGGGCACGCCGAGAATCTTGTAGTAGTCCTTTTCGTACCACTCGCGCTGCGCTGCCATCGGTGCCTGGCCTCAGCCGCGGACCTTCACCATCGCGGCCCGCAGGACGCGACCGTTCCAGGTGTAGCCGCTGCGGAGTACTTCGCTGACGACGGGGCCGTCGGTGGCACCGTCGCCCTCCTCGTGCAGCACAGCTTCGGCCAGATTGGGGTCGAACGGTTGCTCGTGCAGGTTCATGGTCTCCAGGCCCAGCTTCTTGAGCTGCACCAGCAGCAAATTGAAGATGGGCTCGGTCTCTGCGGGGTGCCGCAGGAACGCGGCTTCGCAGGCATCGAGAACAGGGAGCAGTGCTTCAGCCATCTTGGCGTTGGCGCGCGAGGCATCGTCGGCCTGCTGGGCGGTCACCCGTCGGCGGTAGTTGTCGAAGTCGGCTTGCAGGCGGAGCGCGATGTCCTTGAAGGAATCGCGGTCCGCCAGCAGTGCCTCGACATCGTGTTCGACAGCCAACTCGGCGTCGGCCACCTCGGCGGCATCATCGTCCGCCAGCTTGCGCAAACGCATCATCTCAGAGGTGAGATCGTCGTCGAGTTCGATCTTCTCGAAGTCGAGTTCGATCGGCGGCACATCAGGGTTGGCGTGGTCGCTCATGCGGCGTCACTTCCCCGATTCGTCGTCGACGATTTCGGCATCGATGATGTCGTCGTCGGCACCCGGACCGTTGTCGTTGCCCTGGCCGGTGGCAGCAGAGGTGCCTGCCGCATTTTCGGCAGCAGCCTTCTCGTACAGCCGCTGGCTGAAGCTCTGGCTGGCCTGCATGAGGGTTTCGTGCGCAGCCTTGATGGCGTCGAAGTCGTTGCCGTTGAGCGCAGTCTTGAGCTCGCCCAGCGGACCCTCGACCGTGGTCTTCTCGGCCTCGTCGACCTTGTCGGCGTTGTCGCGCAGCACCTTCTCCATCTGGTACACCAGCGAGTCGGCGTTGTTGCGGATCTCGGCCTCTTCACGGCGCTGCTTGTCTTCCTCGGCGTGGGCCTCGGCGTCGCGCACCATCTGGTCGATGTCGTTCTTGTCGAGCGTGCTCTGACCGGTGATGGTCATGCTCTGCACCTTGCTGGTGGCACGGTCCTTGGCGGAGACGTGCACGATGCCGTTGGCGTCGATGTCGAAGGTGACCTCGATCTGCGGCACGCCACGCGGCGCTGGCGGCAGATCGACGAGCTGGAACTTGCCCAGCGTCTTGTTGTAGGCAGCCATCTCGCGCTCGCCCTGCAGCACGTGGATCTCCACGCTGGGCTGCATGTCGTCGGCGGTGGTGAACACCTCGGTGCGCTTGGTGGGGATGGTGGTGTTGCGTTCGATGAGCTTGGTCATCACGCCACCCTTGGTCTCGATGCCCAGCGCCAGCGGAGTGACGTCGAGCAGCAGGATGTCTTTCACATCGCCGCGCAACACACCGGCCTGCACTGCGGCGCCGATGGCCACCACTTCGTCGGGGTTGACCGACTTGTTGGGCTCCTTACCGGTGAGGCTTTGCACGAGATCGGTGACGGCGGGCATACGAGTGGAACCACCCACCAAGATGACGTGGTCGAGCTCGCCCTTGCTGATGCCCGCATCCTTGAGTGCCTGCTCGAAGGGAATGCGGCAACGCTCGATGAGGTCGGCGGTCATCTCCTGGAACTTGGCGCGGGTGAGGCTCTCGTCGAGGTGCAGCGGGCCGTCGGCGGTGGCGGTGATGAACGGCAGGTTGATCTGCGTCTGCTGCACCTGGCTGAGCTCGATCTTGGCCTTCTCGGCAGCTTCCTTGAGGCGCTGCGTGGCCATGCGGTCGGCGGCAAGGTCGACGCCGTGCGCCGACTTGAACTGCGCGACGAGCCAATCGATGACCCGCTGGTCCCAGTCGTCGCCACCGAGCTTGGTGTCGCCGTGGGTGCTCTTCACTTCGAAGACGCCTTCGCCGATCTCCAGCACGGACACGTCGAACGTGCCGCCGCCGAGGTCGAACACCAGCACCTTCTCGTCCTCGGCGCCCTTGTCGAGGCCGTAGGCCAGCGCAGCCGCGGTGGGCTCGTTGATGATGCGCAGGACTTCCAGGCCGGCGATCTGGCCGGCTTCCTTGGTGGCGGTGCGCTGCGCATCGTCGAAGTAGGCGGGAACGGTGATGACGGCCTGCGTGACCGGGTAGCCCAAGTAGGCCTCGGCATCGCGCTTGAGCTTCATCAGCGTGCGGGCGCTGATCTCCTGCGCGGTGTAGCGCTTGCCATCGATGTCGTCGCTCTTCCAGTTCTCGCCCATGTGGCGCTTGATGCTGCGGAAGGTGCGATCCGGGTTGGTGATGGCTTGACGCTTGGCGACTTCGCCGACGAGCACTTCGCCGGCCTTGCTGAATGCGACCACCGACGGGGTGGTGCGGCCACCCTCGGAGTTGGGGATGACGACCGTTTCGCCCGCCTCGAAGACGGCGACAACGGAGTTGGTGGTGCCGAGGTCGATACCGACTGCCTTGGCCATGGTGGAGCTCCTTCAAAGTGTGTTCTGGGGGATGTTGAGCGAACTACACGCAAGCCTACGAGCGACGGGCTGCCACAGACAACTTGACCAACAGAAAACTTGAGTCACATGCGCTCAACTTCCGCGCTGAGAGCGCTGGATCAGAAGAGATGCGCCGCGAGGTCGTCGCGACCAGTGACACCGAGCTTGGTGTACACCCGCTGCAAGTGGTTGTCCACGGTGCGCGGCGACAGGTACAACCGCCGCGCAATCTCCTTGCTGGACAATCCTTGCGAGGCCATACGGGCCACCTCGAGTTCGCGGGCCGACAACAGCACAGGCACCGTCTGCAACGCCGGGGTGTTCGCGGCATCACACTTCGCCAACGCGGAGGTGGCCAACGCACGCGCCTCGGAGGCCTCACGCCGCTCACCGTCACGCTCGAACGCTGACGCCGCCCGACTGGCCGCCTCGGCCACCAACAAATGCGCCGCCGCGGCGTCGAAGCCGCGGGCGGCCTGCAGCAGCGGGCCACCACTGCGGCCTGCACACGCCCGCACGAAGGCCACTTGCGTGTGGACGAAGGGACCTTCCACTTCGGCCAGCGAGGAGATGCGGTCGACCTGTTCCGCGGCCCACCGGCCGTCACCGAGACGGCAGATCTCGACCATCGCGTAGATCGCCGACACTGGTTCGTCGGCGGCGATGGCCCATTCGATGGCCGCTCGCAGGTTGTCGCGCGCTTCGCCCGGCTGGCCGATCGCGTGGAGTGCCCAACTCCGTCCTGCCTGCGTCTCCACGTTCATGAAGGCAATGTCCGGCTGCAACGCATCCAACTCGGCAAGCCAATGCGCAGCCGCGACACTGTCACCGCGTTGGCCGGCCACCGATGCGCGTCCCGCCACCGACACCCGTCGGGCCGTGGGCAAGATCAGGTCCCCCGTTGCGACGGCAGTCTCGGCGAACCATTGATCGGCCGACTCCAAGAAACCCTGGTTCAGCGCGGCGTGGCCGGTGACCATGCCGATGAAACAGCGCATGAATCGCTGCCGCTCCTCCACCACGGCCCCGTACGCCACCACGAACTCGGCGTACACCTCGGCGCTGCGCCCTGACAGGTTGCGCGCCATCCCACGGTTCAGGCGGAAGAACATCGGGTCCATCGATGCACGTGGATCTGGCATCGCGTGCAACGTGTCCAGGCCACGCTGGCACAGTTGTTCGACCTCGGAGAAGTGACCGCGAGCTGTTCTGGCGTTGATATGTGCCAGCGACGACAGCAAGAACAGCGTCGGGTCCTTGGGCACACCCCCGAGCAACTCGAGTGCGCGCGCCGATTGGCCGTCGACACAACAGATGAAGCCGAGAGGAATCGAGAGCAGGAACTCGATGCCCATGGCAGCGAACTCGGGCCGGTAGGACTCGATCAACACCAGCGCCCGCTCAGCATCACCGATGCCCCACAGCACGTTGTCCATCCGCAACATCATCGACGTCACCGTCAAGATCGTGTCCGAGCCGCCCTCCTGGGGCAATGCCCACACGGACTCCGCCTCTTCGAAACGACTGAGCAGAAAGAGCACCTCGAACCACAGGCACTTCGCGGCCTGGCTGGGCTCGACGCTGTAGGCGGCTTCGACCAATCGCAGCGCCGACAACAGATCAACGGATGCGCGTGCACGGCGGGCGCCGTCGAGCAGCACGTCGGCAGAGGGCTTCAGGCCCGCGTCCAGCTCCCACAATGCAATGCGCAACGGGTCGTCGCGATCGGGCACCGTCCGTTGTCGAACCAGTTCGGCGGCGCGTGCGACCTGTCGTCGATACTCCAGCAGCCCCATCGAAGCGCGCAGCACCTCGCTGTGCAACGGGTGCGCGACACGGATCTCGACCGAGTCGCCGTGCGGGTCGGCACGGATCCATCCGCTCTGCTCCAACTGCACTGCGTCGTCCGTGAAGCCGCCGCACTCGAGGTCCGCCGCGGTCAGCGGCTCGGCTACCGCGATCATGCGCAGCAACGACAGCAGTCCGGCGGGGACCGCCGCCAGACGATTACCGACCATCTCCACCAGCACCGGTGACGAGGACACGTCGATTTCCAGGCGAGCCTCACCCGAGGGCAACAGTTCGACCGAACCACCGGCGATGGACTGCAACAGAAGCTCACGGAGGTAGAGCGGATTACCGCCGCAACGAGCAACGAGCCGCTGCGCGGAGATCGGCTCGAGCGGTGCGCCGATGACGGCCTGCGCGGTGAGCTCGATGGACGCCGCATCGAGGTCACGCAACGACAGCCGATGCAGCCCGTACGACCGAATCAGCGAGTCGAGACCGGACGGAATGCTGTGCTCGCTGCGCACCGTACCGACCAGGAAGATCTCATCCAGTGCAAGCAGGTGCGCAAGGAGCGCCACGGTTGCCTCGTCGAGGAACACGACATCGTCGGCAATGATGATGGCTCGCTCGCCAGCGAGCCGGGACCGTACCGCCTCGAGCACTTCGCGCGCCACGGTGGGGTCCGACGTGCGAATGTCGCTGGGGAACAGGTGCCCAATCGCCGCATAGGGGGTGGACGCGGTCGCCGATGAACCCACGCACCTCATCACTCGCACATTGCCGGCGGCCAGACTGAACTCATCGGCCAGCCTTGTCTTGCCGACCCCGGACGGCCCTTCGATGATCGCTCCGCGCGAGAGGCCACCACGGAACAGGCCGCGCAGGTCGTCGACGAGCGCCTCACGACCGACGAAGGGCCAGTGCAAGGGGGCGGACGAGGACCAGGCTGGCACCGAACCATTCTGGCAGCCTCAGGTGCACCCCACCAGGTGCTACCAATCAAGGATGACTTTGCCGCACTCGCCGCGGTGCACGATGGCGAACGCCTCCTCGAAGTCGTCGGCCGGTATGCGGTGCGTGACAATCCCGCTGACATCGAGGCCGCTCTGCAGCATCGCCGACATCTTGTACCAGGTCTCGAAGATCCGCCGCCCGTAGATGCCCTGGATGTTGAGGCCCTTGAAGATCACGTCGTTGACGTCGAGCGTCATCGGCCCGGCGGGAATACCGAGCACTGCGATGCGGCCGCCGTGGTTCATGCTGTCGAGCATCTGGTTGAAGGCGCTTTCTGCGCCGCTCATCTCCAAGCCGACGTCGAAGCCCTCGGTCATGCCCAGTGCTGCCATCACCGGGCCGAGTTGCTCGTGCGCGACGTTGACAGTGCGCGTCGCACCGTGGGCCGCAGCCATGGCGAGGCGGTACGGGTTGATGTCGGTGACGACGATGTGGCGCGCCCCGACGTGGCGAGCGATGGCCGAGGCCAACACGCCGATCGGGCCGGCGCCGGTGATCACCACGTCTTCGCCGACCATGTCGAATCGCAGGGCAGTGTGCGTGGCGTTGCCCAGTGGGTCGAGTACCGCCGCAATGTCGTCGCTGATGTGCGCGGGCACGACGAACACGTTCTGCGCCGGAATGACGATGTACTCGGCGAACGCGCCGGGCCGGGTGACGCCGACCCCGGTGTGGTTGTGGCAGAACTCGCGACGCCCGCCCTTGCAGTTACGACAGTGCCCGCAGGTGACATGGCCCTCGCCGGCCACGCGTTGGCCGACCTCCATTCCCTGCACGCCGGGGCCGAGCGCGGCGATCTCACCCATGAACTCGTGGCCGACGACCATCGGCACGGGGATGGTCGCCTGCGCCCACGCGTCCCAGTGGAAGATGTGCAGGTCGGTGCCACAGATGCTCGTCTTGCGGACGCGGATCAACACCTCGCCATCACCCGGAACAGGTTGAGGCACGTCCTGCATCCACAGCCCCGGCTGCGCCTTCGCCTTTACCAGTGCTCTCACTTCAGGACATCCATCTGCCGGCCAACTTTCGTGAACGCGGTGACGGCCGTGTCGATGTCGTCATCGGAGTGAGCCGCCGACATCTGCGTACGAATACGAGCTGCGCCCTTGGGCACCACCGGAAAACTGAACGCAGTGACGTAGACGCCTTCGGCGAGCAGTCGCTGGGCCATCTCGCCGGCGACCTTGGCGTCGCCGAGCATCACGGGGATGATGGGGTGGCCGGCACCGGCGAGGGTGAAGCCGGCGGTCTGCATGGCGGCGCGGAAGCGTTCGGCATTGCGCTACAACTGCTGCTGCAACCCGGTGGACTGCTGCAGCAGGGTGAGCGCGCTGAGCGTGGCAGCGGTGATCGCGGGAGCGAGTGAGTTGCTGAACAGGTATGGCCGCGAGCGTTGTCGCAGCCAATCGATCACTTCGCGACGACCGCTGGTGTAGCCGCCGCTGGCACCGCCGAGTGCCTTGCCCAGCGTGCCGGTGATGATGTCGACGCGACCCATCACCTCGCAGTACTCGTGCGAGCCACGACCTGTGGCACCCACAAAGCCGACGGCGTGCGAGTCGTCGACCATCACCATCGCGTCGTACTGCTCAGCAAGGTCACAGATGGCCGACAGGTTGGCGATCACGCCGTCCATCGAGAACACGCCGTCGGTGGCGATCAGGCGGTAGCGGGCGTTGGCCGCATCGATCAGACACTGTTCCAACTTGGCCATGTCGTTGTTGTCGTACCGCATGCGCTGCGCCTTGCACAGCCGGACGCCGTCGATGATCGACGCGTGGTTGAGGCTGTCACTGATCACGCAATCCAGGTCGTCGAGAATCGTTTCGAACAGCCCACCGTTGGCGTCGAAGCACGACGAGTAAAGGATCGTGTCGTCGGTGCCGAGGAAGGCGCTGAGTGCGGCCTCGAGTTCCTTGTGCACCGTCTGCGTGCCACAGATGAAGCGCACCGACGCCATCCCGTAGCCGTACGTGTCGAGCGCCGTGTGCGCGGCCGCGACGAGCGCCGGATGGTCGGCAAGGCCGAGGTAGTTGTTGGCACACAGGTTCAACACAGTCGTGCCATCGGCGAGCGTGATGTGCGCCGACTGCGGCGAAGCAATCACCCGTTCGGACTTGAACAGTCCTTCGTCGACCAGCCCGGAGGCACGCTGAGCAAGGTCAGCGAGAAGTGCGGTACGCATGAGTTGACGATAGACGACCTGAGGAATCGCCCGTGCGAGACAGTTCTGGCATGGTGTATCGTTGGTGTATGTCACGCACCAATGTGGATATCGACGACGAGGCATGTGCGCGTGTGATGCGGATGTATCAGTTGGAATCCAAGCGCGATGCCATCAATCTTGCGCTCCGCAAGCTGGCGATCGAGCCGATGACCCTCGAGGAGCAGCTAGGGATGCAGGGTTTCTGGGCCGACCGGCCAGATGAAGATTTCAACCATCCCGACGGGCAGATCCGAGACACCCGTGCTGGTCGCTGACACGTCTGCCTGGGTCGAGTACCTCCGCGCCACAGGGTCTCCGTCGCATCTCGCCCTGCGAACCGCCGTGACATCGGGCGAAGTGCTCCTGCTCGAGCCGGTGAAGGCAGAGCTACTCGTCGGCGCGCGATCGAACGTGGAGGTTCGTGAGTTGCGTCGGCTGCTGGACGGCTTCGACATCGAACTCGTCCACCCCCGCGACGACTTCGAGGCCGCCGCCGATCTGTACCAGCGCTGTCGAACTGTCGGCGTCACCCCCCGAGGGCTGCTCGATTGTCTCATCGCCGCCATGGCCGCCCGCACCGGTCGGCCACTCCTGCATCACGACCGCGATCTCACCCCGTTGGCCGTCGCGGCCGGCATTGCAGAAGCCCCCGGCTCGCTGACGGTCTGACCCGCACAGGTAGCGTCCGGGCATGGCAGCACTTGCGCAGGACGCAACACCCGAATCGGTCGGCATGTCGAGCGAGCGGTTGGCTCGCATCGACCATCACTTCCAGCAGTACATCGACGATGGTCGGCTCAGCGGCTGGCAGATCTCGGTCGCCCGCCGCGGCAAGGTCGTGCATCACTCCGTGTCGGGCCAGCGCGACCTTGCGAACTCGCTGCCCGTCGAGGCAGACACCATTTGGCGCATCTTCTCGATGACCAAGCCGATCACTGCGGTGCTCGCGTTGCAGTTGTGGGAGGAGGGGCTGTTCGAGCTGACCGATCCGGTCCACAAGTTCATCCCCGCGTTCAAGGACACGAAGGTGTGGCGCGCCGGCAGCGTCAACGCGCCGGTACTGGAACCGATCACCGAGACGATGCAGGTGTGGCAACTGTTCGCCCACACCGCAGGCCTCACCTACGGCTTCATGTACGGCCACCCCGTCGACAACCTCTATCGGCTGGCCGGTTTCGAGTGGGGCATGCCCGGCGAGAACCTGGAAGAGATGTGCAACAACCTGGCCAAGCTGCCGCTGCTGTTCCAACCGGGCACCGAGTGGAACTATTCGATGGGCCTCGACGTGTTGGGTCGCATCCTCGAGGTCGTCAGCGGGCAGCCGCTCGACGAGCTGATGCGCACCCGCCTGCTCGAACCGTTGGGCATGCACGAAACGACGTGGCACGTGTCCGAAGCCGACCGCGATCGGGTGGGAGTGCTGTACGGGGCGATGCCCGGAACACAGCAGGCGTTCGCGATTCCAGGCATGGGCGACGCCACGTTCACGCCGCCGAAGGTGTTCGGTGGCGGCGGCGGACTGCAGAGCACGGCATACGACTACCACCGCTTCACGCAGATGTTGGTGAACGGTGGCGAGCTCGATGGCGTACGAATCCTGTCGCCGCGCACGGTGAAGCTGATGTCGAGCAACCACCTCCCGAACAACGCCGACCTGACCGCCTTCGGTCGCCCGCTGTTCAGTGAAGGCACGTTCGACGGTGTTGGCTTCGGCCTCGGCGTCAGCGTCACCATCGACCCGGTGAAGGGTCGCGCTGCCGGCAACGCCGGCGAATACGCATGGGGTGGTGCCGCCAGCACCGCCTTCTGGATCGACCCGGTCGACGATCTCACCGTGTCGTTCTTCACCCAACTGCTGCCCAGCAGCGCACACCCCATTCGCAGCCAACTCAAGCAACTGGTGTACCAGGCCATCCTCGACTGACACCCGGTGGGGGTGGGGCCGGCTAGAGGGTGACGGTGACCGTCTGGCTGCCGGCTCGCTGATGGCTCAGCGCGACGGTCACTTCAGCGCCCGCTGCGCCCTGCACCACCCACGATGCCATGGTGCGGTCGGGCGTGCCGTCGCTCCTGCCATAGTTGAACTGCAGGTCGAGTCGGCCACCCAATTGGCCCAGCTCTTGGCGAGCCGAACCACCGATGACCGTGGCGCCCGACAGTTCGGCGACCAGCGGCAAGACCAGCCGATCCTTCTGCGCCTTGACGGTGACGTACGTGGGGAGCCAACCGGTGTTGGCAATACCCACCTCCACCCGATACGAGTCACCGCCCAGGGCCGTGACCGACGAGTGCAGCACCTCCAGCCGTGGCGAGCACAGCGCCTGGTAAACGGCGAACTCGGCGTGCGGCTGCACCTCGGCGCGCAGCATCGAGCCCGGCGCGTTGCTCCACAGGAACACTTCGTTCCAGCCGCCGATCTCCACCGGGCCGAGCTGCGGATGATCGAACGGCACCCAGTCGGCATACATCTCGGGGTGGTTGGCGACGGCCCAGTCGTACACCGCACGCTGCTCGGCGTCGGTGGGCCCGGTGTACCAGATGTGGTTGCCGCCCTTCTTGCCGGTGGCCTGCTGGATGACGTCCCAGAACTCGGTCGTCCAGCCGTACACCCCCAGATGCTCGTACGCCCAGTCGTCGGCGGCCCCGCTCATCGTGTCGCTCTTGTCGAAGGTGAAATCCTCGAAGACGGAGTGCACCGTGTAGCCGGTGAGCGCAGCTCCACGTTCGCCGAGATGCTTCCACGTCCACACGTCCACCGGCGGCAACGAGCTGTCGGCGGTGGTGCTGCTGGGTCGCAGCAGCACGCCACCGGACGTGTGGTAGGCGTTGTAGCCGCAGATGTTGCGGCGGGCCACGATCGCCCGCACCAGGCCGTCGATCTCGGGCTCGCTGAGCGGGTGGTCGCCGCTTCCGTACACCCCGGTGCCCCAGCCGGCCGGGAAGTTGCGGTTCATGTCGAGACGCTCGGGCGGTGCGGGTGTGGGGATGGTGAACCCGTCGTAGTCGACGATGTCTCCCTCGGCCAGCAGGCGGTAGCGCTGCACGCCGGGCGCGCCCTCGGCGGGGACCCTCACCATCAGGCGGGCGTCGTCGCCGGCGGGCATCCAGCCACCATTGGGGTCGGGGATCCGCATGTTGCGGATGGTGCCGTCGCCGTCGATGTCGCGTTCGTGCAGGCCGGGGGCCAGATGCGCATCGTGCCACGGCCAGGGCCGCACGCTGCTGCGTCGGAACTGAGGGTTGTCGGCCAGCACCCACTCGACACCGTCGGGGTTCACTCGCGGGGCGACGTAGAACGTGCGGGTTCTGAGGGCCTCGGTGACCATCGGGTTGCTGCCGAAGCCGGTGACGAGGTGTTCGATCAGGTGCAGCGCGGCGACACCGCCCGTGACTTCGATGGCGTGGATGTTGGCATCGACCCAGTGCGCTGGCTTGGTGTCGTGGGCACCGGTGGAGGTGTCGGTGATGGTGGCCAGCCACAGGTCGCGGCCCTCGTAGGAGTGGCCGTACGACTCCACCGTCATCAGCTCCGGGTGGGCTGCCGCTGTCGCCTGCAGCCAGCTGGTCAGTTCGTCGTAGCGGAGGAATCGGTCGAAGTCGTAGCTCGTTGTCACGGCCGCGACGCTAGTGGGTCAGCGCTGGTGCAGGCTCTGCAGCCACCAGTGCGCGGCCACCAGCTCGGGCACCAATGCTTCCGTGAGCAGTGCCACCATCGGGTCGTCGTCACCGGGGTAGCGCAGCTCGTGCGCGGCGCCGGGCAGGTGCCCGCCGACTGCGACATAGGTGCTGCGCCGCTCGCGCATCCATTGCACTGCGTCAGCGTCGAACCGCGAGCCGGTGAACACCAGCGCTCGATAGTCCAAGGTCTTGGTGAGATAGACGTCGACGTGATTCCAGTCGCCGGTCTCACACCCGTCGGCGGCACGACGCGGACCCTCACGCAGCATCAGCGCGCCGTGCAGCGCATTGCCCATCCGCTCGGCTGGCGCCATCAGCCATGTGCCGTGAGGGCCACCGAGCGCGGTCTCAACCAAGGGCAACCAATCGGCGCGTCGGTCCAACAATGCGGTTGCAGCGGCGGCCGCGGTTTTCACCTTCTCCGCGAGATCGGGGATGGTGCCGGTGAGATGTTGTTGCAAGTGCAACAACATGACCAACGTGTGCAGGTAGCTGCGGCAGGCAACACCCCCCACTTCGACACCTGCGTGCATCAGCACCGTTGCGTCCGCTGGCAGTGCCGCGTCGGACGTGTTGGTGAGCGCAATGGTCGTGCTGGTGCCATGGTGCGCGCACAGCAGTTCGACCGTCTCCTTGCTCGTGCCGGAGGCTGTGATGCCCACGATCGTCAGTGCCGGGTCGGGTGGAAATGTGGCTTCCACCGACGCCAGTTCGGCGACCACGTTCACGCCGGCACGACGCATTCGGCGGGCAGCTGTATCGGCAGCGAACCATGAGGAACCCATGCCGGTCAGCACGATGCGACCGCCCGGTTCCACCGGCCAGACGGTGTTGTCGATCGCGTCGGCGAGGGCACGCAGCGTTGCCGGCATGGCCTCCAGATCGGCGAGGAACTCGGGTGCCTTCACCCCGTCAGCCTGTCACCCCCTCCGTCGACGTTCACAATCGCACGTGTCCCACGCTGACCTCGGTGTGACCCGGTGGGGCCGCGACACGTGCGGTGCTGACGGGGCTACCGGGGAAGGAGGGCCGGGAGGGCGGCGGCGGGGACGTACATCCAGCGCGGGAGGTGAGTGGCGGCGTACCGGTACTCGTGGAGTTCTTGAGCGACACGCAATGCGTGCAGCAGGTTGCGGTCAACAGGGCCGTAGGCCACCAGTGCGGCATCGGTCGCAGCGGCGATGAACTCGTCGACGGCGTGAGCGCGGTCCGGTCGACGACGCTTCACCACGATGCGACCGACGTGGTCGATGGACTGCACCATCGATGCCACGTCGACGAGTGGTGACTGCGGCAGCCGGCGCTCGGCACTGTCGGCCAACGGGTTGCCGTCGAAGTCGGTGATGACCAGCCGGTCGCCGGCGCGAAGGAATTGGCCGGCGTGCAGATCGCCATGGATGCGATGCGCAACCAACACCTCGCTGCCCGCCAGCGGGGCCAACGCCTCTCGCACTGCCGGCCCCATCTCGCGCAGCGCACGCCCCACGTCGCCATCAACGATCCGCAGTGCGTCGTCCAGCCGATCGACGGCCTGAAGGTGATAGGTGCGCGCCGCCACGAGGCCCTGCTGAAGGTTGGACAGCGCTGCGTGCAGCGTCGCTGTCAAGGCCCCCATCCGAGCGGCCCATGACACGATCGCGTCCAACGGGGTCGCGCCGTGCAGCCAACCCTCGACATCGTCGACGAACCAATCCCATCCGTCGAGCGCTCCCGGTAGGTACTCGGTGGCGACGGCCAGTACCAGCTCATCGCGCTGCTCGACGCCCAAGAACTGAGGCATGTCGGAGAACCCACGGGCCGCGATGTGGTGCAACAGTTCGACGCCCGGATGTGGGGCCAGCACTGGCGGCAGCAACCACTTGACCACCACCTCGTCGGCGACGATGACGCTCTGGTTGGTCTGGTCGACGGTGATGGCACGCTCGCCCTGCAGCGGGCGACCGACCAGCCTGGACGCCACCGCTGCAGAACTTCCGGGTGTGACCATCGAACGCGACACTAGCCAGCGATGATCGGCTAGAAACGGGGGATGGCCAGGTTCCTCTTCATGCCGGAAAGCGCATATGGCCCTACCAACAACTGCATCGGCGTGGGCAACATCCTGCGCCAGCGCGGCCACACCGTGGTCTTCGCGGCCGAGGCCAGCTGGGAGGGCCGGCTGGAGGCGCTCGGTTTCGTCGAGGACCTCGTGCACCTCACAGCACCCGCCGAGCCCGACCCCGACGCAGCACCAGAAGTGGCCGGTCAGTTCTGGATCGACTTCATCCGCGACACCGCGCCCGTGTTCCGCCGGCCGACCATCGAACAGCTGACCGGCTTCGTCCAGCCGACCTGGCAGGCACTGATCGACGGTGCGATGTACTGCCAGGCGCAACTGCAGGAGATCATCGAACGTCAACGGCCGGACGTGATCATCGAGGACAACGTCAACGCCTTCCCCGCGCTCGTCACCGCCGGTGTCCCGTTCGTTCGGTCGGTCAGTTGCCAGCCGCTGGAGATGAAGGGGCCCGACATCCCGCCGTTGTTCAGCGGATACGCCAGCAACGATCGTTCGCAGTGGGCCGAGTTCAACGCCGAGTACGACCGCACGCATCGCGAGATGTGGGCGACCTACGACGAGTGGGTGCAGTCCTGCGGTGCGCCGCCGTTGGCCGACCTCGAGTTCGTGCACGAGGGCGACCTCAACCTGTACCTCTACCCGGAGGTTGCGGACTACACCGACCGTCGACCGCTGGCCAGCACGTGGCACCGGCTGGACTCGTCCGTGCGCACCACCGACGAGCCGTTCGAACTACCCGCATCGATCGCCACCCGTAGCAACCCGAGCAGCAGGTTGGTCTACCTCTCGCTCGGCTCACTGGGCAGTGCAGATGTCGGGCTGATGCGTCGTCTGGTGGCGGTGCTCGGCACCACCCGCCATCGCTACATCGTCTCCAAGGGGCCGCTGGCCGACGAGTACGAGCTGCCCGACAACATGTGGGGTGCCGCGCAGGTGCCACAGACCAATGTGTTGCCGTACGTTGATCTGATCATCACGCATGGCGGCAACAACACGACCACGGAGGCGTTCCACTTCGGCAAGCCGATGATCGTGCTGCCGCTGTTCTGGGACCAGTACGACAACGCGCAACGGGTGCACGAACTTGGCTACGGCGTGCGCCTGGACACCTACGGTTTCGCCGACGACGAACTGACCGGCGCTGTCGACAGGTTGCTGGCCGACGACAACCTGCACACACGGATGGCTGCCGGCGCGGCAGTCATTCGTAGCCGCAACGGCGCCGTCCTCGCCGCCGACCTCATCGAAGGAGCAGCCGCATGACGCCAGGTCTGTCACTCGAGAAACTGCCCTCCTTCAGCGGACGGCCGGGGCCACTGCTACTGGTCATCGCCGACGGCGTCGGTGTCGCGCCGGAAGGGCCCAGCAATGCCGTCACGGAGGCCGACACCCCGGTGCTCGATCAGCTCTACGCCGGCGAGTTGAACACCGAGCTCGCCGCCCACGGGCCCGCAGTGGGCCTGCCGTCCGACGACGACATGGGCAACAGCGAGGTGGGCCACAACGCACTCGGCGCCGGCCGTATCTTCGCCCAGGGCGCAAAGCTGGTGAACGCCGCCATCGCCAGCGGAGCGATGTTCGAGTCACCCGTGTGGAAGCAGGCGATGGCCCACGGTCGTGCCGGCACGCTGCATCTCATCGGCCTGCACTCCGATGGCAACGTGCATTCGAACACCGCGCACCTCTACGCGATGCTGCGCCGTGCAGCGCTCGAGGGCGTGACGAGCGCTGCCGTGCACATTCTCCACGACGGTCGCGATGTGGCAGCCCGTAGCGCGCTCAACTACATCGCGGCCACCGAGGCCGTGCTCGCCGAGATCAATGAGGCTGCACCCGGTCGCAACTTCCGAATCGCCTCGGGTGGCGGGCGCATGCGCATCACGATGGACCGTTACGGTGCGGACTGGGCGATGGTGGCCCGCGGCTATCAGTGCCACACGCACGGCGTCGGTCGACCATTCACGTCCGCTACGGACGCGGTCACGTCGATGTACGCCGAGAGCGCCACCGGTGACCAGTACCTCGCCGAGTTCGTGGTGGTCGACGCCGACGGGCAGCCAGTAGGCATGGTCGTACCCGGTGACGCAGTGCTGCTGTTCAACTTCCGCGGCGACCGGGCCATCGAGATCTCACGGGCCTTCGAGGAGACCGGCTTCGACGTTTTCGATCGCACCGGCCCAGAGGGCCGTCCGGCCCCGACGGTGTACTTCGCCGGCATGTTGCAGTACGACGGCGATGCGCTGATCCCCAAGCAGTACCTGGTCGAGCCACCCACCATCGAGCGCACCATGAGCGAATACCTCTGCGCCGAAGGGGTGCACAGCTTCGCCGTCAGCGAGACCCAGAAGTTCGGGCACGTCACGTACTTCTGGAACGGCAACCGCTCGGGCTACATCGACCG
>DAORTY010000056.1:19978-21395 GCA_035432905.1 Ilumatobacteraceae bacterium | reverse complement strand
ACGGTTCGGAGGGGCCGGTGACGTTGCATCTCCGTCAAGAACTGATCGCCGGTCTGGCTGGCACCCGCCGGCCGACAGCGAATCGATCACTGCACGACTTCCAGTCCGCAGGCCTCATCGAGTTGCGTCGAGGGGTCATCGTGGTTCCGTGCCGCGACGAGTTGCACGAATGGATCGTGGCGAATACGCCCGACCGACGGGACTGAGGCCAGGCCCTATCGAAAGTAGCCCACCACGTCGATGATGAAGTGGGTGCTGCCACCACCGCACACGACTGTCACTTGCCGGCTGCCGTTCACCTTGACGATGGAGGCATTGGCAATCGTGGCTCCCGAGGCGGTCCAGTTGATTGCGCTCGTGGAGCTCGAAGCATTGCCGCCTTCGTTGATGGACAGGAATCCACCACCCACCGCGCCGGTGATGGTGAGGTTGTAGGCGATGGCCGCGGCGCCAACTGGGACGACGTTGGGTACGAGTGTTGCGCCCTGATTGTCGACCATGTTCGCAACTGATACCAAGCGACTCTGGTTGATGGCTAACTCGCCGATGCTGCGGCTGTCGTAGACGCGGGCGGGGGAGATGGCGTGAAACGACCCTGCACTACTGGGACCGGTGAGCTTTCGCCAGTCGCCGGGCTGTCCACCTACGACGCAGAACCACAGATCGCCTGCGGTGTCGTAGACGATCTCGCCCGGAACCCGGGTCACGAAGTCGTCAGTGGGGGTGCCCTGCATCGCGCCGAGTCGCATGGTAGCGCGACGTCCCTCGGCGAAGAGCCCCGTGGCGTCCACGTACTCACCATGGAAGTAGCCGCCGTAGCCACCCACGGTGCTCGCGATGCCGGCGACCCCGTCGTTGACCCAACTGGCACTCCACCCCATGATCGCCGCCCGGCGCTTCTCGCCAGTCGCATTCGCGAAGGTGGCATCCAGGTCGGGCCACGCATCCTGAACTACGAACAGGTGATGCTTGATGTTGTCACCAGTGCTCATGTACAGCTCAGTGCTCTGGCTCGACTCGTTCTTCTGCCCGAGGATGAGGGGATCGCCATTAGCAGCTGATGCCGGCTTCGCGCTCCCGGCAGCACCTACCGCCGCAGCCCCTGCAGCCAACAGCAGCCCGCGACGCGACCGCGTGGGCGGGTTCGCCTGCCCCGCCCTGAGCTCATCGACCTCCTGCCGCAGTGCCCGTATCGTTTCAGTTCGACGTCGTGGGCGGAACTTCATGGCGCCTCCATGGTTCAGTAGCAGATGAACAGCGTGACGGTGCTGCCAGGGTTGACGAGCGATCCCGACGATGGAGAAGTTGATGTGACTTTGTTCTCCCCCGTGCAGCCCGTGTCGCTGGCCTCGACAACGTTGAATCCGGCATCCTGCAGTTTGCCACGAGCTGTGTTCGGGTCCGCGCCGACGAGCCC